>JAUIFY010000215.1 GCA_030430245.1 bacterium | reverse complement strand
CGTCGTCATCGATGGCGTTTCCGTCGTCGCACTCCTCGCCGGTCTGCAGGATGCCGTCGCCACACTCCGGGTGCTGACACGCGTTCGTGCAGCCATCGTCGTTGACGGAGTTGCCGTCGTCGCATTCCTCCGTGGGCGGATTCACGATCTGGTCGCCGCACACGTTGTTCGTGCAGTCGTTCTTGCAGTGGTCGTTCGGGTTCTGGTTGCCATCGTCGCATTGCTCGCCGACGTCGACGATCCCGTCGCCGCACTCTTCGGCGGAGCAGTCGGGCCGGCATCCGTCGCCCGTCGCGCCGTTGCCGTCGTCGCATTCTTCGCCGGGATCGACGTTGCCGTCGCCGCAGATGGCCGGGTCCAGCCAGGATTTCGTCGCCGTGGCGCTCACGGTGCCTTCGATCGGGTCGCCCGCGAGGACGATCCCCTGTCGGTTCAAGAGCTTGAACTTCTGTCCCGTGGGGAGCTCGTAGACGGTGCTGGCCTCGATGGTGTCGAGGCCTGGGACGCCGTTCGAGTAGCCCAGAACGACGGCCGGCGAGGGGCTCGACGTGATCGCGCCCGCGCCCGGGCCCGAGGTGACTTCGACGGTCACCTCGAAGCCGGGGAGGGGATCGCCGTCGCCGTCGAGCAGGGTCGCGGTCACGGAGTGCGTCGTGTCGCCCGGGAGCTCGTTCGTCGCCGCGGGTGGATCGATCGAGATGCTCTGCGGCGCTGGGGGTGGGAACGTCGGCGCCGCCGCCGCGGCGGCACTCACGATCGCCGCGGCGCGGGCGGCGACGTTCGCCGGGGCGGTGCACAGGTAGTTGTCGGTGAAGTTCCAGATGGCGCACTGGACGGACGCAGCCTCGTCGTTGGCGCTCCCGAGCGGTGTTCCGATCGCGTTGGTCTGCGGCCACGCGTTGTTCAGGATGAACAGGACCTCATCCGGGTAGTCGGGTGGGACCTGAGGAAGTGTGGTGCCCGGCGAGATCCCGTTGTCGATGTCGACGCAATAGGCCTCCACTGGCGGGCCCATGCCGTCGATCTCGATGTTGAACGTGCCGGCGAAGCCCACGTTTCGGGGGCTGCCGTTCTGAAGCCCTTGCACCGACCGTCCGTTCTTCGTGCTCGTGAAGGTCGCCGTGGCTCCGTCGGCCGAGAGCGGCGAGCCGGCCGTCAGGGCGAGAGTGAGAGCGAAGCTGAGATACGTCGTGGTCGACCGCGCGTGATCGCGGAAGCATCGTCGGCTGAACATCGGAACCTCCTCCTCGAGAGACTGGTGGTGAGCTTCGGGGCAGGGTGTTTGCGGGAATGCGTGCCGACGGGTGGAATGGAAGGTGATCTGCCTCTATCGAATTCTAAGCTCGACTCAACACTCGTCTTGGCGAATCGGCGTCGTTTCGTCGTTCGAACGTTTGATCCTTTCGCCTGGTGCAACGGCGTCGATTACCGCGTTCGAGTGAGGCCGTTCGTCGCGGGAGAGGGACGGGCGCCGACGTGCGGCCGATCGAACGGCGTCGGGGTGATCAATCGTCACTCGTCGTGAACGGTTCCGCTCGCGCGCGTCGGCAAATCCTCGGGTCGGCTCCTGCCGACCGGAGGGTCAGCGGTGGGCCGTCCGCGCCCCGGCCGCTCCCGGAGACGTCATCGACTCTTCATGCGACGGTCCGAAAGCCGGTCTTCCGCGGCAGGGGACCCGCGAGGTAGGAGAGAACCGTGATGAACCCAAACGTCGTCCGGATCTCGCTTCTCACCGCTCTCCTGATCGCTGCGCCCGCCCCGTCGCGAGGCGCGGTCAAATTCGTCGCGTTGCCAGACACCCAGATCTACTCGGAGAACCGGTTCCCGGGCTCCTCGGGTGGACCGCCGGTCACGGATCCCGCGGGGACGTATCGGTACTTCACCGACCAGACGGAGTGGATCGCGGACAACGCGGAGGCGCTCGGCATCGACTACGTCGTCCATCTGGGCGACATCGTCGACAACGGCGACGTGCCCGTCGAATGGGTCCGGGGCAAGGCCGCCCTCGACGTCCTCGACGCGGCCGGCATCCCGTACGGGACGGTGATGGGCAACCACGACAGGAACGCATCGACGCCGGGCGGGCCCCACTACGAGACGTACGTCGAGAACTTCGGTCCCCAGCACTTCGCGGGCGAGCCCTGGTACGGCGGAGCGTCGCCGACGGGCTCGAGCAGCTTCCAGATCATCAGCGACGGCGAGAATGGGGTGCTCTTCATGAATCTCGCACTCTCGGCTCCCTCCGCCGAGCTCGCGTGGGCCGACGAGGTATTGCGGCAGCATCGGGACAAGGTCGTCGTGGTCACGATGCACGCGTGGATGTACGACCTGTTCGCGGCCTACGCGCGCTACGGTGAGCCCGAACCGCTCCTCGGCGGTGCAGCGGCCGGCGACGGGATCTGGAACGGGGGCAAGTCGGCTCAGGAGATCTACCTCGAGTTCATCAAGTCACACCCCAACGTGGTGATGGCGCAGGGCGGTCATTTCGATGCAGACCTGTACCGCCTCGACGGCCGCAACGGCTCGGACCTGCCGGTGCTCGAGATCGTGAGCGACTACCAGTCCCTTCGAAACGGCGGTGACGGCTACCTGCGGATCTACGAGTTCGACTTCGACGCGAACCGGATCGACGTCGAGGTGTACTCGCCGACGCTGGATCGCCACCGCACGACCTTCGAGCACTTCGTGAACGCGGTCTGGCTGATCTACGATTTCCGCGACGCGGTCGCGGGCGCGCTCGGCATCAACGAGGCCCAGGCGTTCGCGATCCTGGCGTCGCTCTTCAAGGTCGACTCCGTGCCGGGTGTCGACGTGGTCGGCCAGCACCCGGACTATCTTGCGGACCCGGCCTACTACGACCAGCTCTTCCTGGACCAGTTTCGGGGGAGCATTCCGCCGGAGATGGGGACGTTGAGTGATTGGGAGAAGCTCTGGGTCGATCACTTCGCCGCGGATCCGAGCGATCCGACCGGCTATGGCCCCGGCGTTCGCTCTCCAGCGTTCTCGGTGGACATGGACTTCGCGGAGTATACGCGAAGCGCGGTTGCGAGTGCGTCGCAGAGAGCGTGCGTGACCAAGATGGGCGGCCAGGTCGGTGCCAAAGGCAGTCTGTTGGCGAAGCGGAACAGTCACAACGAACGCTGCATTCGTGACGAAGGAAAGCGCAAGCTCGCCGAAACCGTCGACGCCTGTCTCGAGGGTTCTTCCGGCCGGGTTCGTCGCGCCGAAGCCAAGACGGGCCGGATCGAGGCGACTCGCTGTGCGACGACGCCGCCGGACTTCGGCGTGACCGATGCGGCGACGATCAACACGGTGGTGGAGGCCGAGTCGCTCGGGATGACGACCGACGTGTTCGGCCCGGCTCCGCGCGAAGTCGCGCTCGCGGGGACGGACCAGTACCGCTGCCAGACGACCGTGGCCGCACGTACCAACGCGTTTCTCGAGAGCATGCTGCTCGCGGCTCTCAAGGAGGCGAAGAAGGGGCTCCTCGGCGAGATGCGCAATGCCGCCGACCTGGCGACGGGCATGCTCGGCGGCATTGACGACGATCCCGACGGCATCGTCGCGCGATTCCGCGACATCCTCGGCTCACGGATCGCGCGCCATTGCCACGACGCGGGGGTCGACGTGGCCGCCTCCCTGCCTGGGCCGTGCGCGGCGAGCGCGGGGGATGCGACCGCCCTCGTGGATTGCCTCGAGGCGCGGGCGCGATGCCGCGCGTGTCGGGCCGTGAACGCGGCGCACGGCTCCGCCGTGTCGTGCGACTACTTCGACGACGGTGCGTCCGTGAACCTGAGCTGTCCGTGATTCGGGTGGTCGTCGCCCGGATGGGCGAACCGCTCCGCGCCGCGAAAGACGGTTGTGTGCGAACTTGGGGTGCGGTCGACCGCGCTCGCGGACGGGTGGCGTGCCCCGGTCGAACCGAGCACAATCCCTCGATGATCCGTACGCGCATGATTCGACGCAGCGTGACGGCGGCGGTGGCCGCCGCGAGTGTAGCGTTCTCGGCCTCGCCGGTCGTCGCGGAGACGGCGCGTGGCACGGTCTTCGATGACGCCGATCGCGACGGGATCCTCGATCCGGGCGAGGCGGGCGTGCCGGACGTGCGTGTCTCGAACGGGCGGGACGTGGTCACGACCGACGAGGAAGGGCGCTACGAGATCGACGTGACGGCTCCGGCCATCGTCTTCGTCACGAAGCCGGCCGGCTGGGCGACTCCCGTGACGGCGCACCAGCTCCCTCGCTTCTTCCACGTCCATCAGCCGGAGGGATCGCCCGCGGGGCTGCGGTATCCGGGCGTGGAGCCGACGGGCCCTCTGCCGGACCGGATCGACTTCCCGCTCACGCGCCGTCCCGAGCCGTCTCGCTTCGAGGCGATTCTCTTCGCCGACACGCAACCGATGACGAACGCGGAGATCGACTATATCCGCGACGACGTCGTGTCGGAGCTCATCGGCACGGATGCGGCGTTCGGCATGACGATGGGCGACATCCTCTTCGACGACCTGTCGCACTTCCCGCGCTTCAACGCCGTGGTCGGACAGATCGGCATCCCCTGGTACAACGTGCCTGGCAATCACGAGATGAACCTCGATGCCGAGGGCGATGCAGGCTCCCTGGAGACGTTCAAGCGCTACTACGGACCGCCCTACTACGCCTTCGAGTACGGCGATGCCGTATTCATCGTCCTGGATAACATCCGCTACCTCGGGCGGGGTACGGCGGATCCCGCCGATCCGCGGGGCACCGGAAGCTACGAGGCACGCATCTCGGAGGACCAGCTTCGGTGGCTGGAGGCCGAGCTCGCGCACGTGCCGGAGGAGAAGCTCGTCTTCCTCGCGATGCACGCGCCGTTGCGCACGCACGAAGGCGAGCCGGAGGCGCCGGACACGAATACGCAGAACCGACGGGAGTTGTTCGCGCTCCTGGCGGGCAGGCCGAATCTCTACACCGTCGCGGGACATACCCACACGACCGAGCATCACTACTTCGGCCCGTCCGACGGCTTTGCGGGGCCGGGGGAGCTCCATCACCACATCCTGGCGACCGTGTCTGGAAGCTGGTGGAGCGGTCCTTCGGACGAGCGCGGCATTCCGACGACCCCACAACGCGATGGCACGCCGAACGGCTATCACGTCCTCGAGGTCGACGGCGCCGATCCCGCGGTGCGCTTCAAGGCCGCGGGCAAGCCGGCGACCGAGCAGATGCGCATCCTCTTCGACGTCTCGCATCACGGATTGCGTGTCGACGGCCGGCGGGACGAGCGTGCCGGCGCGACCTTCGACGGGCGATTCTTCATCGACGAGCTGCCGGCGACGTCGCTCCTCGTGAATCTCTGGGACGGCGGACCTCGCTCCAGAGTCGAGTTCGCCGTCGGGAAGAGGCCCTTCCAGCCACTCCAGCGGGTCTCGCGGACCGACCCGTGGCTCCTCGAGCTCTGGGGCCGGCATCCAGACCAGAAGAAGAGCTGGGTCGAGCCGCTTCCCTCGTCGCACGTCTTCGAGGCGGAGCTTCCGGACGACCTCGCGCCCGGCACGTATACCGTGACGGTCCGGGCGACGGACGAGTTCGGCCGTACCCATCACGCCCACCGCGTTCTGGAGATCGCCGGGAGCTCGGCACCCGCGGGCTAGTGTCCCGAGCTGGAGACGCGCCGACACCCTTCGGCGAATCTCCGAGCCGGAACATCGTGCGCTCGCGAGTCAGGGGAGATCGGCGACGGCTTTGAAGGTCGAGCTCGTCGCGGTCTTGGCGGTCGAGAAGCGCGATTCCCAGCACGTCCCGGAGGAGCTCTGCAACTGCAGGACGGCGGGGAGGGGCGGTGGCAGTGCCGGCATCTGGAGCCGCTTCGTGCCGGTGATCTTGATCTTCGCCTTTCCCTCGTCGCCCGAACCGAGGATCGCCTTCGACGCACCGTCCGGGGTCGCGTCGGGATCCTTGTACTTGGCGGTCTTGGTCGAGAGGGTCCAGCAGGGCTTCGGCGACGACTTCGGACAGATTCCGCCTCGGGGAACGGCCACCCGCAGCACGAGCTCGGGATCGACGTCGACGTTCGCATAGAGGCACGCGGCGAAGTCGTGCGCGGCCTCGCCGTCGAGCTCCGCGAGGGTGGTCGCTTCTCCCTTCGCCCAGAGCCACGAGAAGAAGTCCCGCGTGTCGAGGATGCGATCGCGCAGCGACAGCTTGCCCTTGCCCCCGGTGCGGCAATTCGCTCGCGGGGTCGGATCGCAGAAGTCGTTCCACTCGATCTCGGCGACGTTCGGCCCGGCGGCGAAGAGTCGTCCGTCGTCCGTGAGGAGGAAGCCCGGAACGTCGGTGAAGTCGGGGCGTCCGTCGATCGCATCGGGGAAGAAGCCGACGTGGCCGAGATGGCCCGACGTCCCTCGACGGAACGCGGTGATTCCGGCGCTCGTGCCGACGAGAACGGTGCCGTCCGACGGCAGAACCGCGAACGTGGCCGGGCCGGCGAGATGGGACACCTCGCCGACGTCGTGCTCGAGGACCTGGAGGAGGGCGAGCTCGCCCGTCGCGTCGTCGCGGGTGAAGACCGAAACCGTGTCGTCGGACCGGTTCGCGACGTAGACGTACGCATCGTCCTCCGTGACGTGCAGCGTGCGGGGGTCGCGGAGCGCGAACTCGGGTTGGCTGTTCGCGATGCCCTGGAGGACCGTGAGGAGCCCCGTCGTGGGATCGCGCGACAAGACGCTCAGCAGCCCCGCGCTGGAGACTTGTGGCGGGCTCACCGCGTAGACGCGGATGGCATCGTGGCTGAGTGCGCTTCCGATGGTGCCGGGAGCGTCTCCGCCGACTTCCGCGAACTGGATCGCGGTGAGAAGTCCGGTTCCGGGGTCTCGCGCGGCGACGGCCACGCCCCCACCGACGGCAAAGAGGAAGGTCGTGTACCCAAGGTACGCTCGCCCGTCGGGGCCGAACTGGATCTGCCGATACGCCCGAAACTTTGCGGGGAGGCCCGCACCCGTATCGTCGATCAGGGTGAGAGCGCCCGTGGTCGCGTCGCGGCCGTAGACCGAGAACATCTCGAATCCGTAGCGCGAGACGTACACGTGCAGGCCGTCGGGGCTCACCGCCAGGCCGTACGCCTGGCCCGTGAAGGAATGGGTCTCGACGAGGGAGAGGCCTCCGAATTGGATGTCCAGCACGGAAAGCCGCCCGTCGAAGCCGCCCGATGCCAGTCGATGGGCGACGTAGAGGTGCCGGCCGTCGGGGCTGACGGCGAGGTGGGGCTCGTCCGCGGCCTCTGGAAGTACCGCCTCCTGCACGAGATCGAACCCGGCCGCAGGTGCGCGGGCCGTGCCGGCGAGGAAACCCGCGAGTGCGAGAGCGGTGAGAACCGCGAGTCGACGTTGCATGGGGATACGCTACGACGTCGCTCCTTCGCCGGACAATACGTGTCTCGCACCCAACCCGGAGGCAGGCCGGGCGGTCATCGGAACTTCGGCGTGCGCTTCTCCAGAAAGGCGTCGACCGCCTCCTTGTGCTCCGGGGTCTCCCAGCATCGGCGCAGGAGCTCGGACTCACGCTTCTGGATCGCCCGGAGATCGGTGTCGCTGGCGTTCGCCGTGAGGAGGTCCTTGATCATCTGGAGCTGCGGGGGTGGATTGCTCGCGATGCCGCGGGCGCATTCGAGCGCCGCATCGTGCAGCTCGTCGGGCTCCACCAGCCGCTCGACCAGCCTGGCGGAGTACGCTTCGTTCGCGTCGTAGAGCCGGCCCGAGAGGCACATCTCGCTCGCGCGGCCGAAGCCCATGCGCTGGACGAGGAGATGGGAGCTCGCGAGCTCGGGGACCAACCCCACCTTGATGAACGCCATCGAGAACTTCGCCTTGCTCGAAGCGAGGAGGACGTCGAACGGAAGGATCATCGTCATGCCGATGCCCACCGCCGCGCCGTTCACGGCGGCGACGAGAGGCTTCGACCTCCGACACAGCGCGACCCAATCGAGGCCCTTGGGCATTCCGCCGTCGCCTTCGGCGGTGTTCGCGCCCGGATCGGTTCCGCGGATGCGCGTCCGGAACGTGTCCTCCATGTCGGCGCCCGCGCAGAAGCCGCGCCCGGCGCCGGTCATCACGATCGCGCCGATCGAGGGATCCGTGTTCGCGCGCTCGAAGGCGTCGGCGAGCTCGGTCGCCATGCGCGGGGTCCAGGCGTTCAGCTTCTCGGGGCGGTCGAGGGTCACCCAGGCGACGTCGTCGCGCGCGTCGTACTCGATCTGCTCGTAGCTCATCCTCGATCCTCCGACGAAACGCCGAGGAACGGCAACCCGCGCCCGTCCTCTCCCGGGGCGCTCGGGCGGACCTTCGGGCGCTCCTCCCTCTCTCCGGGACCTCCTCCCGCCCGGGGCGTCCGACGGTATCCGCCGGGCGCGCAGGTGATCCGACTGTTCGGCGCCCCTCTGCGCCAGTCGGCGGAGTCGACTTTGTCCGCAGACCCACGAGCCTGCTAGCTTTTCGACAGGGCTCGGCTGCCGCATCGGCGCCGGGTCGAGAACCCCGGAGGACGCCCCTGATGGAGCTTCGATCGTTTCGCCCCCTTCTCGTCACGCTGTCCGTGCTGAGCGCGTTCACGCTTGCCGCGTGCGGCAGCAGCGGCTCGGGCTCGTCCGGAGGTGGCTCCGAGCAGCCGGCCCCGATGGATCCCGAGCCCACCGACCCCGAGCCGACGGATCCCGAGCCCACCGATCCGGAGCCGACCGATCCCGGGGAGCCGGCCGAGTGTGAGGGCGTGGAGTTCGAGAGCACGTTCGACGCGGTTCAGCAGGTGGTCTTCGAGGGCTACGGCTGCACCAATGGCGCATGCCACGGATCGGGCACGGCCTCCGGCGGCCTCGACCTCTCCCCGGGCGCGGCCTGGGCCAACTTGCACGACGTTCCGGCCGCGGGCGGAGCGGGTCTTCGCGTCGCGCCCGGCGCCGCTTCGCGCAGCGTGCTCTATCAGAAGCTCGCGGCCGCCACGCTGGGGGAGGACACCTTCGGGAGCCCGATGCCGGTCGGTCGGGAGCCCCTGTCCGAGAACGACCTGAACCTCGTCCGGTGGTGGATCTACGGCGGCGCGCCCGAAGAGGGCGTCGTTCTCGACGCCGTTCCGTTCGTCCCGGGATGTCTGCCCGATCCGGAGCCGCTCCAGATCAAGCCCCTCGACCCGCCGGCGGCGGGCGAAGGCATCCAGCTCGTCATGCCCCCGTTCCGCCTCGATCCCGGACTCGAGGTCGAGCGTTGCTTCGCGACCTACTACGACGTTTGCGATCAGATTCCCGAGGAGCTCAAGGAGTACAACGGTGCGCTCGACGTCGACATGTTCGCGTTCGACGGGCGCGAGCTTCGCATGGACCCGGGCTCGCATCATCTGATCCTCAACTACTCGATCGTCACGCCCGACATGTACTCGGATCCGACCTTCGGTGGATTCACCTGCGCCACGGGCGATCAAGAGGGAGAGACGTGCGACCCGATGGACGCCGACGCATGTGGCGGCGTCGGATGCGTGAGCCAGTTCCGCGACGGGTTCACCTGCTTCGGCTACGGTCCGTCCATCCCGGGGGCGGGCGGCCGCACGATCTTCCCGATCGGCGGGGCGCAGCGCGCGCAGGATCTGCGCCAGTATCCCGAAGGCGTGTTCAACCGGATTCCGTGCCGAGGCACCCTCTACTGGAACCCGCACGCGTTCAATCTGACGACGGCGGAGCAGACGACGAACGCGCGGCTCAACTACTACTTCGCCGATCCCGAGAACATGCTCTACGACAACCGGGGCGGTCTCACGGGTCCGATCTTCATCGCGAACAACCCGCCGTTCACGAAAGAGTCGTTCTGCGCGGACGAGGTCCTTCCTCGCGGTTCGCGGCTCTACGAGCTCTCGTCGCACACGCACAAGCACGGCGAGTACTTCTGGATCGAAGGGCCGGACGGCACGCTGCTCTACGAGAACTACAACTACAACGATCCGGATGTGGTCCTCTTCGACCCGCCCCTCGAGTTCGACTCGCAGGATCCCGCCGAGCGTACGCTGCACTTCTGCGCCACGTACAACAATGGCGTGAGCGACGACGGTTCGCCGGACGTCGATCTGGTGACCCGCGCCTCGCGCGTTCCGGAGAGCGCTCGGATCCCCGGTGTGCCGGGCCAGTGCGTGCCGGTCGCCTGTGTGAACGAAGGCATGGTGGGGGAGTCTTGCAACGGCGAGGACGACGACGCCGCGTGCGATTCGTCGCCGGGCGCCGGCGATGGCGATTGCGACGCGTGCCACATCACCGGCGGGGAGAGCACCGAGAACGAGATGTTCCTGATGATTCCCGCCTACTTCGTCGTGCCCGTCGAGTAGACCCCGACCCGATCGTGTTCGCCGCGGTGTTCGGGGCCGTGGCGAACGCCGACGCTCAGGTTGGGCGTCGGCTCTCGTCGTCGGGTGGTGGAGCGGGGGCGGGCTCGCTCGGCTCCGCGTTCGCTTCTTGCGTGGGGGCGAGCTCGGGGGCGATGAACTCGCGCACGGGACGGTCCGCGAGCACCCGGGTCATGAAGTCCGTCCAGATCGGAGCGGCCGCGCCGCCGCCCGTGACGCGGCGGCCGAGCGGCCGGCTTCCGTCGTAGCCGACCCATACGACCGTCACGAGGTCGGGTGTGAAGCCCGCGAACCACACGTCCTTCGAGTCGTTGGTCGTGCCCGTCTTGCCGCCGGCGGGGCGTTCGAGCTTCTTCGCTCTGCGGCCGGTTCCTTCCTGAACGACCGTCGTCAGCATGTCGGTCACGATGCGCGCGGTCTCGGGGCGCATGACCGGAAGGAACCGCGGATGCGTCCCCGGGAACTCGACCGGATTTCCGTCGGAGTCCGTGATCGACGTGATGAACACCGGCTCGAAGCGCCGGCCGTCCGCCGCGAAGATGCCGTATGCCCGAGCGAGCTCGAGGGGGGTGACTTCGCTGCTCCCCAAAACGATCGAGGTGTGCCGTGCGAAGCGCGCCGAGAATCCGAAGATGTCGAGGTAGTCGCGGAGCGGATCGATGCCGAGGTTCGTCGCCAGTCGAACCGTCACCGAGTTGAGCGACTTCGCGAGCGCCGTTCGCAGCGGTACCGGCCCGTAGTACCGGTCGCCGAAGTTCTTGGGGCTCCAGAGGCCGCGGGCGCCGTTCGGGAGAGAGATCGGGGCGTCCATCAGGATCGACTCGGGGCGCCATCCGCGGTCGATCGCGGCGGCGAACACGAACGGCTTGAAGACCGAGCCGGGTTGGCGGCGAGCGAGGATGGCGCGATTGAACTGGCTTCGCTCGTAGTCGACGCCGCCGGCCATCGCCTTGACCAGTCCGGTTTCGGGCTCGATGGCGACGAGCGCGCCCTCGACCTGCGGCTCGCGGTCGAGCGCGTACTGCTCGACGCCATCGGCGCTCTTGCCGACGCCATCGACGGAGACCACGTCCCCGCGGCGGAAGAAGTTCGGACGAACCGCACCACGAGCTGCCACGAGGTGCGTCGACGGGACGAAGCCCGGCCCCCAGGGAGTTCGGATCTTCACTCCCGGATCCGATCCCTTCGACACGATCTCCGTGATCACCGCGACCTGGGGCCCGCCCTTGGGGTGCGTGGGTTTCCGCCGTTCGAGATAGGCGTCGAACTCGTCGTCCTTCAGGCGGTCGATCGACACCCGCAGGCGGTGACGACGCTCGATCTCGCTGAGTCCGGTCCGGAGGGACTCCTCCGCGGCTTCCTGCGCCGCGAGATCGACGGCCGTGTGCACGCGAAGGCCGCGTGACATGAAGCTCTCGCCGAAGTGTGCCGTGAGGAGCCGTCGAACGTGCTCGACGTACCACGGCGCCACCGAGTAGGTGCCGAGTCGCTTGCCTTCGCGATGGTCGCGGTCGAGCACGTGCACTCCGCTGCCGTCAATGTGCATCACGTCCGAGTCGAGTACGCCGTCGACTGCTTCGAGCCACAAGGGCTTCATCAGCTCG
>JAUIFY010000214.1 GCA_030430245.1 bacterium | reverse complement strand
TATTGTCGCGCTGCAGGAACTGGATGTGGGCCGTCGCCGCAGTGAATTCGTCGATCAGGCAGCTCAGATCGCTGAAGCCCTCAACATGCAACTGCACTTTCACTCGTCGTTTCAGTTCGAGGAGGAAGAGTACGGCAACGCGATTCTCAGCCGCTTTCCACTGCACCTGAAGCAGGCCGGCGGGTTGCCAGGTTCCCATCCCGGACAGGAACCGCGTGGCGCGCTGTGGGTCGAAATTGATATCGAAGGAACCTCTCTGCAGGTAATCAATACGCATCTGGGGCTGTCGCCTGTTGAACGGATGCGGCAGGTGGCGGAACTGCTGGGACCGGAGTGGCTGTCGCATCCCGACTGTACATCGCCCGTGATTCTCTGCGGCGATTTCAATGCCGGTCCGCGGTCGCGGATGTACGACGAAATCACGCGGAAGCTGTATGATGTGCAGCTGGCGGTGGAAGGGCACAAACCACAGCGAACATGGTTTTCCCGCGCACCGGTGCGCCGGATCGATCACGTGTTCGCCGACAGATCACTCCACGTGTCGCAGGTTTCCGTGCCGCGGACGAGCCCGTCGCCGCAGACTCCGACGCACGTGCTCGGAACGCCGCCGCACGAGAACCCGGCTTCGATCGCGCACGAGGCGTCGCAGCCATCGCCGGGCGCCGAGTTCCCGTCGTCACACGTCTCCGTTCCGAAGAGCAGGCCGTCGCCGCAGATGCCGCCGCACACGGAGGGCTCGCCCGCGCACTGGTATCCGAGCTCTACGATGCAGAACGCGTTGCAGCCGTCGCCCGGTGTGGTGCCTCCGTCGTCACAGGCCTCCGTTCCGCGGAGGAGTCCATCGCCGCAGATCCCGCTGCAGGCGCTCGGCTCGGAGATGCACGAGAAGCCCGTCTCGATGGCGCAGCTCGCGTTGCAGCCGTCGCCGGAGTCGGTGTTCCCGTCGTCGCACACCTCGGTTCCGTTGATCTCGCCGTCGCCGCAAACGCCGTCGCACGCCGACGGTTCGCCGCCGCAAGCCCAGCCGGACTCGATCGTGCACGCCCCGTCGCAGCCGTCGCCCGGCGCGGTGTTTCCGTCGTCGCAGGCTTCGGTGCCCAGGATCAGGCCGTCGCCACAGATCCCGTCGCAGCTCGAAGGCTCTCCACCACACGTGAATCCGGTCTCGATCGTGCAGGTCGCGGAGCAACCATCGCCGTCCGCCGTGCCGCCGTCGTCACACGCCTCGCCCGGATCGACCAGGCCGTCTCCGCAGGCCTCGACGGTGCAGTCGGCGCGGCAGCCGTCGCCGGCCGTCGCGTTCCCGTCGTCGCAGGCCTCGCCGCCTTCCTGGAGGCCGTCGCCGCAGATCGCGGCACAGCTGCCGTTGAGCGCGCCGTCGTCGAACTGGTCACACGCCATCGCGAGGTCGTCGGCGTCGTTCAGGAAGCGGCACATCTCGCACGCGAGCCGAGAGTCGACGCACGCGTGCAGCGCCGACGCGTCGGTCGTGCCGCAGCCCGGGAACGCCTGATCCAGTGCAATCGCGTCACCCTCGCACTTCGAGATCGCCTTGCGGACCTTGTCGACCTTGAACTTGCCGGGTGAGACCTCGTCGAGGAGGTTGCACGCCTTTGCGATCTTCCCCTTCGGATCGGGCTGCCCGGCACCCGTGCCGAGGCACTCGTCCTGCAGGCTCGCGCCGTCGGTGATCGTCCCGTTCTTGATGCCGAGCTTCTTGCAGAGCACGAACTCCTTGAGTCGCGTGTCGCTGCACTTGTTGATCGACGTGAGGGTCTTGAACTGACAGTTCTGCGCGTCCTTGCCTGCGAGGAGGGCCGCGTCGAGGTTCGGGCCGAAGAGGGCCGCGACCGTGTCGAGCTCCTTTTGCACCGCTCGCTCGGCGCCCGACTGCCCGTCGACGGGGCCGAACGTCGGAGGGACGCTGCATCGGTTCAGGTCGTCGACGAACGCCTTCACGATGGCCTTGTCGACCTTCCCCTTTCGGTCGAGCGTGAGGCAGTCCTGCGCCGTCGTCGCGCCGAGCCTACCCGTCTGGGCATCGCGCATGCACGACGCGTTCTCCTTGCCCTGAGCCGAGGACGCCTTCCAGAAGTCCTTGTTCAGGGCGTTGATGCACTTCTCCTCGTCGGTCGCCGCATGAACGGTCGGCACGAGCATCAGGCCAATGAGAAGAGAGAGCAGGACGGGGAACCGGGCGTGCATCGAAACCTCCAGGGTTCGTTGAAAGGGGTAGCGCGCACTCAATAGCTGCCTTGGCCCGTGGTGGACAAGAAAAACCGTGACGATCGCCGCGAGGAATCGGTGAACGGTCGTACGAGGCTGCAAGCCGGCCGTCTCGACTGGTGGGAGAGTTCGTTTCGAATCGTCAGAGGGAGGATCCGCGTGGGTCGGCGTCCGTGGTTCGAAGGAATCGATGCGCTGGCCACGGCCCCGTCCGACGCAGCGTCGGTGGCATGTCGGTGACGACCGTAGTAGGCACTACTTTGCCGTGCGCGACCGCGACCCGAGGAGAACCGAGCCATGAGCATCTCGCTGTACGACGCGGTCGTCCGCACCTATCTGCAGTTCCTGCCGGGCGTGGAGCAGTGCCTGCAGAAGGGCCGCGAGCACTTCGAGTCGCTCGGCCGCGATCCGAACGCGCTCGTCGAGAGCCGCATCTATCCCGACATGCTGCCGCTGCACTTCCAGATCGTGACGTTGGTGCACATGTCCTCGGTCGCGGTCCGCACGGTCCTCGAGTCTGCGGTCTTCGGCGCGCCAGATCTCACACTGGCGTTCGACTACGCCGGGCTGCAGGGCCACGTCCGCGAGGCGCGGACCGAGGTCGAAGCCGTGGAGGCCGCGCAGCTCGACGGCCTCGCCGGGGGCGCGGTCACGTTTCGAGCGGGCGACGTGACGCTGCGGTTCACGACGGAGGACTTCTTCCTGTCGTTCTGCGTCCCGCACTTCTACTTTCACACGACGACGGCCTACGACCTGCTTCGTCTCGCCGGGGTACCTCTCGGCAAGGCGGACTTCCTCGGGGCTGCGCGCACGCTGCCGATTCCGTCCTGAAGCCCGGGCGCCGGAGCACATGGAAGAACCGATGAAGACCGCCGAAGCGCTTCGCGGACACGTGACGAACGCCGCCGACCATCCCGATTTGCGCGATTGCCTCTTTCCGGTCGACCGGGAGGTGGAGGTCGCCGAGTGTGCGGTCGAAGGAGAACTCCCCGCGGGGTTGCGCGGCCAGTTCGTTCGCAATGGCCCGAACCAGATGTTCGAGCCGACCGGCAAGTACCACACGTTCGACGGCGACGGAATGCTGCACGGTGTGACCTTCGACGAGGGGGGCGCGCTGTATCGCAACCGGTGGATCCGCACGCGCGGGCTCGAGGCGGAGATCGCGCTCGGGCGCTCGGTGTACCCGGGCCTGAGCGATCTGATGAACGTCCCCGACGAATCCCTCGTCGGCGACGCGGGCCCCATCAAGAATCGCGCGAACACCCACATCGTACGCCACGCGGGGCGCCTGCTCGCTCTCTGGGAGCAGGGGCTCCCGACCGAGGTCACGCCCGAGCTCGACACGGTGGGGGAATGGAGCTTCGGCGGCAAGCTGCGGGGCGCGATGACGGCCCATCCGCGCATCGATCCGCGCACCGGCGAGATGCTCTTCTTCTCGTACAATCTGTTCCCGCCGTACTTGACGTACTACGTCGCGGACGAGAGGGGCGACCTCGTGCATCGCGTCGATCTCGACCTGCCGGCGCCGGTCATGATGCACGACTTCCTGGTTACCGAGGAGTACGCGGTCTTCATGGACAGCCCGGTCGTGTTCAACATGGAGGGGCTGGCCTCGGGCGAGCCGATGATGGTCTGGCGGCCAGAGAACGGGACTCGCCTCGGTGTCCTGCCGCGGCGTGGCGCGGCCGAGGAAGTCCGATGGTTCGAGGTCGAGCCCAGCCACGTGCAGCACTTCTGGAACGCGTGGGCCGACGGCGACCGGATCGAGCTGGCCGGATGCCGCTACCCCCGTGTCGACTTCGGCCTGGAAGCCGAGGCCTCCGCCGAGGACTCGGGCGTCGCGACCATCGGGGCGCCGCCGGCGCGCTACTGGATCGACCTGGAGCGTGGCCAGGCGGGATGGGAGCCCATCGACGACATGGTGGGCGAGTTCGGTCGGATCAACGACGAACGGACGGGCCTGCGCACGGATTGCCTCTACATGCCCGCGTTCACCCGGCCGGGGGCGCTGGCCGGGCACTTCGACACCGTCGTGAAGTACGACACCTCGGGGGCCTCTCGAAGCACGTGGTACGTCGGCGACGACGCGTACGTCGGGGAGGTGGTCTTCGCTCCGTCTCCGGACGCCGCCGCCGAGGACGATGGATGGCTCCTGACCGCGAGCCACGACGTCGGACGAGGGAGGAGCGAGGTGCTGATCCTCGACGCGCGGGACGTGGCGGCCGGTCCAATCGCGCGGGTGCAGATTCCCCAGCGCATGCCGCTCGGCTTCCACGCGAATTGGTTCGCCGCGTAGCCGGCGGGCGGCTCGCGGAGGGTTCATCGACGGGCGTCTCGATCTCGATCTCGAGAGCCTCGGGCCGTTGCGAGCGGGTTTCGCCGGGCTCGCGCTCGGCAGCCCCTCGAGGGATGCGACGCGCTGGGCGCACCGTTCGTTCCCGAGGAGTGGTTTTCCGGAGGAGTCGGGCCGGGATCACCCGTCGGGGTGTGACTCGTGCCAGGCTCGTTCGAGGTCGAGAGTCGAGATGTCGGGAGCCGGCTCGATCCCGATCACTCGTCGCCATTCCTCGATGGGTCGCTCCCAGTCCTCCTCGTATTTGAACGCGAAGAAGTTCCGGGCATCCTGGCCGATCCGGTAGCCGTGCTGCATGGCGCGGGCGACCGGCTCCAGCCACTCGGGCTCCAGGATCGAGTGACTCAGCACGGCGGCGCTGATCACCGGACCGACGGGGTTTCGTGTCTGGACGAAGTAGATCGTCGCGATGCCCATCTCCCCGGCCATGCTCGTGTCGAAGTTCGCCAGCATGTGGTGGATGTCGTGTGTGCGAAAGCGGCGCGAGTAGAGGTAGTCCGCGTCGCGGGCGTCGCTCGGCACGGGGTTGAAGTCGTGCACGATCTTCTCGACGGAGAGCCCGCGCGATCGCAGGTAGGTGGCGTACTCGTATCCGAGCGAACCCGGGGGCATCGCCAGTAGCCTCGCCATGTCGTAGGGCGGCGGCTCGTAGCGCTCGCGGACCAGGCGGGCGACGGCCGGGTCGGACATTGCGTAGCGCCCGTGCGCTTCGAACAGCTCCGGGAGCCGGGAGCCGCGGACGATCTCGATGAGACTGTCGTAGTCGCTCGGGTTCTTGGTGATGCCGAGCACGCCCTTCAGCGAGTGTTTGACGAATCGGAGCGCACCAGGGTCCAGGCCATCCATGAGGGGGAGGGTACACGATCGGTTGGATCGGCGCCGCCTTCGCTGTACCGTGACCCGCTGTCCGTCGGCGGGCGGCCCTCGGTCGGGGCAACGCGGAGGAGGAGGAGTGGTGTCGAAGATTCGGTCGAAGAACGCGTGGGTATGGTGTCGAGGATCGGGGCTCGTCGCGCTGGCGGGCGTCGTACTCGTCGGCTGCTCGGATACGGAGAACGTCGGTTGTACGACGGACGTGGTCGGCACGACGTCGGGCGAGGTCTGCGGTCTCCAGATGGACGTCGTCGACGCACCCGACGTGGGCGTCGAGGGCTTCTTCGCGATCCCATACGCGGAGACGACGGCGGGCGAGAACCGTTGGCGTCCGCCCGTGCCGAAGGCGCGCATGGGCGGGGTGTTTCGGGCCACCGACCGGGTGCCGGCCGCGTGTCCGCAGTCCGATCCCGACTCGGAGTTCGGCGCGGGCCGAAAGACGAGCGAGGATTGTCTGTCTCTCAACGTCTGGCGTCCGCTCGGGGTCGAGGGAGGCGATGCACGACCCGTGATGGTCTGGATCTACGGCGGCTCGTTCACGTCCGGTGGGACGAACATTCCGCTGTACGACGGAGCGTACCTGGCCAGCACCCAGGATCTGATCGTCGTGACGCTCAACTACCGCGTCGGCGCTCTCGGGTTCCTGGCCGGCGTCGACGGGCTTCGGGGCAACTACGGTCTGATGGACCAGCAACTCGCCCTGCGTTGGGTTCAGGAGAACATCGGTGCGTTCGGCGGTGATCCCGACGACGTGACGCTCTTCGGCGAGAGCGCGGGCGCGATGTCCGTCGGTCTCCATCAGCTCTCGCTGCCCGACAGTCAGGGGCTCTTCCGCGCGATTCTGATGGAGAGCAATCCGTTCGGGATCCCGTACAAGACCCTCGCACAGGCCGCGCCGTCCGGTCAGTTGTTCGAGAAGCTCGTCGGCTGCGAGGGGCAGGGCGTGGAGTGCATGCGCGGCGTGCCCGTCGAGGCCATCGTCGAGACGCCGTCGAGCACCGAGATTCTCTTCAACAGCCTCCTCGGAGCGCGCCTCGCCGGGTTTCTCGTGTTTTCGCCGAACATCGATGGCACGTTCCTCGTCGGTGATCCGACCATCACCGCCCAGGACGGAGCGCTCGATCGTCCCACGCTTCTCGGCACCAACACCAACGAGGGCATCATCTTCGTGGACGAGATCGCCCAGCTCGAGGGCGGCACCGTGACCGATGCGGTGTATCGAACCGTGCTCACGCTTCTCTTCGGCGCGGAGACGACGGCGCAGATCCTCGAGCTGTATCCGCCGGATCCGAGCGGCAACAACTATCTGGTGTTGTCGAGCGTGGCGACCGACTACCTCTTCGGCTGCGCCAATCGCTTCGTGGCGTCGACGGCTCGCGAGGGGATCTGGGTCTACGAGTTCACGGAGAGCGGCGTGAACATCTGGCCCGCCATTCCGGCGTGCGAGGGGCGGGCGTGTCACGGCGACGACGTCCCCTTCGTCTTTCACACGGACCGGCAGGTCGGGTACGAGTTCACCCCGGCGCAGGCGCGTCTGTCGGACGAGATGGTGCACTACTGGGGAAGCTTCGGGCGATCTCTCGATCCGAACGCCGCAGGAGGGTTCGCGTGGCCCGGGTTCACCCCGAGCGGCCTCGAGTATCTCGTGCTCGATTCGCCGGCTCTGTCGACCACGGTCGATCCGTACGGGAACTGCGACTTCTGGGACACCGTGGGCTACGATCTGAATCCGGCCGTCGACGCGATGAACGCGGTTCTTCGCGCGGCGCTCGAGGACTGAGGAGCGGAGCGCGGCGTCAGGCCGCGGCGGCCCGTTCGAGGGCGGCCGCGAGCCTGTCGTTTCCCCAATAGAGTTCTCCGTCGACGATGAAGCTCGGCGCACCGAAGATGCCGAGGCGGATGGCGCGTTCGGTCTGCCCTCGGAGTCGTTGCTTGACGTCGTCGTCCCGCGCACGTGCAAGCCACGGTGCGGCCGTCTGGCCGACCGCCGCCAGGACGCCGCCGGCGACCGACTCGTCGGAAATGTCGAGGTCCTCGACGAAATTCGCACGATAGAAGGCTCGCACGAGATCCGGCATCCAGCTCTCGCCGCTCGCGGCTACCGTGAGTCGCGCCGCGAGGAGTCCGCTTCGCGGAAAGGCCGAGGGCTTGCGCCATGCGAGCTCGTATCCCGCGCAGATTCGCTCGATGTCCCGCCACATGTACGCTCCCTTGGCCGGATAGAGATTGAAGGGGGAGTCGTTCCACCCCTGAGACGCGAAGATCGGCCCCAGAAGGAATGGACGCCAGGTGACCTCGACCCCGCGCTCGTCGGCGCATCGTTCGATGCGCTGTGCCGTGGGGTATGAGTAGGTGCTCGCGTATTCGAACCAGAATTCGAGCCGGGGGCGTCGGGTCGTCGCAGCCATTTCTTCGCTCGTCGTCGTTCGGCCGTCCCGCAACGGGGCCATGGGACGGTCTCGACGTCACGATTAGGCGAACGGACCCGATTCAACAACGGCACCCGTTGGGGTATAGGAACCGCGTGGTGTCGCGGGTCTGGATCGCGATCGCCGTTCTCGCGCTCGGTGGGCCTTCCGTTCGCGAGGCGGGCGCGCAGTCGCGCAATCAGTTCGGGAGGGCGGGCCGGGCCGAGGGCGCCGCGCAACTCGTGACGTTGTCGGTGCAGCAGGCGATCTCGCAGCTGCCCCCGTCGGCCGGGCAGGCGTTCTCGTTCCGCTTCGATCCGGCGCGCGACACCTTCGTGCGAAGCGATCGGCACGGGCCCACGGTGTTGCTCAGTCCCCGCACGATCGGCGACGGGCGCTTCAGTGCTCGCGTGGGCGTCTCCTACTTCCGGCTGTCGGCCGAGTTCGCCCCGGTGTTCTACGAGGTCTCGCCGAAGGGCGAGGCGGATCTTCCGCCCGTGTACACGAAGTTCGGGCTCGAGATGCAGGCGAACGTAACGGTCGTCGACCTCTCGGCGACCTACGGGGTGACCCGCTGGCTCGACGCGTTCGTCGACGTGCCGATCGTCGTCGTCGACGCAAGCGCCTCCCAGACCTTCGGCAAGGGCGTCGTCGCCGACGAGAGTCGCGAGTTCGTGGACTTCCTGATCGAGCGCGGTGGCCTCGACCGACAGTCCCTCGCCGAGCGAGGGACGTTTCCGGCGGGGACGAACGCGGGTCTGGGCCGGGTCGGTCTGGGCGCCCGGACCTCGTTCTACTCGAACACCTTCCTGGAACTCGGCGCGGTGACCCGGCTCTCCTTCCCGAGTCCGTCTTCGGACGTGCTCGCGGGCTCGGATTCGTTCGCCATCTATCCTCGGGTCGTGGGAGAGCTCTTCAGCGAGGCGCCGGCCCAGGTCTACGTCGACGCCGGGTACGACTACGACTTCTCCTTCGCCGAGCTGAGGCGCTTCGCGTGGAGCGTCGGTGCGTCCATGCCGCTGCCGGCGGGTTCCATCGACCTCGGCTTCACGGGGTCGATCTACGATACGCCGATCACCTGGACGCCCGCCACCGCGCAAGGAGATCCGTTCGTCCCGGACGGCGACCCGAGTGGGCCGTTCGCGGACGGGATCGACATGGTCCTCGACGAGCCCGGCTCGAACACGGTCGACAACGACGTCGTGAATCTCGTGTTCGGTGGGCGGCTCGAGCTCACGGAGCAGTTCGTGGTGAGCGCGGGCGTCACGGTCGCGCTCACGCAGAACGGCGTCCGTCCGGACGCCGTCGGCACGCTCGCGCTCGAGTACTACCCGTAGGCCGCCGCGCTCGGGCCGTCGGCGTCCGGACGGCTGCCGCGACCTCCTCCGGCCGCCCCGCCTCTCGTCATGTCCGCCCCGGGTGGTTCGGCGGCTCGCCTGCGCTACGCTGGTGGCCGAATGTCCTGGCTTTCACGGCTCCCGTTCGGCGCGCGCTGTCGCATCCCCGACGACCTCGCGTCGGTCACGACCCGGCACGAAGGGGTCGAGGTCGACCCCCGCTCCGTCGGGGTCGACCCCGAGGCGCGAGACGGGATCTGGGAGGCGGTGGAATCGTTCTACGCGAGCGGGATCCAGCCCGCGGTCTCGATCTGCGTCCGGCGGAGGGGCCGGGTCCTGCTCGACCGCGCCATCGGGCATCGCCACGGAAACGCACCGACCGACGGTCCGAACGCGCCCAAGGCTCTCGTCGCGCCCGATACGCCGTTTTCGATCCTGTCCGCGTCGAAGCCGGTGACGGCGATGCTGCTGCATCACCTCGATCAGGAGGATCGCCTGCGACTCGACGACCCCGTGTGCGAGTACGTTCCCGAGTTCGGCACGAAGGGGAAGCACCGGATCACGATCCAGCACATGTTGACCCATCGCGCCGGCGTGCCCAACCCGCCGCCGGAGGCGATGGATCCGGACATGCTGTGCGACCCCGATCGGATCGTCGCGGTGCTTTGCGACGAAGCTCCGCTCTGGCGGCCGGGAACGCGGATCGGATACCACGCGGTCACGAGCGGGTTCTTGCTGGCCGAGGTCGTGCGGCGCGTGACGGGTGAGGACATCCGAACGTACCTGCATCGCACGCTGCGCGATCCACTCGGCATGCGATGGCTCAGCTACGGCGTGGCCCCGGACGACCTTCACGAGGTGGCGGTGAACGCGTTCACCGGCCTCGGGCTCTTTCCGCCCGTGGCGCAGCTCATGCAGCGTGCGCTCGCGATCGACTTCCACGAAGCCGTCGAGCTGACGAACGACGTGCGCTTTCTCACGAGCATCTTCCCGTCGGCCAACGTGGTGACGACCGCCGACGAGCTCTGTCGGTTCTACGAGCTTCTGCTGCGCGGGGGCGAGCTGGACGGTGTGCGCGTGTTCGAGCGCCGGACGGTCGTGCGCTCCGTCGCCGAGCAGTCGTATCTCGAGCCCGACATGACGTTGCTCCTCCCGTTCCGCTACGGCTCCGGCTTCATGCTCGGGGCGGAGTGGTTCAGTCTCTATGGGCCGTTCACGCGCCACGCGTTCGGCCACCTGGGGCTCACCAACGTCGTCGGCTGGGCCGACCCGGACCGGGACGTCTCGGGGGCGATCCTCACGAGCGGAAAGCCGGTCGTCACGCCGGAGGTGGTCTATCTGTTCGAGATCCTGCGCCGGATCGGGGCCGCATGTCCGGCCGACGGTTCTGGGGTCGTCGGGCCGAACGCGATCCCGTGAGCGAAGCGCCGGAGCTCCACCTCGACTCGCTCGATCGCGTTTCGGGGGGATGACGCTTTCGAGGCATCTGCGGTCACGAGGTGCGTTCTCGTTGACGAGCGCGATGCGAGCTGGATAATCCGGAACTGGATGCTGGATGACGGTGGTGGTGCGGGCGGCACGCAGGCCCGTGACCCGGTGGCTGACGGTAGGGAAACGATCGCGGCTTCGCCCACGAAGCTGTTCGTTCTCGACACGAACGTAATCCTCCACGACGCCGGGTGCCTCCGCGCGTTTCACGAGCACGACATCGCGATCCCCATCACGGTGCTCGAGGAGCTGGATCGCTTCAAGCGGGGCAACGGCGACCTGAACGCGCAGGCGCGAGCGTTCGTCCGGGAGCTCGACGGCATCACGGGAGACGTCCTCTCGGCGGAAGGTGCGTGGCTGGGCCCGGGGTTCGGGCGGGCGCGGGTGCTCCTGCAGCCGACGCCGCCGGCGGAGTTCCGCGAGACCTTCGTTCGGGACTCGCCCGATCATCGAATTCTCGCGGCCGCCATGACGCTGGCCGCCAAGGAGCCGGAGCGGTCGATCGTTCTCGTGTCGAAGGACGTCAACCTGCGGCTGAAGGCGCGCGCTCTCGGGATCGTCGCGCAGGACTACACGCGCGACAAGATCGAGGCGGTCGATCAGCTCTACACGGGCAAGCGGACGATCGAGAACATGCGCACCGAGCAGATCGATGCGTTCTACGAGAGCCGCGTGCCGCAGCAGGCCGTGCCCGAGGTCGTCGCCCCTCTGCCGAACGAAGCCTTCGTTCTGCGCAACGGCTCGAAGTCCGTGCTCGCGCGCTTCGACAAGACCGAGTTCTGCCGCGTCGAGAAGCGTTCGGTGAGCGGCGTCCGGCCGCGCAACGCCGAGCAGTCGTTCGCCATCGACGCGCTCCTGAATCCCGACGTCGCATTGGTGACTCTCGCGGGGCGCGCCGGAACCGGGAAGACATTGCTCGCGTTGGCGGCTGCGTTGGAGCAGCGCCGAAGCTTCCGCCAGATTCTGCTTGCGCGTCCGGTCGTCGCTCTCGGGAACAAGGACCTGGGCTATCTCCCGGGCGACATCTCGGCGAAGCTCGACCCGTACATGCAGCCGCTGTTCGACAACTTGAACGTCCTTCGGGCGGGCCCCGACGGCGAGCAGGGCGCCACCATCCAGAAGCTCCTCGAAACGGACAAGCTCGTCGTGACGCCCCTCAGCTACATCCGAGGTCGGACGCTACCGCGTGTGTTCTTCATCGTGGATGAGGCACAGAACCTGACGCCCCACGAGGTGAAGACGATCATCACGCGGGCCGGTGAGGGTACCAAGATCGTGTTCACCGGCGACATCCATCAGATCGACCAGCCATACCTGGACGAGTCGTCGAACGGCCTGAGCCACCTGAT
>JAUIFY010000213.1 GCA_030430245.1 bacterium | reverse complement strand
ACCGCGGCCGCGACGAGCAGGAGCCGCGCGAACGCGGCCGCCCGCGTGGAGGCTGCGTCGGCCGCCTCGGCGCGGAAGGCGCCCAGGGTGCGGTCTCCGATCGACACTCCCCGCGGGTAGCGCCTCCGGCCCCGGAGGGCAAACCGAAAGGCCTGAAAAGACAAGGGGTTTTCGGCAATGGCGACGTCGACGGCGAGGGGGACGTGGACCTCTTCGTCGGCGCAGGCGGTGGCACGCCGGTCTCGGTGCTCGGCAGCCGCGGCGCACGGGATGCGGTCCGCGAGTGGTCGTGCGGCTCGCCCGACCGGCCCGACTCGCTGCCCATCCGGTCGACGCTCGAAGGCACGGTGCGCCGCTCCTGTGGTAGCGTCCATGGATGCGGAACCGATTCTGGGCGTGGCACCTCTCGGTCGTCTCCCTCGCGTTGTTCGCCATGATCAGCGGCGGCTGCGGAAGCGACGGCTCCTCGAACGGCGGCGACACGTCGTCGCCCCCGTCCGAGACGCCGCCGGACCCCGTGGACCCGGATCCCACGGACCCGGATCCGACCGATCCGGGCTGTGACGCGTCGTTCGACGGGACGTTCGACGCGATCCAGCAGATCGTGTTCGAACGGCACGGTTGCACCGCCGAGGCCTGCCACGGTGGCGCGGGCGCGGGTGGGCTCGACCTCACCCCGGACGTCGCGCACGCGAATCTACTCGAGGTCGACTCGACCGGGAGCTCGTTCCCGCGGATCAAGCCGGGCGACAACGACCGTAGCTATCTGTGGCTGAAGCTCGCGGCGAAGACCACGCCCGACGCGGTGTCGGTCGGCGGATCCCCGATGCCGATCGGTGCGTCGGTGCTGAGCGAGGACGAGCTGGAGCTCGTGCGACAGTGGATCAAGGCGGGTGCCCCGGCCGAGGGGACGGTCGACGCGACCCAGGATCTGATCGACGGGTGCCTTCCGCCGATCGAGCCGATCATCATCAAGCCGCTGCCTCCGCCTCCGGCCGACGAGGGGCTGCAGCTCGTCATGCCCGAGTACCGCCTGCGGGCCGGCTCCGAGGTCGAGATCTGCTTCGCGCAGTACTACGACCTGACCGACGCGGTCCCCGAGGAGTTCCAGAATGCGGCGGGGACCCACTTCGCGATCTCGGGCAACGACCTGCGGCAGGATCCGCAGTCGCACCATCTGATCCTCAACTGGGCGCGGGACGGTGCCGCGGACCAGTTCGGGGACTTCTTCTGCGCCGGCGGGCCTCGCCACGGCGAGCCGTGCGACGCCAAGGAGATCGACGGCTGCGGCGAGGGCGCGGCCTGTGCGAGCGCGCCCGTCGAGGCGGTCGGCTGCATCGGCGTCAGCGAGCGCGGACGGCAGCAGCTCATGGTCGCGCAACAGTCGAACGAGGTGCAGGAGCTGCCCGAAGGGGTCTTCGCGGAGATTCCCCTCCGGGGTTTCTGGCTGTGGAACTCGCACGCGTTCAACTTGTCGACGCAGGACACGACGATGCACGCGCGCCTCAACTACACGTACGCGACGGACCGGCGGCTGCCGGTCCGCCGGATCTTCGACTCCTCGCAGATCTTCGGCCAGTCGACCCCACCGTACGGATCCGAGACGATCTGTCAGGACATGCTCCTCCCGAAGGGCACGCGGCTCTTCAACCTGATCTCACACACCCACAAGCGCGGGAAGCGCTTCTGGGTGGATCTGCCCGACGGCACCCAGATCTACGAGAACCTCGTGTACAACGACCCCACGAATCAGTACTACGACCCGCCGCTCGCGTTCGATTCGCCCGATGCCGCGGACCGTACGATCACGTTTTGCGCGTACTACGAGAACGGTCTCGCGGAGGACGGATCGATGGATCCGGTCGGCGTCAAGCGCCGGTCCAACACCCCCGAGAACGCCGCCGGAGTGTGTCGTCCCGTGGCGTGCACGGCCGGTCGGGTGGGCGAGGCCTGCAACGGCCCGGACGACCACGCGGCCTGCGACAGCTCGCCGGGCGCCGGCGACGGGGTGTGTGACGCGTGCGTGCTGCGGGGCGGTGTCTCGACCGAGGACGAGATGTTCATCCTGATCGGGGCCTACTGGGTCGAGCCGTAGAGAACGGTGCGCCCGGCACGTGCCCGGCGTGTCGCGGCCGGTCGCGCGTGACGCGCCGGGCCGTCGACGCGGCGGCGCGGCTGCGGTAGACGACCGCTCGTGACCTACAAGGTGATTCAATGGGCGACGGGCGGCGTGGGGCGCGCCGGCATTCAGGGCATCCTCTCGCACCCGGAGCTCGATCTGGCGGGCGTCTGGGTGCACAGCGACGACAAGGTCGGACGCGACGCGGGCGAGCTCGCCGGCGGATCGGCCGTCGGGGTGAGCGCGACGAACGACGTCGAGGCGCTTTTGGGGCTGGATGCCGACTGCGTCTTCTACACGCCCATCATCGGCGACAAGGGCATCGTCCTGCGAATCCTCGAGTCGGGGAAGAACGTCGTCACGCCGCTCAACTGGTTCTACCGCGGATCGCGCGATTGGTCCGACGTCGAGGCGGCGTGCCAGAAGGGAGGCGTCACGCTGCACGGAACCGGAATCCACCCGGGGGGCATCACCGAGCGATTCCCGCTCATGGTTTCGGCGCTCACGCGTGAGGTCCAGCACGTTCGCGCCGAAGAGTGGTCCGACATCCGCTCGTACGGAGCGCCGTTCGTCGTCGGCGAGATCATGCTGTTCGGGAAGACACCGGACGAGGCACGCGAGAGCTCGATGCCGGCGATGCTGGCCGACGGCTTTCTCCAGTCGATCGACATGGTCGCCGACGCGCTGGGCTTCGACGTCGACGCGGAGAGGTCGACGACCCACCAGATCGGTGTCGCGACGAAGCCGATCGACTCGCCGATCGGGGTGATCGAGCCCGGACGGGTCGCGGCCCAGCGCTTCACGTGGCAGGCGCACGTGCGGGGCGAGCCCGTGATTACGGTCCGGACGAACTGGTTCATGGGAGACGACGGCTTCGACACGGGCTGGAGCTTCGGTGCCGAGGGCGAGCGCTTCGAGGTCGAGGTGACGGGGGACCCGTCGGGCAAGGTCACGTTCCACGGCTGGCATCCCGAGACGACGGAGGAGGGGCTCGCGCGAAACCCGGGCATCGTCGCGACGGCGATCCACGGCGTGAGCGCGATCCCCGCCGCGTGCCGCGCCGCGCCCGGCATCAAGAGCTACCTGGATCTCCCGCTCGTGGCGGGGCGGGCCGCTCCCCACCTCGCGAAGCAGGTCTGAGCAATGGCGCCTCCACCGTACGAGCCGACGCTCGAGAGTCTTCGCCAGCACCCGGTGCCGGACTGGTACCACGACGCGAAGCTCGGGATCTTCATGCACTGGAGCCTCTCGTCGGTGCCCGCCTTCGCACCGCGCGAGCACGACATCAACGAGCTCCTGCGCGAGCGCTACTTCGAGATGCAGGTCTACTCGCCGTACTCGGAGTGGTACGAGAACTCGCTCCGCTTTCCGGAGAGCCCGGTCGCGAAGTTCCATCGCGAGACGTACGGCGACAAGCCCTACGAGGAGTTCCGCCACGACTACGAGCGTGCGATCGAGGCCTGGGATCCCGAAGCGTTCGCCGACGCGGTCGCCGTCTCGGGTGCGCACTACTTCGTGCTCGTGACGAAGCACCACGATGGATACTGCCTCTGGCCGAGTCGCATCGAGAATCCCCGCCGACCGGGATGGAACTCGAAGCGCGACGTCGTGGGAGAGCTCGCGGCGGCGGTCCGCCGGCGAGGCGTGCGTTTCGGTGTCTACTACTCGGGGGGCCTCGACTGGCGCTTCGACGCGCACCCGCAGCGTACGATTCTCGACGCGATGGCGGCGATTCCCCGGGGCGAGTATCCCGCGTACGCCGAGGCGCAGGTGCGCGAGCTGATCGAGCGGTACGAGCCGTCCGTCCTGTGGAACGACATCGCGTGGCCGACGGACGAAGCCGCTCTGTTCCGGCTCTTCGCCGACTACTACGCGGCGGTTCCCGAGGGGGTCGTCAACGACCGGTGGATCACGCCGAGCGCGCTCATCCGCGCGTTGCGCTTCACGCCGGTGCGCAAGCTGGCGGATTGGCTTCTCTACCGCGCCGTCCGCAAGGCCAAGGACCAGGCGTCGTTGCAGCCGCCTCCGCCGCCGCACTACGACGCGAGGACGCCCGAGTACACCACGTTCGACACGGCGCGCCCCGAGAAGTGGGAGTGCGTGCGCGGCATCGACAAGAGCTTCGGCTTCAATCGGCTCTCGCGGCCCGAGGATCACCTCGGTCGCGAGGAGCTCCTCACGAGCTTCGCGGACATCACGGCGAAGAACGGCAATCTTCTGTTGAACGTCGGCCCGCGGGGCGATGCGGTGATCCCCGACGTGCAGATCGAGCGGCTGCGCTGGCTGGGAGTGTTCCTGTCCCGCCACGGGGACGCCATCCGCGGGACGCGGCCGTGGAGACGGGCCGAAGGGACGACCGATTCGTCGATTCCCGTGCGCTTCACGTGCAAGGGCGATCGCGTGTACGCCTTGTTGCTCCAGCGGCCGGCGCCCGGCCCGGTGCGATTGGACGGTCTTCGCGCCCGCGGCGAGGCCCGCGCGGCGTGGCTCGGGTCCGACGGCCCGGAGTCCGTCGCGACTCCGGCCGAGGGCGGCCTCGTGATCGACGCACCCGGCGATCTCGACGACAGTCCGGTGCAGGCGATCGCGCTGGGCGGCGTGGACGACGCCGCGCGGTAGCGAGGAGCGTCAGGTCGCCAGCACGCGTTCGGCCGTCTTCTGGACGTCGCGGACGGCTTCGGTCGGCGTCCGCTCGCCGAGGAGCGCCTCGCGGATGGCGGACCATCCCGCATCCTCGATCTCCGGGAACCGCGACAGTGGTGGATACGTGATCATCTGATCGGCGATGGCCGCGCGCGTGAGCTCCAGGCGGCGTCGGTTCGTATCGTCTTCGGCCGCCGCCGCCGCGGCAGCGAACGTGGCGACGTGCGCCGTCGCGCCGCCGTTCTCCGCCTCCAGCCGGGCTCCCTCCGGCCCGGCGAGACGGTGCAACAACGCGAGGGCGCCTTCGCGGTCCCCGCAGGTGCGCGGGATCGCCCACGAGTGACAGCCGGAGTAGGTGAATCGTCCCGCGGGGCCCGCCGGATAGGGGTGGGGAGCGAGCGTGTCCCGGAAGGACGAGCTGCGGATCCCGGCCCATCCCCCCGGCCACATCGCGGCCATGTCGACCTGCTTCTCGACGAGGGCGCGATCGACCTGGTCGTAGTGCCAGGTCGGAATCGCGCGGCCCACCCGGTCGGCGAGCGTCTTCAGGATCTCGACGGCGCGCGTCGTCTCGGGCGAGACCATCGTGGGGCGGCCGTCGTCGTCGAAGAGTCGGCCGCCGTGCGCGACGACGATCTCGAAGAAGGTCCCGAAGAGGCCGGACTCCCGGCCGGGAAAGCCGAAGGTCGCGTCTCCACGCGCGAGCTCGTCCCAGGTGTCGGGGACGCGCGCGACGCGATCCCGGTGGACCCAGAGCACCCGGACGTCGAGGTTCCGGGGCACGCTCAGCAGGCGTCCCCGGACGCGGCAGAGGTCGATCGCGCGGGGAGCGAGCGCTTCGAGAAGGGAGGCGTCGACGTCGGTGTCGAGAGGGGTGAGCCAGTCGGCCTGCGACGGAGCGTACTTCGCGTGGGTCGAGATCAGGTCGAGGCGCTCTCCCGCGCCGAGACGGGTCGCGATCTCCCGGTTCAGCGTAGGGTGGTCGGCGTGGACGGCGATTTCGACGTCCTCCTCGTCCAGGAGTCGGTAGAGGGGGTCGTACATCGGTCCGCCCACGAGGGCCACGCGCAAGGTCATTCTTCGTCTCCCGGAATCGGAACGCGGGCCTCGAGGAGCCCCGCGCTCTTCAGGCTCTCCCACGCCGCCGCGTCGTTCGGTTCGTCGAACCAGGCCGCGTTCTGGCGCACCTCGGCCGCACTTCGCGCGCCGGTGACGACGCATGCGACGGCGGGGTGGCCCAGGGGGAAGCGCAGAGCGGCCGAAGCGAGACTCGTGCCCGCGCGATCGCACGCCGACGCGAGGCGCCGCGCCCGTGCGATCAGGGCGTCCGGCGCCGTGTCATAGTCGTACGTCGCACCCGGACTCGGATCGGCGAGAAGCCCGCTGTTGAAGACGCCGCCGGCAATGATGGACACGCCGCGGGTCTCGCAGCGGGGGAGCAGATCGTCGAGAGCGGGCTGCTCGAGGAGGGTGTAGCGTCCGGCGAGCAGGACGCAGTCCACGTCGCACTCGCGGACGATGCGGTCGAGTGCGGGTGACTGGTTCATCCCGGCGCCGATCGCCCGGACGCGTCCGTCCGCGCGGAGCTTCTCGAGCCGGGGCAGAGCGCTCCGGATCGCCTCGTCGAGGTGGTCGTCGGGGTCGTGGACGAGCGCGACGTCGACCCGGTCGAGGCCGAGACGCTCGAGGCTCTCGTCGAGCGAGCGCTCGACCGCGTCGGCCGAGAAGTCGAACTCCGGCTCGAGCGGCGGTGTGTCGCGAAAGATCGTCGGCCCGGCGCGATCGGTCCGGGGCGTGAGTAGCCGCCCGACCTTGGTCGAGACGACCATCTCGGCGCGGGGCAGGGTCCGAAGGACGGCGCCGAGTCTGATCTCGGACACGCCGTGTCCGTAGAGGGGCGCCGTATCGAAGTACCGCACGCCGAGCTCCCAGGCCGCGCGCAGCATCGCCTCCGCGTCCTCGTCCGACACCGTCGTGAACATGTTCCCGATGGGCGCGGTGCCGATGCCGAGGCGGGTCACCTCGACGCCGGTCGAGCCGAGGCGCGCGCGATCCACGGTCCGCGCGGTCATGGGCGCGCCACCAGGAGAGTGATCGTCCGCACCTTCTCGTCGCCGGCCCGGCGCTCGTGACGGAGGATCAGATCGTCGGTGTCGTCCGCGTCGAGTCGCGTCCTCCGGACCAGCTGGCCGTTCTCGGGCAGCGGAACCGAGAAGCGCGCGGGGTCGTCGTCGAAGAGCTCTGGCCCGCCGTCGGCGCGGTACACCAGGAGCTCGTCGTCATCGCCCCGGACGATGAGGTCGCGCGAGCCGTCGCCGTCGACGTCGGCGAGGACGAACACGGGAATGCTCGCCCGCGCCTCCGAGAGGTCGAACTCGATCCGGGCTTCGTGAACGGCGTTGGGCTCCTCGGGAAAGCCGTCCTCGCCGAGGCGGAAGAAGCGCACGTCGAAGTCGACCGTGCCAGTCAGGAGTGCGGAGATGATGGTGCCGAGGCCCACGTCGATGCTCCCGGCGGTGAGATCCAGTCGGCCGTCTCCGTCGATGTCGACCGTCCGGACTCCGCCGAGCGGTGCGTCGCCCGAGACCGAAGTCGACGGCTCGGGCGGATAGCGGACGCCGTCGGGCCCCCGCGCACCGAGGTACAGCTCGTGCTTCGTCGTGCGCTCGAGAACCCCGGACCGCGTCGTCGACTCGATGAGGATGTCTTGGATCTGGTCGCCGTCGAAATCGTCGAGGGCGATCACCTGGCGGGTCGTGACCTGGGATTGGTCCCGGTCGCCGAGGTCTTCGGGCTCGAGCTGCATGGTGGCGTCGAGGCCGAGCGGCTGGGCGGTCGGCTCGGGGGAGAAGCCGGACGCCGCGCCGGGAAAGACGTGCAGGGTGTCGTCGTCGATCCGAAAGAGGTCGTCGGTCCCGTCGAGGTTCATGTCGGCGAGGCGGACCGCCGCGGGCCGATAGAACGTGCCCTCGTCGCGGTGAAAGGTCCGTGGGGCGATCGGAAGACGGGTTCCGTCGGCGTCGAGCGTGTCGAAGTCGGGAAGGACGACAATGGGGTCGTCCCGATCGTCGCGATTCCGCATGAAGTCGATCGCGAGAAGCCGCCCGGGGATCGGCCGCCGATAGATCGAGGTCGCGCGCCGAACCTCCCGGGCATTGCCGGTCGACGGATCGTATCGCAGAACGGCTCTGGGAGTGAGGAAGAACAGCGCATCGTGGCCCTCGCCGATCGTGGCCACATCGATGGCCACCACGTCCGAGGGGAGCTCGATGCGCCGGGGGCCCGCGGTCGGGATGCCGTCGTCGCCCGGCGCGTAGACGGCGACGCTCGTCGTCTCGCCGTCGGGGCTCGTGACGACGACCAGCGAACGCGCACCGCCCGCGTCGAGTCGCACCGGGATCGCGTCCTGCACTACGGGATGATCGGTGCGGAGGTCGCGCCGCTCGAAGGGTGCGTCGGGCGTTCGTGCGGCGCCGTCGCGCGACGGGACCGCGGCCGCGCCGGCGGCCAGGAGCGCAACGAGGAGGAGTCGCATCACGGGATGCCTCTCTACCGGGTTTCGGTGGGAGCTGCGACCGAGCGCGTTCGATGGTAGCCGCTCGTGATGCACGACGACCAGGAGCAGGCGCCGGAGCCGTCCGGCACGGTCGTCCACCGTGCCCGGGGCGCGTATGGGGAGCTCCTCGTCATCGACCACGCCGGATGGCGGCATCTCCGATTCGGCGGCGTCGACGGCGTCGACCAGACGGTGATTCGGCGGCGACGTCCGGGAGACCTGCCGACCGTCTACCTCCGGGTCGCCACCGTCGGGTTCGCACTCGCCCGGAACCTCGGGCGGGCTTTGCTCGTCGGCCTCGGGGGGGGTGCCTACGCGCGCTTTCTGCGGCGCCGGTTCCCGCGGCTGGCGGTCGACGTGATCGAGATCGACCCGATCGTCGTCCGGCTCGCGCGCGAGTACTTCGACTTTCGCGAGGAGAGGGGTCTGCGCCTCTTCACCGAGGATGCGGCCGAGTTCGTCGCGGACGCCGCGGCCGACCCCGCGTGGCGCTACGACGTCGTGTTCCTCGACGCCTACCACGGGCAGAAGATCCCGACGGCGCTCGCGCGGCAGGCGTTCTTTCGACGGGTGGCCGGCCTTCTCGACGAAGGTGGCGTGGCGATCGCGAACGTCGGCCTGCCCGAACGCTGGGCCGAGGACCGGGTGATCCGTCGGTTCGCGTCCGCCTTCCCGGGCGGCTGCTTCGAGCTGGCGGTGCCCGACGAGGACAATCGCATCGCGATCGGGACCGACCCGAGGCTCGGCCCGCACCGGTTGGGGGCGCGGCTGCGCGCCTTCGATGGGCGCAGCGAGCTCCCGTTCGACCTGGCGCCCTACGCGCGCGAGCGGCGGGACTGGGACTGATGGAGCGCCACCAGACGAGCGGTCGTCGGGCTCTCGGCGTCGCGCTCGCGTCGACGACGATGCTGCTCTGGGGCGCTCTCCCGATCGCGCTCAAGGTGGTCCTGGCCCAGATGGACGCCGCGACGATCACGTTCTACCGCTTCCTCGGGTCGGCGGCGCTCGTGGGTGGGGTGCTGGCAGCACGTGGCCGGCTCCCGCGTCTTCGCGGGTTGGGGAGGCGTGGGTGCTCGATGTTGGCGGGCGCGGGCCTGTTCCTCGGCGTGAACTACATTCTGTATCTCATGTCGCTCGACCGGACGACCCCGGCCGACGCGCAGGTGTTGATCCAGATCGGGCCACTTCTCCTCGCCCTCGGCGGGCTGATCGTGTTCCGCGAGCGGTTCGCTCGACGACAATGGATCGGCTTCGCGACGCTGCTGGTCGGTCTCGCGATCTTCTTTCGTAGTCAGCTGACCGAGGTGGCCGGAGACGTCGCCGGGCGAGACCAATACCTGGTCGGCAACCTGCTCATGGTCGGAGCGGCGACGCTGTGGGCGATGTACGGACTGGCGCAGAAGCAGCTCCTCCGCGCGATGCCGTCGGTGCAGATCATGCTCTGCATCTACGCTGGCTGCACCGTTCTGTTCGCTCCGCTCGCGTCGCCGGCGACGATCGTCGACCTCGATGCGACCGGATTCGCGTTCCTGCTCTTCTGCGCGCTCAACACGGCGATCGGCTACGGGGCGTTCGCCGAGGCGCTCGAGCACGGGGAGGCCTCCCGGGTGAGTGCGGTCCTCGCGCTCACGCCGATCGCGACGCTGGGGATGGTGGAGATCTGCCAGGCCGTGTGGCCCGCGCTCGACGTGGGGCAGGGGGAGCTCCCCTGGGCGAGCGTCGCGGGAGCGCTGGTCGTGGTCGTGGGCTCTCTCGTGACCTCGCTCGCGAGCGACGACACGGCCTGAGAGTCAGGGCAGGACCGCGCCGGCGTCCATCTCGGTGGCGGAGTCGAAGAGCCGCCGACACATGACCTCGACGACCTCTTTCGCGCGGCCGGTGGCGTCGAGAACCCCGCGGTGGAAATGGACGGGGTAGCAGAGGGCCGAGAGCGCTCCGAGCCGAAGATCGCGCAGCGCGTCGTCCCACGGGTAGTCGTCGACGCCGGCGACGCGGAGCGCGTCGTGCCAGGTCCGCAAGACGTCCAGCTGGTGCCCGTGTCGCTCGTCCGGCAGCTCGCTCCCGCCCATGAGCCGCGCGACGTCGAAGGCACCCATGCTGCGGATCGCCAGCTGCCAGTCGAGGATGAGGATCTCCTCCGGTGTGCCCTTCGGGCCGAGCATGAGGTTGTCGGCCCGAAGATCGGTGTGGACGATCGTCTGGGGACGGCGCGCGATCTCCGCGTCGAGCCAATCGACGCGGCCCATCATGCGCTCGCCGAGGGCTCGGCCGCTGCCGTCCAGGCAGTGGCCGAAGTGCTCGACGAACGAAGGCCATTTCTGGTCCCAGTCGGTGCCCATTCCATTGGTGCGCGGCATCCAATCGAGGTGCGCCACCCGGGCCTCTCCCCACGCGTGGCCCTGGAGCCGGCCCATCGTCGCGGCGGCCGTCTGCACCTCCGTCGCGTGGAGTCCGGCGACCTGGTCTCCCGCACGGGCGAACGTGAGGTCTTCCATGACCATGGCGAAGTCGGGTGGTTCGGTGGTGGCGAAATAGAGCCGCGCGAGTCGGATCGGCACCGTCGGTGCGATCTCGCTATAGAACCGGATCTCGCGCTCGAACGCGTGCAGCTCCTCATCGAAGTCCCGCATGGCGCCCGCGCCGAGCTCGAGCTTCACGACGACCGATGCCGGCGCGGAGTCCTCGAGCACGTCGTACGTGAGGGCGACGCGCCCGACGATCGAGAGGAAGCCGTGCTCGAGGCCGAGAGGCGTGACGTCCAGCGCCGTGACTTCGGCGTGCTCGACCACTCCGGCCTCGCGGAGGCCTTCCGTGAACCAGGCAGGCGTGAGGGCGTCGAGATCGGCCGGCGTCTTCATGGGCCGCGCCATCGTGCCAGAGAGGCGAGGCTGGTTCGAGCCCGCGCTTGTGGAGGGCGCGGTCCGTCCCTATCGTCGGCTTCATGCCGCGAAGAGTCGTCGTCTGGGGAACGGGCAACGTCGGCGTGCCCGCGTTGCGCACCGTCGTGTCGAATCCGGCCCTCGAGTTGGCGGGCGTCCTCGTCTCGAGTCGAAAGAAGGTGGGCCGCGATGCCGGCGAGCTGGTCGGCCTCCCCGCTCTCGGCGTCGTCGCGACCGACGACGTCGACGCGATGCTCGCGAGCGACGCGGACGCCGTCGCCTACTGCGCGTCCGGCGACTTTCGCCCGGACGACGCCCTGGACGACATCGAGCGGTGCCTCCGTGCGGGGAAGAGCGTGGTGTCGACGTCGGTCTACCCGCTCTACGATCCGACCTCCGCCGAGCCCGCTCTACGCGAGCGGATGGAGGAGGCCTGTCGGGCCGGCCGGAGCTCGTGCTTCGTGTCGGGGATCGACCCCGGGTTCATCAACGACGCACTGCCTCTCGTGCTGTCCGGGTTGTGCGAGGAGATTCGCGAGGTTCGCGCGTACGAGATCTTCAACTACGCGTACTACGACCAGCCCGACGCGGTGCGGAACCTGGTCGGGTTCGGCCTTCCGATGGAGCGGACTCCGCCGATGATCCTCCCCGGCGTCCCGACCATGGTCTGGGGAGGAGTCGTGCGGCTGTGCGCTCGTGGCCTGGGCCTCGAGCTCGACGACATCCGCGAAGAGGTCGAGCGACGACCCCTCGATCGTACGGTGGAGAACCAGCTCGGGGTCTTCGAGGAGGGAACGCAGGGAGCGTTTCGCTTCGAGGTGCAGGGCATCGTACGCGGTGAGCCGAAGATCGTCGTCGACCACACGACCCGGATCGACGACTCGCAGGCGCCGGACTGGCCGCAGCCGCACGAAGGCGCGGG
>JAUIFY010000212.1 GCA_030430245.1 bacterium | reverse complement strand
AAGAACTCACTCGGCGGGAAGTCAGGTAGGAGCCAAGTGCAATGCGTCGCAGGGCAATTGAGCGAATTGTGGCTGTGGTGGCGATGTTGCTCGTCGCGGGGGCGTGTTCTCAGACGCGTTCCGACGATCCGTTCTCGAATTACGATCCGGACGATCCGTTCGACGACCCCTTCTTCGACTCCTCGTTCCAGGGGGGAGATTCCCTCGACGAGATCTGGAACGGACCGGCCCCGAGCGTCGGCTGGCTCTACGACGGCGATCGCGGCGCCGACCAAGCGCTCGACGACCACTCCGACCCGTTCTGGGACGATCAGCCCGGCGGCAACGAGTTCGGCTCGAAGGAGAAGACCTTCTCCGAGAAAGCCCAGGAAGCGAGCATGGCCACGCTCAGCATCCTCGTCGGCGCCGGCATGACCGCCCTCCCCTTCCTCCTCGGCACCTAGGGGGGGGACGTTCGTTACCTTTTCGCAGTTCGTTACCTTTTCGGCTTCCCGCAAAAGGTAACAACTTCAAGAAGGTAACGAACGTCCCCGGTAGGCGTCGGTCTCGGCGCGGACGTGGTGGGCGAGGAAGAGCATGCCGATGACGTTGGGGAAGGCCATCGACAGGAGCATCATGTCGGAGAAGTCGAGGACGTCGTCCACGCGGAGGACCGGTCCGAGCGCGACGAAGAACACGTACACGACGCGGTAGGGCAGGATGCCGGCGCGGCCGAAGAGGAACTCGGCGGCGCGTTCACCGTAGTAGCTCCAGGAGATCATCGTGGAGTAGGCGAACACGAGCACCGCGACGACCAGGAGGTACGGGGCGGCGCTGTGCAGCGTGCCGAAGGCACGCGCCGTGAGGATGGCCCCTTCGGCCCAACTCATCTGGGCGCCGGCGTCGTACACGCCGGTGATGAGGATCGCGAGCGCCGTCATCGTGCATACGACGATCGTGTCGATGAACGGGCCGAGCATCGCGACGGCGCCCTCTCGGATGGGCTCGTGGGTTCGCGCGGCCGCGTGCGCGATCGCCGCGGAGCCGAGCCCCGCCTCGTTCGAGAAGGCGGCTCGGCGCGTCCCCTGGACCAGCACCCCGAGAAAACCGCCGAACGCGGCCTCGGGGGCGAAGGCTTGTCGGAAGATGTCGCCGAACAGGGCGGGCACCTTCTCCACGTTGGTCGCGATGATCAGGAGGCAGATCACGACGTAGAACGCACACATCGCCGGCACCATGCGGCCGGTCACCTCGCCGATCCGCCGGATGCCCCCGATGATGACGATCCCCACGAGCGCGCCGAACGTGAGGCCGAAGATCCAACCCATCCCCGGGATCCCGTCGAGAGCGGGCATCACCGACCGCGCGATCTCGAACGACATCTTGCCCTGGAACATGTTCCCGCCGCCGAACGACGCGAAGACGGTGAGGACGGCGAAGAGAAACCCGAGGCTGGCCCCCAACCAGGCGAGCCGAGGATGTTGGTCCCGGATGCCGTCGCGTAGATACACCATGGGGCCGCCGAGGACGTGACCGTCGGGCCCGATTTGCCGGTACATCTGCGCCAGTGAGCAAGAAGAGAATTTGAGACTCATCCCGAAGAACGCGACGAGCCACATCCAGAAGATCGCACCGGGCCCGCCTGCGGCGATCGCGACGGCGACACCCGCGATGTTCCCGAGGCCGACCGTCGCGGAGAGAGCCGAGGTCAGTGCGCGGAAGTGGGAGATCTCCCCCGGGTCGTGCGGATCGTCGAACTTTCCCCGCACGCACTCGATGCCGTGCCGGAAGAGGCGAACGTTCACGAAGCCGTATCGGACGGTGAAGAAGATCCCTCCGCTCACGAGGACGACGATGATGAAGGGAACTCCGACCCCGAGGTCGAAGAAGAGAACCGGCGTGATCCAGGCGACGATGATGCCGAACGCGTCGTCGATCGTGTCTTGGAGGGTCTGCATCCGGGGGGCGCGGTGGGCTCGACTCGTAGGGCTATTTCCGAGCGGTCGCAACCCGCCGCGCGTACGCGCGCTGGAGCGCGATCGTGGCCGCCCCGGGAACGCCTGCTCCGACCGGGCGCCGGTCGATCGAGATCACCGGCACGAGCTCGATCACGCTTCCGGTGAGGAACACCTCGTCCAGACGGTCGAGGTCGTTCGAAGACAACGGCCGCTCGAGCGGGTCGAGCCCCGCGCGGCGTCCGAGCTGCAGGACCAGCCCGCGCGTGATTCCCGGGAGGCATCCGGTCGCGACGGGGGGCGTGACGAGCCGGCCGTCGCGGATTCCGAAGACGTTGCTCGTGGTCGCCTCGCTCAGGGCGCCGTCGTCTTCGACGTAGAGCGCTTCGAAGGCGCCGGCCTTGCGAGCGAGGATGCGCCCCTGGACGGCCGCGGCGTAGTCGGTGGTCTTGTGTCCGCTCGTGAAGCTCGAGCGGCCCTGTCCGAAGGGGAGTCGGATCACGGACACCCCGTCCCGCCTCGCCTCTTCGAGTCCCTCGGGGATGGAGCGCGGGATCAGGAGTACGGTGGGGACGAGGTCCTTCTCGGGTACGAGTCCCTCACCGACGCCTCGCGTGACGGTGAGCCGGACGGACGACTCGGGCAGATGGGCCGCCTCCACGACCTCGTCGATCGCGCGTCGCAGATCGACATCGGGAAACGGGATGCTCAATCGCCGCAGCGTCGTGGCGAGACGGTGCCGGTGCTCGTGCCACCGGAACGGACGACCGCCGTAGATCCGAACGGTCTCGAACGCCGCGTCTCCGTACAGGAACCCCCGGTCGAACACCGAGATTCGTGCCCGGGAGGAGGGGATCACTCGATCGTTCAGCCAGACGACGCTTCGCGCCCGACGGCTCACGCCGGAGGCCTCGGTGTCGTGGCGCCGGCGGGCTCCTCGCTCAGCGGATGCCGTGGGCCGGCGGTCGTGAGGCCCGGCTCGTCTCCGAGGAGCGCGGCGAGGAAGGCACGGGCCTTGAGCCAACACTCGTCGAACTCACGACGGGCATCCGAGTCCGCGACGATGCCGCCTCCGGCGAAGTAGGAGTATCGGCCCGCTCGAGCGACGGCGGTTCGGATCGCGATCGACGAATCGAAGTCGGACGACGAGTGGAACCACGCCAGCGCTCCGGTGTACGGCCCGCGGCCGAGCGGCTCGAGCTCGGCGATCACCTCGCTCGCCCGGAGCTTCGGCGCGCCGGTGATCGAGCCGCCGGGAAACGTGGCGCGAAGGATCGCCGCGAGGTCCGTCCCGTCCCGGAGCCGGCCTTCGATCGTGGAGACGAGGTGGTGAACGGTCTGGTAGCTCTCGAGACGGAGGAGCGACGTCGCGCGGACCGTCCCGTGCTCGGCGATGCGGCCGATGTCGTTGCGCTCGAGGTCCACGATCATCACGTGCTCGGCCCGCTCCTTCGGATCCTCCACGAGGCCGGCGCCGAGCTCTCGATCCACGTCCGCGTTCGGGTTGCGCCGGCGCGTTCCCTTGATCGGCTCGGTGCGGATGTTGCCGTCGCGCACGGCGATGAATCGCTCGGGCGAGTTGGACAACACGACGTACCCGCCGCAGTCGAGATAGAGGCCGTGCGGGACCGGTTGGACGCGGCGCAGCTCGAGGTACGCGTCGGCCGGTCGCGTGACGCTCTCCACCAGAAAGCGTCTCGCCAGATTCACCTGGTAGACGTCTCCGGCCGCGATGTAGTCGAGGGCCTTGGTGAAGGCGCGGCGGTACTCGGGCCAGCTCGGGGCCTCGATCAGGGACGCGGGAGCTCCGAGGGCGATCGGCGGCGGGGCGTCGCGATCGTCGGTATCGGCCGCCGTGATCGCCTCGACGAGCGGGGCTGCCGCGCTCTCGCTCGTCGCACACACGACGAGGCGGCAAGGCGCGTTCCATTCGTCTCCGTGTGGAAGGCAGGCGGCGACCGCGTCGTAGCGCGCGAGGTAGGCGAGCGGCGTGCCTCGATCCGGGTTCGACCGAGCGGCGAAGTGCGGTTCCAGGAGCGGGCCGAGATCGTACCCGAAGTGCCCGATCGTCCGTGGTACCGGCAGCTCGTGCCCCAGGGGCTCCGCCTGGTCGATGAAGTGGACGAGGGCGTCGACGGGATCGCCCGACTCGATTCGCTCCCCATCGGCGTCACGTCGCCAGGCGCGCCGATCGGCATCGATCCAGAGTTGCGCCGTCGGAGCGAAGCTCATAAAGGAGGCGCCGCCGCCGAGAGCGCGATCGATCCAGAACGTTCCTGTCCGTCGGCGGAGGCCTCGGAAGACCTCCGAGGCGGGAGCCGAAATCTTGAGCTCGACAGACCACATGTGGAGCGTTTCGCCCGCGCATCCGCGCGGGCACCTCACGGGAGGGTAACGCCTTGAACGCGTCCGTTCACCTTCTCCACAAGGCGCTCCGTACGACCGTGCATCTACGGGCGGAGATCCCGTCGGGACACTCCTCGGCCCAGATCCTCGGGACCGAGCGAATGGGCGCGGCGACGGTGATCGAGCCCTCCGGCCTCGTGCTGACCGCGCACTACCTGGTGATCGGGGCCTCGACGGTCGAAGTCACGCCGCCCGAGGGCGAGGCTCTGCCCGCCCGCGTCGTGGGGGTGGATCACGCGACGGGCCTGGCCGCGGTCGACGTCGGCGTGCGCCTCCCCGGCCTGCGGATTCGCGAGACCACCGCCGACGTCGTCGGCGAGGAGGCGTTCCTCGTCGCGACCCACGAAGAGGGGCGGCGCGTGAGCACCGGCGTCGTGACCTCCTACGCGCCCTTCGAGGCCTTCTGGGAATACATGGTCGACCACGCGCTGACGTGCAGCGCCGCGAGTCCGGGGCTGGGGGGCGGTCCGCTCGTGGACAACCTGGGTCGCATGCTCGGAGTCGTGTCCCTCTCGCTCGCCGAGGTGGGAAAGTTCACGCTCGCGGTGCCCGCCCGTAGCGCGGCGCCGATGCTCCAGGCGATCGAGGCCAGCGGAAGCTACGGCAACCCGAAGCCGCACGCCTGGATCGGCATCACCTGCTATCCGGTCGGCCCGAACGTCATTCTCGCGGCGGTCTTGCCCGACACGCCGGCGGAGTCGGCCGGCCTCTCGGCCGGCGACATCGTCGTCGAGGTCGACGGTGTCGAGACGACCGACCGGCGGTCGCTCTACCAGGCGATCTGGAACCGGGCGCCGGGGGATACGCTGCGCGTGAAGGTGCGGCGGGGCGACGAAATCCTTGAGATCGGCGTCGAGGCGAGCAGCATCGAAGAGTACTTCGGGACCTGAGCCGCCGCCCGCCCGTGGTGCCGGGGCCCCGGTGTCAGCCCTGGATCAGGAGGCGCTGTCCGAGCCGCAGGTACGCGGAGCGCGACAGCATGTTGGCGCGGCGGATCGCCTCGATCGTCACGCCGTACCGGCGGGCGAGGTCCCACAGCGTGTCGCCCGGGCGGACGACGTGCTCGATGCCGTTCTCGTTCACCAGCTCGGGAAAGTACTCGCCGGCGCTCTCCGACACGTGCACGGCTGCGAGGAACTGGGCGTAGAAGTTGCGGACGGCGAAGCCGAAGCTCTCGCTCTCGTGCTGCTCGATGATGTCGGTGAGTCGCTCGGAGCCGACGGCCGCCACGGCCCGCATGGTTCCGGTGAGTCCGTAGTTGTAGGCGGTGATCGCGAGCGGCCAGTTTCCGAGCGTGTCGTGGGCGTGCTGGAGGTAGCGGGCGGCGACGCGCGTCGCCTTGTACGGATGCGTCCGCTCGTCGACGCGCCGGTCGATCCGAAGCGCCGGCCGTGCCGTCGCCGGCATCAGCTGCCACAACCCCACCGCTCCGGCGCGGGACCTGGCCTCCGTATTGAAGGACGACTCGACGTGGGGCAGGTAGGCCAGCTCCTCGGGAAGCCCCATCTGACGCAGCTCCCTGCGGATCCGCGTCAGGTAGCGACGCGACCGTACGAGGCTCTTCCCCATCACCTCCCGCTGGCCCCGCTGGACCCGTACGCGCTCGACCGCGCCCGCGATGCGACGCGGGTCGATGGGGACCTGGAACAGATGAAGGAACGGGCTCGTGCCCCACGCGGGCACCCGGGCCACCTGCTCGATGAGCTCCTGGTACCGCGCCTTGATCTCGCGAAGCTCCGAGGTTCGCCCCGTCTTCAGGGGAACGACCGCGAGAACGTATTCGGGGTTCTGCCGGTCGTGCACCACGGCCTCACCCAGCGAATACCGGGCGAAGATGTCGACCCAGTGCTGAATCCGGGGCTCCAGGCCCGCAGGAATCTCGAGCTTCGTTTGGCTTCCGAGCCGCGCCGTCTCACGTGCCTCGACCGGGCACGCCACCAACAACCACAATCCCACCCACAACCAACCGAGAGAGCGGCGGCTCCGGGGGGCAGGGGACATGGTGGTCGTTCTCCTCGCTCGCCGAAGGCGCGGTTTCTCCGAGGCGAAGATCTGTCACAGACCGGGCCGGTGCTCAAGGTCGATCGTTCGACCCCCGGATCGGGGCCGCACGCGCCCGACGGAGCTCAGAAGAAGAGGTGGAGCTCCAGGATCAGCCGGTTCTGGTTCGTCTCGGCGACGTCCTTGGGCCCGTTCGCGATCGAGTAGAACAGCCGGGCTTGTAGGAAGCGGCCCAGGAATGGCTCGATGCCGAACCCGAAACGGTTCTGGCCCGTGTTCGTTCGCTTCACGGACCCGGTGCTCAGCATTCCGTCGTTGTCGGCGTACTCGCCGAACGCCTTGGTGTTGATCCAACCGAGGAGCAGGTAGTTGATCTCTCCGTAGGCGAGGAAGGTCCCCACCGCTTCGCGGTCGTCGAAGCTCTGGTGGATGAAGTCGATCTCGGCCTGGTACTCCAGCGGCCCGAGGTTCGCTCCGCCGTAGAAGCCGTAGGTGTAGGTGTCGCCGCCGCTGGGCGAGTTGAACATGAACGAGGCGCCCAGCATGGCGTTCTCGATCACGGGGATGTCGCGCCACATTCCGTAGGCGTTGGACGTCACCCGCACGCCCGTGTCGCCCGAGGAGGGATCCGTGACGGACGCCGTGACGTGCCAGGGGCCCGGCTGGAAGCCGATCTCCAAGCCCGAGTCGAATCCGGTGAAGCCCGTTCCGGTGCGACCGCGCACGAAGAGGTCCTGCGACGGGGCGTTCACGCTGAACAGGTTGTCCGTCTCCATCTTCAGGCCGTAGTCCAGATAGAAGCGGCCCGCCTTCACGTAGCCCTGCCAGGGAATCACGCCCCGCAGCAGCCCGAACACCTCGCGGGCGACCGGGCTTCCGGGGGCGAGGTTCAGGTCCGTGTAGATCGAGAGGAAGTCCTCGACCAGCTGGACGTCGAAGTAGAGGGCGCCTTCGCGCACGTCGAGCACGTTCTCGTCGACCCGACCGCGCAGCACCTCGTGCGGGACCAGGCCGTTCTCGTCCGGCTCGTCCTGGAAGATGATCGAGTCCGTCAATCGGAGGTCGCCGCCGATGGAGAAGAAGCTCGTGATCTGCCCGTTGAAGACCTCCCCGGCCTCGTCCAGGTCGGGGAAGATGTCCCGGTAGTGGGTGATCTCCTTCATGTGGGTGTTCGCGAGCAGCGTCCGCATGCCTCCACCCGTCTGGTTCACGTGGCAGGTCCCGCACTTACGGCCCTCGCGCAGCGCCATGTAGGGCTCGGCCCGGGCCTCGGGCGCCACCAGGCAGGTCGCGGCGACGACCACCACCCAGGCGGCGGCTGTCTTGAGCTGCACCCCCATCATTCCAAGCTCCTCTCTCGAAGCTGGGGGCTACACGTTTCGGCGCGCTCGAGTCAAAAGGACCGACCGAAACGGTCCGATGACCGGCCAAGTCCCTCATGTTGGGCCGGAATCGTTGACAGCGCGGTAACCCAGAGCGTAGAACCGCGCCAACTCCACGGCAGAGGACGTCGCATCTGCCGGTCGTGGCAATGCCGGTTCCGGCCGGCCTGAGAGGGGGTCTCATGTTTCCTGAACGAGCAAGGTGGCTGCTCGCAATCCTGATCGCTGGATCGATGATCGTAGGCCTGGCCGACCGGGGCGAGGCCATTCCCCTGAACGACGAGGGCACGATCAACGTCAGCGTCCGGGCGTACGCGAACGTCCGCATCGGCACCAATTCGAAGCAGTCGACGCGCGATGGGTGTGAAGGGGCCGAGTGCATGCAGCGGCTCAACACCGACCCGACGCTCGGACCCGTCTCCTCGTTCGGCGGCACGTTCGTCGACTCCGGCGCCGGCCACATCCTCCAGAACCGGTACTTTCTCGACGTCGAGTGGGACCACGACATCCTGCCGATGTTCGACGACATCCTGCCCAAGTGGGTGAGCTCCCTGGAGTACACCCTGGGCTACCGCGGCGAGTACGAGGGTATCTACGACTTCGGTCCGAGTGAGTTCAGCCGCGCCGACGAGACGTACCTCGAGCTGCAGACCTTCCTGCGGCAGGGGCCGACGTTCACCCCGGCGCAGCTCGATCAGCTGGGCGACATGACCTACTTCGTCCGCCACCGCCTGCGTCAGGTCGGCAGCTTCCGGAACCGGCTCTTCCAGGCCTTCCTCGACATCGAGCTCGGTGATCTGTTCATCCGCGCCGGTCGCCAGAATCTGGTTTGGGGCGAGACCGACGTCTTCCGTCTCCTCGACAACATCAACCCGGTCGACAACAGCTTCGGCGGGTTCTTCATCGATCTCGACGAGCGGCGCGTGCCGCTCAACATGCTGCGCGCGAGCTACTACATCGGCTCGGTCGGCGGCTTCCTCGATCAGGCCTTCATCGAAGGCTACGCGACCTACGACAACACCGTCGCCTTCATCCCGGGTGCGCCGGCCGGCTCGCCGTGGTCGACGCCGCTCGGCCCGTTCACGGGCCGCACGCTCCAGCAGATGATCGCGCCCCGGGCGGGCGACGTCCGCGGCGGTGGTCGCGCCGTCTTCAACGTGTCGGACTTCACGTTCACCCTGGCGAGCTACTTCACCACGCTCGACATCCAGGCGGTTCGCTTCCGCGCCGCGAACGACAGCGACATCGGCTACCAGCCGAACGGCGTCAGCATCATCACCGCCGAGCAGACCGCGCCGCGGGTATGGATCAACGGTGCGGCCATGACCACCGCCCTTCCCGACCTACAGGCGGTGCTCCGGTCCGAGCTCGCGTGGTTCCGCGACGAGGCGCTCTTCCGCGGGCCGGTCCAGCAGGCCTTCCCCGGCACGGCCTCGACCACGGACCCGAACTATCTCTCGAACTTCCTGGGACCGGTCCTGAGCGGCAACTTCGACACGCTCAACTTCGTCCTCGGTTGGGACATGAACCAGTACATCACGGCGCTCAACCCGACGCAGTCGTTCTTCTTCTCGACGCAGTTCTTCTACCGGCACATCTTCGATTTCATCGAGTGCACGTCGCCGGATTCGAGCGGGAACGGCACGCCGTGCATGGCGGTGCCCGTGCCGCAGCCGAACAACTCGACCCGCGTGGTGCCGATTCCAGAGGACCAGTTCCTGCACACGCTCCTGATCAACACGACCTACAACACGTCGATTCCCTTCACGGACACGACGGTCCAGACGACGCCAGGCTTCGGCATGTTCTACGACTGGCAGGGCATGTTGGTCTTCCAGCCGAGCGTCCGCTTCGTGCGCGACCCGTGGCGGTTCATCGTCGACTACACGAACATCAACTCCGGGCAGTTCAAGAGCATCTTCGGCCTCGTGCGAGACCGCGACAACGTCCGGTTCCAGCTCGAGTACGTTCTCTGACCCACGCGCGAAATTTTCTGGCCTGATTCAAGGCAAACCTGTTAGTCCAAGCGACGCGAGCTTGGCGGATCCTCCGCCAAGCTCGCCTGCTTTCTGAATGAACGAAAAATCAGCTTTTCCGAACCCCTGGGATCTGGAGGGAGCCCGGCAATGATGCCAACTCGTCTTCCATCGTCTCTGGTGGGGACCGTCGCTTCTCTGCTGGCCCTCGTGCCGGCGGTCGCGCTCGCGTCTTCCCCGGGAGACATCGTTCCGCCGAAGGACATTCGCGTGAATCTCTTCGGCGCGTGCTTCACCTCGGCCGAGACCGGCTGGGTTGCCGGGGACCTCGGCCGCGTGTTCCGGACCGAGGACGGCGGCAAGACCTGGCTCCGACAGGACACCGGCGGCCGCCGCCCCTTCTTCAGCATCACCTGCGTGGATGACCAGAACGCCATGATGTCGACGACGGACGGCGCGATCTATGCGACGACCGACGGCGGCGCGACCTGGGCCGAGCAGCAAACCCCCGTCGAGCGGAACCTCCTGCAGGTTCGATGCGCCACGGCGAAACGCTGCACGGCGATCGGCGACTTCGGGCAGATCGTCCACACGGAAGACGGCGGGCAGACCTGGGAGGACGTCGGGCTGCCGGAGGGCTTCCAGTTGCCCGAAATGGCGCTCGACATGGGCGTCGCCCCGGACGACTGCCTGCTCTATGGAATGTCGTACGCGGACGAGGACCACGTCTGGATCTCGGGTGAGTTCGGCACCATTCTCAAGAGCAGCGACGGCGGCCGGACGTGGGTGCAGCAGCAGAGCGGTGTCGAGAGCACGCTCTTCGGCATCGCCATGGAGGATCTGCAGAACGGCCTCGCGGTGGGCATCGACAGCGTGATCCTGACGACGTCCGACGGCGGCGAGACGTGGGCGCCGGTTCGCGGCCCCTTTCGCGAGAGGTCCTACTACGACGTCCTCCTGTCGGGGAACGACGGGTGGATCGTCGGCGGTCAGGGGACGGTCCTGAAGAGCTCGGACCGTGGAACGAGCTGGGAAGTCTTCGAGACGCCGATCGAGATGGCGTCGGAGTGGTTCCGGGGGCTCAGCATCAAAGGGAACACGGGCTACCTGGTCGGCGGAGCCGGGCTGATCTACAAGACCGACGGGAATTCGGCGACGCTTCTCGGGGCCGAAACCGAGACCAAGCGAATCGTCGAGCACGGCGGCTGACCGGAGAGGAACGAGCGAACCATGATCCCGCAGAGCATCGTACAGGCCTATCTCCGCGTCCTTCTCCGATACGGCAAGACGATCAGCATCATCGTCGCCGCGCTCACGCTGTTCTTCATGTGGACGCTGCGCGACATGCGGCTGAATACGGACTTCTTCGACTTCTATCCGCAGAAGCACCCGTACATCAAAATCTACAATGAGTTCCGGCAGATGTTCGGCTCGGCGAACGTTCTGCAGATCATCGTCAAGAAGAAGTCGGGCGACATCTACAACCCGGAGACGCTCCAGAAGGTCGATCGCGTCACGAAGTTCATCATCGAGACGAAGGGCGTCGTCCCCTACCAGATCTTGTCGATCGCTTCGCCGAAGATGAAGTCGATCAGCAACTACCGCGGGCAGATTCAGGTACGAGAAGTCTACTACCCCGGAGTTCCCAAGACCCAGGAAGACGCCGACCGCGTGAAGTTCGCGGTCTACGCGACCAAGGGAATTCACGGCGTGTATACCGCCGAGGATGACTCGGCGGCGCTCATCAGCGCCGGGTTCTGGGAGGAAGATCTCGACTTCAACTACCTGTACGAACGATTACAGGAGCTGAAGAGCGCCGAGGAGGACGGAGATCACGAGATCCTGATCACCGGGTTCCCGTATCTGTTCACGTCGATCATGCGATACGCGTATCAGGTCGCGGTCGTCTTCGGTCTGACGTTCGTCACGCTCGGCGTGCTTCTGTGGGTCTACTTCCGAACATGGACCGGAATCTGGGTGCCGCTGTTCTCCGGCATCTTGTCGAGCATCTGGGGGCTCGCGTTCGGCGACTTGATGGGCTTCAACCTCGATCCCCTGGTGCTCGTCATCCCAATCTTCTTGACGGCCCGAGCCTTGAGTCACTCGGTGCAGTCGATGGACCGGTACCACGACGAGTTCCACAAGTCGGGCGACAAGATGCAGGCGATCGTCGATTCGTACTCGGCGCTCTTCCCGCCCGCGATCGCCTCCATCATCACCGACGGCATGGGCATCTTGCTCGTCGCGTTCGCTCCGATCCCGCTCATCATGAAGGTGGCGCTCTTCGCATCCTTCTGGATCGTCTCGATCTTCATCAGCGTGGTCACGCTGCACCCGATCATCCTGCTGTACATCGATCCGCCGAAGATCCCCACTCCGGAGGAGGAGGCGGCGCAGAAGAGGCTCTGGTCGGAGCGCTTCTACAAGTGGATCACCCTCAAGGTCGTCTTC
>JAUIFY010000438.1 GCA_030430245.1 bacterium | reverse complement strand
CCCCCGCTCGATTCGATCCCCGAGACCACGGCCTCGAGGCTCGCCTGGGTTCGTCCGGCCACCAGGACGTGGAGGCCGCGCGACGCGAATCGCTGGCAGAGCTGCGCTCCGAGTCCCCGGTCCGGTCCGACCCCGATCACGATCGCCTTCTTCATCGCTTCGCCTCGCTCTCTCCCGCCCGTTCGACGTCGCCCCAGGCCCTGCCGGAACGGCGCGCCTGCATTCGGACGCTGCGTCGTCTCTGCGGTCTGCCTCGCGCCTCGCGGGGCATGGGTCAGGCTATTCCTTGACCGCGTTCCTTGCCAGCGAACGGAACCGCCGCCCTCGGCGCGGACCGTCTCTTCGTCCGCCGGGCGTCCGGATACTATTGACCGTATTTATGTCAATAGTGTAGACGCCGCCCAGACGATGAACGCGCCCTGCTTTCTCTACGGGTCCCATGCCTCGTACTTCACCGCGAAGACCCGCGCCTACTTGCGAAAGAAGGGCATCCCGTTCGTCGAGCGGCTGCCGTCTCACCCGCGCTTCCGCGAACACGTCCGTCCCTCCACGCAGACTCACCGCATTCCGCAGCTCGAGCTCGCGGACGGCACCGTCGTCCAGGACTCCGTCGCGATCGTCGACGCCCTCGAGCCGCTCCATCCGAATCCGCCGGCCCACCCGCCGGGTCCGCGCCAGCAGATCTCGGCGCGGCTGCTCGAGGTGTTGCTCGACGCCTGGCTCGGGCGCCCCGCGTGGCACTACCGCTGGAACTTCATGGAGGAGAACTACGGCTTCGTCGGTCGCGAGTTCGGGCGTTCCTTCAAGCCGCAGGGAAGCGACGAGGAGCTCGACCACTACGGTCGCGTGATCGCCGACCGCATGGAGGGGAAGCGGGGAGCGCTGGGCGCGACGGACGACGCGATCCCGGCCTTCGAGGCGATCTACTCGGATGCGCTCGGGATCCTCGAGTCGCACTTCACGTCGGCACCGTATCTCTTCGGAGGTCTGCCGAGCGTCGCGGATTTCTCGCTCATGGGGCCGCTGTTCGGACACCTCGCGCGCGATCCCGTTCCGGCCACGTTGATGAAGCAGCGCGCGCCGCGGGTCTTCCGCTGGACCGAGGCGATGAATACGCCGGAGATCCAGTCTCCCGAATTCGCCGGGTTCGAGGCGTCGTACGCGGACGACGACCACGTCCCCGAAAAGACGCGCGAGCTTCTCGCTCTCTGCATCGCCGACGTCGCGGAGCCGCTCGTGCGGACCGCCGAGATCTACGACGCCTGGGTGGCCGACCGGGGCGATCTTCCCGCGGGCACGCGCGTCTCCGAGAAGGCGGACGAGCCCGCCATCGGTCGATTCACCGCGCGGCTCCGCGGCGTCGACGTCGAGAACGGAGCGGCGCTGTATCCGCTCTGGGTCTGGCAGCGCGGGCTCGTGTGGCTCCGCTCGCAAAACGACGCCGCCCGAGTCGCCTGCCGGTCGTACCTCGCGGAGCTCGGTGGCGAAGCCCTGATCGACATTCGTCTCGCTCGGCCTCTCGTTCGCGACGGTAGCTTCCTCGCACTCGGCTGACTCCGTGCCGGACGGCACGGAGCCCGCGCGGGGGAGCGGGAGACACCCCGCGAATGCCCGGGTTTTGCCAAGCTTTGGGACGGGTGGGGTCGTAGCTTCGCGGCATGCGAATCTCGAAGTGGCTCCCGTTTGCGAGTCTCCTCTTCGTCGGGCCGGCCGAGGCCGCGATCACGGCCCTTCTCGAGGCCCCGAACGAGGTCGCCTCGGAGGTTTCGAACATCCAGGGCTGGGCGTTCACGACGACGCCCGGCGCCAAGCTCACCCCGCCGTTCAAGGTGTACGTCGACGGCGTGGAGGTGCTGGAGATCCCCTGCTGTGGGGCTCGGGCGGATGTGCAAGGGGTGCACCCCGACGCGCCGCTCGCCACTGGCTTCTCCGCGGTCTTCAACTGGGGGCTGATCGATCCCTCCCCGGCGCACCCGGTTCCCGCCGGCGCCCCCCGGCCCGACGACCGCGTGATCGAGGTCGAGGTCGTCCTGACGGACGATGCCGGCGGCGTGTTCGTCCTTTCGAGGGAGGTTCTGCTGGCCACGAACCCGCCCGTCCGGTTCGCCCGGGAGATCCACATGATCACCGCCAACCATTTGACGTTCTTCACGGGGTGCTTCCCTCTGGGCCTCGGCCGGAAGGACCTCGTATGTGGACCGTTCGTGATGGAGACCCGCGACCAGAGGTACTACTGCGGGTTCACGCGTCTCGAGTGG
>JAUIFY010000211.1 GCA_030430245.1 bacterium | reverse complement strand
CGCGATGCTCGCGCAGTCGACGAGCATCGCGACGGCCATGGTCGGCGCCGGAGTCTCGTTGGCGTGCGCCGGACTCCTGGTGGCGCGGACGCGCTGACGAGACGTCGCCGGTCGTATACCCTGACGGCTTCGCGGATGTCGTTCCTTCGATCCATGCCCGATTGGCGGGTGTCGCTCGTGTGGAGGCTCTACGGGTGGGCGGGCCTGCAGGAGGTGCTCGTCCTGCGCGGGCCGCTTCCGTGGAGCAAGTTCTTCGCGGCCTCGTCTTGGTGGCTCGACGCCTTCCTGCTCTGCTCGTCGCTGCTGCTCGTCGCGGGCCCGAGGCCCGCCCTGCTTCTGGCGACGGGCGCGGCGTCGACGGGCGTCCTCTGGGTGATGGCGTCGGGGCTCGATCCGTTCTTGAATTTTCCGGGCGCCGAGATGCCGCTCTTCACGGCGCTCCCGCTCGCCTCGGTCGCGGTGTGGGGACTCGCGAGGGTCCGCAGACACGACGACGAGGAGCTCGCCGCCTCCCTGCTCGGCACGTATCGCCTGGCCTTCGTGGTCGAGATGGCTTTCGCGGCCCTGCACAAGATGAACCGGGACTTCTTCGACCCGGGCCTGTCGTGCGCCGGCGTGTTGAACCAGATGCTCCCGGAGTGGTGGGACTCCTCGGCCGCGTGGTTCGCACGCTTTCTCGAGCCACCGGTGGTCCTCGCGCTCGAGGGACTCCTGCCGCTCCTGTCGTACCTCTATTGGCCCCTCGGGCTCCTCGTCTCGATCACGTTCTTCGTCGGGTTGGCGATGCTCGGGCCGACCGGGTTCACGGGGGTGAGTCTCGCCGCTGCGTTCTCCTTCGTGCGGGGCACGACGGCCCGGGACTTCTTCCGCGTTCCTCGTCGGTGGCCGCTCCCGATCGTCGTCGGCGTGTTGGGTCTCGTCGCATACGTGGCGTGGGTGTATCGCGGGCCCCGGATGTACCCGTGGCCTCAGTTCGCGCTGTACTGCAGCGTGGTCGCCATTCTCGCCGTGTGTCTCGTCGACGAGATCCTCCGCGACGTGCGCGGAGCGCGCCCGGGCGGATGGCTCTCCGTGTTCGCTCTCCGGGGGCCGAGGAGTGCGGTGCAGCGCGGATTCCTCGTCGTCCTGCTCGCACTCGGGATCGCCAACGGATTGATGCCGTACTTCGGGTATCGCTACCACTTCAGCTTCTCGATGCTGAGCAATCTGCGGGCGGACGGGGTTCGGTGGAACAGCTTCGTGGTCCCGGAGTCGTTTCGTCTGGTCGACCGCGACGCCTTCGTGCACGTGAGGCGCGTGCGCATCCGGCGCGAAGGCGGACGTGAGACGAAGCCGGAACGGGAGCTGTTCGAGGCGTACTACCCGCCGTACGAATTCCTGCGCCGCGTGCGCTACCATTTGAACCATGGTCACGACCTCACGCTTTGGCTGGAATGGGACGGCGAGAAGCGCGTGCTGCATCGAGTGCGCGGCGACGACGAAGCCGAGGCCTTTCTCGACTCGCTGCCGCGTGGTCTTCTGTTCCAGAAGGTGCTGATGGACGGACCGCAGCCCTGTGTGCACTGAACGAGAGAGAGAGCCGTCATGACGACGATCGATCGCGACGTCGAGCTGCCCGGGCGGGGGGTCGTTCGCGTTCGGGACATCGACGGGCCCGCCGGGGCGCCGGCGGTGTTCCTGCTCCATGGGCTCGGCGCCACGGCGCGGCTCAACTGGGGGCCCTGCTTCCGTCCGCTCTCCGAGCATTTCCGGGTGGTGAGTCTCGACCATCGAGGCCACGGCCGCGGTCTCCGGACCGTGCGCTTCCGTCTGGTCGACTGCGCCGACGACGCCGTGGAGCTCGCGACGGTGCTCGGAATCGAGCGTTTCTTGGCGGTCGGCTACTCGATGGGTGGGCCGATCGCGTCGCTGGCCTGGCATCGACACCCCGACCGCGTGGCGGGCCTCGTCCTGTGCGCCACGGCGCGCCACTTCACCTCGCGGCCCATCGCCCAGGCCGCGAGGATGTTCCTTCCGGCCGCCGCCGAGGTCGCCCGCCTGGTCCCCGGGGCGGCCCAGGAACGCATGCTCGCCCGGATGCTGTCGCGGATCGAGCATCCCGGCCTGCGCGATCGCGTCACCGAGGAGCTCGCCGGACACACGCCCGCGACCGTGATCCAGGCCGCGGGGGCGGTCGCCCGCTTCTCGTCCCACGACTGGATCGGTCGCGTCGACGTGCCCACCGCGGTTCTCGTCACGACGCGGGACGAGCTCGTGCCGGTCGAGCGTCAGCGCAAGCTCGCGGCGTCCATCCCTGGCGCGTCCATCTACGAGATCGATGGTGACCACTCGGCCTGCATCTCGCGCGCCGATCTCTTCGTGCCGACGCTCGTTCGGGCCTGCCACGACGTCGCCGCGCGCGCCGACCTCGAGCCCCGGTCGGTCGCCTCGGTCTCCTGAGCCGAGAGCGGCCGAGGCGCCCCTCGGCGCCCTCGATGCGAACGCCGCGCCTCTAGATTGGACCCGGTCCCCGCCGGCCGCCGAGGATCCAACGAATCATGGCGAGGTGCTGGCGTCCCCAGAAGAACTCGTCCTCCAGCACGTAGCCGGGAACCATCTTGCGGCCGGCTCGGGCGAGCTCGGAGGCGAGGGCGTCCGCTTCCGCGGGGCCCTCGGCCGTGCTCCACGCCTCGAATGCGAGGCGATCGCCGCCCGGTACGGAGGCGACGAGTGCGCCGACCTGCGCGAGATCGGCCGGGTCGAGCTCGCAGCTCCAGTACGCCCGGAAGCCCTCGGTGAGAAAGGCCGGAAGGCTTTCTCGCGCGAAGCGGCGGACCCAGAGCCAGCCGAGCTGGAAGGCCCGAGGGGCCGGGTCGCGATAGATCTCCCGTACGCGCAGGCCGTGGGCCCGCGCGTACGTCTCGACTTCCGTCGCGACGGCCTGTGCGCGGTAGCGACGATGCCGGACGCTCCGATCGTCGTCCGGTGAGGGCTCGGTCGGACGGCGCAGGGTCGGGGCGGCGAGCGGAAGCCAGTCGATCTCCAGGCCCAGCTCCTGCCCGAACTGGAGGCCCGGCCCCAGGGCCAGGTACGACTCCGGGTGGCGGACGTCGAGCAGGATCGTCAGTCGACGGCCGGGGCCGACGCTCGGCTCGGCGGCGTCGGGCTCGAACGAGCGATTGCCGACGTCGGGTGCCGGGCCTTGCGATCCCCCGAGGAGCCACGACACGCGCGGCAGGTGCTCGCGTCCGAACCAGCGCTCGTCCCCCACGAGGTAGGTCGGAACGCCGAAGACCCCGGCGTCGAACGCGTCGCGGTTGGCCGCGTCGTGCTCGGCGCGCCCGGGTCCCTCCAGGAACTCGCGAAAGCCCTCGGTCGGGATCCCCGCATCGCGCAGCGTGGCCTCGATCACCGTGGGGTCTTCGATGTCGAGCTCGCGACGCCAGAAGGGCGGGTAGACGTCGTCGAGGTACCGGTCGATCGCATCGTGCTGCTTCGCCCAGAGCATCGCGATGCCGGCGAGGCTCGAGTCCCAGATCTTGATGGTGCCGCGCACGGTCTTGCCCGTGAGGTTCGCATAGCGACGGGCATCCATGTAGGAGTACTTGACGCCGCTCCACTGCTCGGCCGAGCGCTCGCTCGACGCGACCTTCTTTCTCTTCTCGTCCAGCTTCGCCGAGCCGAGGTAGCTCGGGATGTCGAGCGTGAACGGTCGCCATTCGATCGGGACGCCCACGGCGCGCGCCATGGAGCGCGTCGGATCGATCGCCAGGTACGCGTACGGGCTCTTCAGATCGATGTACACCACCAGGGGGTGGTCGCCGCGGAGCTGCGCGAACGTCGTCATGGTTGCTTCCTACCGGGGGCCGTCCCTTGCGGCCAGCTCCAGTTGCTCCAGAGACGATCGATGCGCATGATCTACCCATGGCGTCGGATCAGGACCTTCACGAGCACATCCAGCAGCTTCACGAGGAGCTCGAGGCCGCCACGGCGGTGGACGCGGAGGCGCGCAAGCAACTCCAGGAGCTCTTGAGCGACATCCGCTCGCTTCTCTCCCGCGCGGACGAGCCGACGGACCACACCCCGCAGTCCCTGGCCGAACGCCTCGAAGACGCCACCCGGGACTTCGAAGCTTCCCACCCGACCCTCTCCGCGACGGTCGGCCGCGTGATCGACACCCTGAGCAACCTCGGGATCTAGAGCCGGGCGCCCGCGGGCCTCGCTCAGATCACGTTTTCGAGCCCCATGCGCGCGGCCAGGGCGTGCAGCTTCTCATGGACGGACTCGTTGTTGAGCGCTTGGATGTCGCTCGTCGCGCTCATCATGTCACTGAGCGCCTCGAGCCACTCCCGCACGGCCTCCGGCGAGTCGCTCCTCGCACGGAGTTCGGAGACCCGCGCACTCGCGATCTCCAGCCGTTCGACGGCATCTTCGAGCTGACGTTGAAGAGACATCACGACCCTCCTTGGTGAGGTCCGTCGACCGCAACGCCCGTGCCAGAGATTCGGCCCCATCGGCGAAGAGACGGCCGGCTCCCGTTCCCGCGCCTGCGAGAGCCCCGGGGGCGCGATTCTCAGGTCGGGGAAGGCGCGTGCGACGTCATGCCGGGTCGCGGGTCGGGATCTGGTTCTCGTTTTCGATCCCCGTCGAGATCGCGCCGGCCAGGTCGGACATCTGTTGGCCGATGACGCGCACCAGATCGTCCAGCGTCACGATCCCGACGAGCTGGCCCGCGTCGTCCACGACCGGGAGTCGGCGGATGCCGTGCCGACGCATCGTCGCCGTCACGTCCCAGATCTCGTCGCTGTCCCGCACGGTCCGCACGGGCCGACCGCACGCGACCGGCTCCACGGTCGACGACTCCGCGTCGGCGCCGCGGGCGATCGCCCCCACGATGTCGCGGTCCGTCAGCACGCCGGCGGGTCGGGAGGAGCCATCCTCGGCGACGACGAGGATACCGACCGATTGCTTCAACATCCGCTGCGCAGCCACTCGCAGCGTGCAATCGGGAGCGATGGTGACGACGTTCCTGTGGACGATCTCGTTGACGAACATGCGTGGCCTCCGGGCGTTGTTCGCCGGGATCCAAGCAATTCACCTTCCACCTCGCTCTGCGCGCGACGCTTCCAGTCCCACATCCAGGAATCCCCGCCGCTGGGCTCTCACACGCGCGACGGGTCGCGATCGAAGGCTCGCGGGCCCGGAGGGTCTTCGGGCTGACACGGTGCGGCACCAGAATTGCGACGGCCATTCCCCCGCAGGACCAAACGGAGGAGGGATCAACGATGCCCACGAAGGCAACCAAGCCGGTCGCGAAGAAGAAGAAGAAACCCGCGACCCGCCGTCCGGCGGCCAAGAGCGCGAGCGGCCTTCCGATCCTCGACCGGTTTCGCAAGGAGGCCGAGTCGTTCGAGAAGAAGCTTCGCACGAGCGCCGACCGGACGATTCGCCAGCTCGAGACGCAATTTCTCCAGCAGGTCCACGCGGCGACGGAGGATCAGGTCAAGCAGCTCGAAAAGCGCGTGTCGGCCCTCGAGAAGACGGTCAAGGAGTACGACCGGCGGGTGCGTGGCCTCGGGGTGATGTAGCCGTCAGCCTGGATCGTCGGCGGGCGCGGCGGCGATCCAGACCGAGCAGGAGGCCCGCTCCGCGAGCGCCGCGGAGACGCTTCCGAGCACGAGCTTGCGGAGGCCGCCCTTGCCCGAGTGTCCGACGACCGTGATGTCGGGCAGAAGGAGACGCGTCGCTTCGAGGACCTCGTCGGCTGCATCCGTGCCGCCGTCGAGGAGACGCACCTCGACCTCGAGGTCTTCCGTCCGTACGCGGTCGGCGATCGCGTGGAGCTCGCGCTCGACGCGGGCGCGGTGTGCACGCCAGGTCGCGCTCATCCGCTCGACGAGGTCGTAGCGGTAGAGCGTCGTCGCGACCGTGAGCACCGACAAGAGGGTCAACCGCTCGCAGGCGGGGGCGAGGGTTCGGACCGCACCTTCGGCCGCGGTGGAGGCGGGGGACCCATCGAACGGGAAGAGGACGCGGAGCTTCCGCTCGCGGTCGGTGCGCGGGCGCGCCACCAGGACCGCGCCTTCCGCGTTCTTCAACACTCGACGTGCGGTGCGTCCGAGGAGTGCGTCGGAGCCCTCGTGCATGCCGGTCGCTCCGAGCACGACGAGGCTCGCGGCGGTCTCGGCGGCGTGCGCGAGAATCTCGGCGGCGGGGGCCCCGGCGCGGGTCGCCTCGTCCACCCTCCAACCGGCCGCCTCGAGCCGGCGTGCGGCGCTCGCGACGAACTTCGCCCCCTCGGCCTCGAGCTCCGCGCGGATGCCTCGGAGCGCGTCCTCCTCTCCGGGATCGACGTCGCTCACATCCCAGAAGGGCGGCTCGGCTTCGACGACGTGGAGCACCTCGACCGAGGCGCCGTCGAGCGGTCCGATCCCGGCCAGGAGCTCGGCTGCGTGCCCGGCTCCCGGAGATCCATCCGTGGCGAACAGGATCCTCATGAGCGATCTCCTTACCACCTCGGACGCATCGGCGCGCCGTCGGTCGGCTCGACATCGGACCCATGGGTCGGGAAGCCGCTCCCAAGTTTGGGAATCCCGGGCCGGCCCGGGCCCGGCAGGTGGCCATCGGGCACGGGTACGTAGATTGCTCTCTCCCCGGTCGTGTCCACGCGTGCGGAGAAGGCGGTGGTCGATGCCGCAGCGCTCGAAGCGCTGCCCTCGCTCCTTCGTGCGCGTGGGTACCGGGTCGTGGGGCCGGTCGAGCGAGGCGGGGCCATCGTTCTCGACGAGCTGGCCTCGTGGGACGACCTGCCTCGGGGGACGACCGTGGAGCTCGGCCCGGGCGCGTATCGTCTTCGAAAGCGGCCGGACGAGGCCCTTTTCGGCTACGTGGTCGGGCCGCAGTCGGCGAAGACCTGGCTACACCCTCCGGCGGTTCTCGAGTTTCGCGCGGAGCGCTCGCGGGGGCGGGTGACCGTCGTGGCGGAGCCGGCCGACCCGTCCCCGGTGGCTCTGGTCGGGCTTCGTCCCTGCGACCTCGCCGCCATCCGGGTCCACGATCACGTTCTGGGCGATGGTCCGGTCGCCGACCCGCGGTACCGGAGCCACCGCGGCGCGGCGTTTCTCATCGTGGTCGACTGTGCCGAGCCCGCCGCGACGTGCTTCTGCGCGTCGATGGGAACCGGCCCGTCGGCCACCGGCGGGTTCGATCTCGCCTTGAACGAGCTCCTCGACGAGGATGGGCACCGGTTCGTGATCGAGGCCGCGACCGACGCCGGCGCCGAGGTCCTGGGCGCGCTCGCGACGCGTCCGGTCCCGCTCGACGACGAGGTGCGTGTGGAGGCGGCGCACGAACGCGCACGAATGGCGATGGGCCGGCGCCTCGATCCGGGCAGGGCGCGCGACGTCCTCCGAAACGCCGTCGAGAGCCCTGCCTGGAGCGAGGTGGGCGACGCCTGCCTCGGCTGCGCGAACTGTACGATGGTCTGTCCCACGTGCTTCTGCACGACGGTCGAGGACGTGACGGACCTCACGGGGGACCACGCGGAGCGTTGGCGACGCTGGGACTCGTGCTTCACGTTCCAGTTCTCGCGCTTGAGCTCCGGTCCGGTGCGGACCAGCACCGCGGCGCGGTACCGGCACTGGCTCCGGCACAAGCTCGAGACGTGGCACGAGCAGTTCGGCGAGTCGGGATGCGTCGGGTGTGGTCGTTGCATCACCTGGTGCCCCGTCGGCATCGATCTCACGGAAGAGGTGGCGCGGCTCGAGAGCGCGACGCCCGAGAGCGGAGACGTGGCGTGAAGAGCATCCCGGATCTGCTGGCTGATCACCCCTTCACGGCCGGGCTCGCGCCCGACCAGATCGCACTGCTCGCCGGTTGCGCGTCGAACGTCCAGTTCGACGAGGGCGCGGTGCTGTTTCGGGCCGGCGCGGCCGCCGACCGGTTCTACATCGTGCGCGTCGGCCAAGTCGCGATCGAGATCCACGAGCCCGGTCGCGGGAGGCTCACCGTCGAGACGGTCGGCGAAGGCGACGTCGTCGGCTGGTCGTGGCTCGTTCCCCCGCACCGATGGCTCTTCGACGGTCGCGCCGTCACCGCGGTTCGCGCGGTGGCGCTCGACGGAGCCTGTCTGCGCAAGAAGTGCGACGACAACCACGATCTCGGCTACGCGCTGCTCCAGCGCGTGGCGGCGGTCGTCGGCGAACGTCTGTCCGGCGCGCGTCTCCAGCTGCTCGACCTCTACGGCCGGCGCGCGGAGGAGAGCGCGTGACGACGCCGGAGCTCGTCTCCTCGGGGCCCGTCATCCCCGTCCCGCACCGGGTGAGCGCGATCCGACGCGAGACGCGGGACACCTTCACGGTCGACCTGCGGCCTCCGGACGGTCTTCCCGTCGAGTCGTTCGCCCCGGGGCAGTTCAACATGCTGTACGCGTTCGGCATCGGCGAGGCGGCGATCTCGATCAGCGGAGATCCGGGACGTCGTGGATTCGTCACGCACACCGTGCGCGAGGTCGGGGCGGTGACCACGTGGCTCGGGCGCCTCGGGGCGGGGGCGGACGTCGGTGTGCGCGGTCCGTTCGGCCGGGGGTGGCCGGTCGCCGAGGCGGCGGGTCGTGACGTCGTCCTCATCGCCGGCGGTATCGGCTTCGCGCCGTTGCGATCGTTGATCTACGAGCTGCTCGCCCACCGGGATCTGTACGGTCGGATCGGTCTTCTGTATGGCGCGCGGACGCCCGGCGACGTGCTCTTCCGCGGCGAGCTCGAGGAATGGAGCAAGAGCGGCTGGGTCGACGTGCACGTCAGCGTCGACCGCGCGACGGAGTCCTGGCGAGGCCACGTGGGTGTCGTGACGACGCTTCTCCGGAACCTCGTGTTCGATCCGGCCGAGACGATCGCGTTCGTCTGTGGCCCGGAGATCATGATGCGCTTCGCCGCCGCCGAACTCCTCCGGTGCGAGGTCGCGCCGGGGGCCATTCACGTCGCGCTCGAGCGCAACATGCAGTGCGGGATCGGGCTCTGCGGTCATTGCCAGATCGGCCCCGCCTTCGTGTGTCGGGATGGGCCGGTATTCTCGTACGACGTGGTCGAGCCGTGGCTCGCCGTCGAGGAGCTCTGATCCGTGGCACGTCGTCCGAAGCTCGCCGTGTGGAAGTTCACCTCGTGCGACGGCTGCCAGCTCAGCCTGCTCGATCTCGAAGATGAGCTCCTGGAGATCGCCGAGGCGATCAAGATCTCGCACTTCACCGAGGCCACGCGGCGGTCGCAGCGCGGGCCGTACGATCTCTCGCTCGTGGAGGGCTCGATCACGACGCCGGCCGAGCGCGAGAAGATCCTGCAGATACGTCGGGACTCGCGTCGCCTCGTCGCGATCGGGGCCTGCGCCACCGCCGGCGGCATTCAGGCGCTGCGCAACTTCGCGGACGTTCGGGAGTACCTCTCGGTCGTCTACGCGAACCCGGACACGATCGCGGCCCTGCGCGACTCGACGCCGATCTCGGAGCACGTCCCCGTGGACTTCGAGCTCCGAGGCTGTCCGATCGACAAGCGGCAGCTGCTGGAGGTCGTCAGCGCGTTCCTGGCGGATCGCCGACCGGTCGTCTCCGAGCACAGCGTCTGTGTCGAGTGCAAGCGTCGCGGCGTCGTGTGCGTGGCCGTGCTCGGGCAGCCCTGCATGGGTCCCATCACGCACGCGGGCTGTGGCGCTCTGTGTCCGGCGTATTCCCGTGGGTGCTATGGCTGCTTCGGGCCCGCCGAGGCTCCGAACGTATCGGCCCTCGCGCGCCGCTGGCGCGAAGACGGCGCCGCGCCCGACGACGTCGTGCGTATGCTGCGGACCTTCAACGCGGCCGCGCCGGCGTTCCGCAAGGAGAGCGACCCCCGTGGCTCGGACTAGGACGATTCGCGTCGACTCGTTGGCGCGCGTGGAGGGGGAGGGCGCGCTCACGCTCGAGGTGCGGGGCGACGAGCTCGTCGACGCGCGGCTCGAGATCTTCGAGCCGCCGAGATTCTTCGAGGCCTTGCTGCGCGGCCGCTCGTACGAGGAGGCGCCCGACATCACCGCACGGATCTGCGGCATCTGCCCGGTCGCGTACCAAATGAGCGCGGTCCATGCGGTCGAGGACGCGTTCGGCGTCGAGGTTCCTCCCGAGATCGGCGGCCTGCGTCGTCTCCTGTACTGCGGCGAGTGGATCGAGAGTCACGCGCTCCACGTGTTCCTGCTCCATGCGCCGGATTTCCTGGAGTTCGACGATGCGATCGCGATGGCGAAGAAGCACGGGGACGTCGTGCGTCGCGGCCTGCGGCTGAAGAAGATCGGCAACCGGATTCTGCAGGTGCTCGGTGGCCGCGAGGTCCATCCCATCAACGTCCGCGTCGGGGGCTTCCACCGGGCGCCGACCCGTGGCGAGATGGCCACCCTCGAGGACGATCTCGCGTGGGCGGTGGACGCGGCTCGCGACACGGTCGAGTGGGCGGCGTCGCTCCCCTTTCCCGAGCTGGAGCGCGACGAGGAGCTCGTGGCGCTCCGGCCGGAGCGGGAGTACCCGTTCTGCTCCGGGCCGATCGCCTCGGATCGAGGGCTGTCGATCGAGTCCGCTTCGTTCCTGGACGAGTTCGTCGAGGATCAAGTGGCGCACAGCACGGCCCTGGTCGCCCGGAGGCGTTCGGGCGGGACCTATCTGGTCGGGCCCATGGCGCGGTTCGCGCTGAATGCGGACCATCTCTCGCCCGGTGCCCGCGCCGCGGCCGCTGCGGTCGGGCTCTCCCCGGACGAGCGGAACCCGTTTCGGAGTATCGTGATTCGCGCGGTCGAGATCCTGCATGCCTGCGAGGAGGCGCTCGGCCGGGTGCGATCGTACGAGCCGCCGGCGGTGGCCAGTGCCCCCGTCACGCCGCGCGAGAGCGTGGGACATGCGTGCACGGAGGCTCCGAGGGGCATCCTCTATCACCGGTATCGATTTGCCGCCGACGGAACGATCGAGGAGGCGAGGATCGTCCCGCCGACGTCGCAGAACCAGCACGCGATCGAGCGGGATCTCTTCGCCTTCGCGTCGACGCGACTCGACGTACCCGAAGACGAGCTTCGACGAGGGTGCGAGCAGACGATCCGGAACTACGACCCGTGCATCTCCTGCGCGACGCACTTCCTGGATCTCCGGGTGAACCGCTCATGACGCCACGGACGAACACCCTCGTGCTCGGTCTCGGGTCGGTCGAACGCGCCGACGACGGCGTGGGGCCCGCGCTGGTCGCGCGGCTCACCGCGGCGGGCCTGCGAGACGCGGACCTGATCGCCGGTCCGCGCGACGCCGCCTGGATTCTCGATGCGTGGTCGGGGCGCCCGCGGGTGCTCGTTCTGGATGCGGTTCGCTCCGATCGTCCCGTCGGACGGGTGATGCGGGTCGATCCGAGCGAGGGCCCGTTCGTCGACGCGGCCGGGGCCTCGACCCACGGTCTGGGCCTCGCGTCGGCCATCGAGCTGGGCCGGGCGCTCGGCGATCTTCCCGAACGCCTGGTCCTCGTCGGCATCGAGGGGGGGTGCTTCGAACTCGGCGCGGAGATGAGCCCGCCGGTGCGCGACGCGCTGCCCGAGGCGGCCGACCGAGCGCGCCGGATCGTGGAGGAATGGACGGCGGACGAGAGAAGGGAGGTCGCCCGTGCATGAGCAGTCCTTGCTCCGGGGGTTGATGCGTCAGATCGATCGGGTCGCCCGAACCGAGAACGCGACCCGCGTGGAAGAGGTCCGACTGCGCCTGGGGGCGCTCGCGCACATCTCCGCCGACCATCTTCGCGAGCACTTCGAGCGGGCCGCCTGTGGGACCGTGGCCGAAGGAGCCCGGCTCGTGATCGACGTCGGCCGTGACGTCTCGGAGGATGGGGCGCAGGACATCCGGCTCGAGAGCCTGGTGGTGGAGGAGTGATGCTCGCACCGGCATCCGTTCCGGAAGGGGATCGGGTTCGGTTCGCTCTCCGCATCCACGGCCTCGTGCAGGGCGTCGGGTTCCGTCCGTTCGTCTGCCGCCTGGCGTCGGAGCTCGGGCTCGGGGGCCGCGTGTCGAATCGTGCGAGCGGCGTACGAGTGGAGATCGAGGGCGCCTCCACGAACGTCGCCGGCTTCCTGAAACGGTTGCCGTCCGAGGCTCCACGAGGTGCGCGGATCGATTCGATCGCAGCCGAGCCGGTGTCCCCGAGTGGAGAGGGCGGCTTCGAGATCGACGAGAGCCGGGCGGATGGGAGTCCGGGCCCGCTGCCTCTCGACGCGGCACCGTGCGCGGAGTGCCTCGCCGAACTGTACCGACCGGGCGATCGGCGCCATCGGTATCCCTTCGTTTCGTGTGCCGTCTGCG
>JAUIFY010000210.1 GCA_030430245.1 bacterium | reverse complement strand
AACCGTTGGGGGATTTCGGACGTGACGTTCGGGCACACGACCCCACCCATGGGGCTCGACAACATCGAGAGCAGCCGGGCCATTCCCTTCATGGAGATGGGGTCTCCCCTCCTGGCGATGGCCCCCGGCTACCGCACGGGGGTACTCCTCAACGGTGCCCACGAACGGTGGCGCCTCGCCTGGAGTGCGGGCCTCTTCTCCGCGGGGCAGACGCAGGCCACGGGCGACGCCTCCAAGGCGGCGGTGCAGCCCATCGGGCGCGTCGCTTGGCACTCGACGGCACCCGACGCGCCGTCGCTCGTGCACCTGGGCCTGAGTGCCAGCTTCCTCTTCTCCGGGCAGGACAACATCCAGTACCGCTCCCGCCCCGAGAGCTTCGCCGCGCCGTACGTCGTCGACACCGGTCGCATCGACGCCTCCACGTCGTTGCAGTACGGGCTCGAGGCTGCCTGGCGCCACGGATCGCGCCTCGTCCAGGCCGAGCTCCTGCAATCGTTCGTGCGGGGCGCGGGGGGCGACGACAGCGACTTCTGGGGTGGTTACGCCTTCGCCAGCTGGATCCTCACGGGCGAACGACGCCCCTACGACCCGGCCAGCGGGACCTTCGGTCGCCTCGTCCCGCGCCGGGACTTTCGCCCGTGCGGCCCCGGCTGGGGCGCCGTGGCGGTGAGCCAGCGCGTGTCCTACCTCGATCTCAGCTCCGGGCAGGTGCGGGGCGGCCAGATGCTGAGCGCGACGAGCGCCGTCAGCTGGTACTGGAACGCCCACGTTCGAGTCATGTTCAACTACGTCTTCGCGGACGTGACGGACGGCCCCGACGAGGGCGCGGTGAACGTCTTCGAGTCGCGCTTCGAGTTCGCCTTCTAGGATGCGCGTGGGGCACCGGACGCACGCGGCCGTGCTTCGCCCGACGCATCTTGGTCCAAGTCCGCGGCGGGCTGGGCATCGAAGCTCCCGCCGAGCGCAAGGTGGAGGTCGATCCGATTCGCGAGCTGCGCGCTGCGGAGCTTGATCACCTCGGCCTCGCTCGCGAGCTGTGCCTCTTGAAGCTGGAGCACCGAGAGCAGGCTGATCCGTCCCGCTTGATACTGGACGCGGGCGATCCGCAGAGCCTCCGTTCGGTCGCGCAGCGCGGCATGGTCCAGCCGGAGGCGCTCGGCGAGCAGGTCTTCGCTCGTGAGGCCGTTCTCGACCTCTCGGAACGCGACGAGCGCGACATTGCCGTACGTGGAAACGGCGGCCTGTTGCTCCAGGGTGGCGATCTCGATCTCCGCCCGGAGAGCGCCGCCCGTGTAGATGGGAATCGACATTCCGAGCTGCGCGTTGAACATCCATGGGTTGAGGCGCAGTAGCGAGAGAACGCCGTCGCTGAGCTTGCCCCCGGTCAATCCCAGGGAGAACCGTGGCAGAAGAGCCAGCTTGGCCGACTCCTCCTTGCGAAAGGCCGCGAGGACCGACTTTTCGGCTGCCGCGACGTCGGGACGACGTTCGAGTAGGGATGCGGGGAGTCCCGCCTGCACGGGCGGGGGGACGGGCACGAAGTCGGCGTGTGCCCGTAGCTCGGCGGCCGGATAGCGACCGACGAGAGTCTCGAGGAGTCGGCTGGCTTGCTTCACCACGCCCTGCGCGCGGACGAGCTCGCTTCGCGCGGCATTGAGGTTTCCCTTGGCCTCCGCGAGGTCTAGATCGCCGACCTTTCCCGCCTTGCGTCGTGCGACGACCAGGTCGAGCAGGTTCGCATGGATGCGAACGCTCTGCGCGGCCAGGGCCTCGAGCTGGATGGCTTCGGTATTGTCGTACCAGGCCTTGGCGGTCATCGCGGCCAGCGACTGGCGGGCATAGGCGTAATCGAGGGCCGCGGTCTCGTAGTCCGCCTCGGCCTCTGCGCGTTGCGCCCGGAGCCGACCCCAGACATCGGGTTCCCACGACGCGCCAGCCAGCCCGTTCGAGCTCGTGAACCAGCTGTCGTGTCCATCGTCGCGCGTCCCGCTCACGCCGATGTCGAGGCCGACCTGCGGCTTCAGGCGTGAGCCGACGACGATCGCGGTCTGCCGAGCGACCTCGACCATCGCGGCCGCGCTGCGGAGATCGAGGTTGTGCGCCAGCGCCTCGGCGACGATGGCGTCCAGGCCCGGGTCGCGGAACGAAGCGAGCCAGCCATCGACGACGCCGCCGGTCGGGTCGCTCGAGGTCCACCCCGGAGGAACCGGAGGCAGCGTCTGGTCCACGATGTCGGATCGGGACGGGGGCTTCGACAGCGGACAGCCCAAGAGCACCATCGCGAGCCATGCGGCAGCGACGGCCGAGAGCGGGAAGAACGGACGCTTCTCGCGAACCCGATTCGACATCGTCAGAACGGCATCGGGTAGAGGAAGTTCAGCCACGTGTCGGCCCGGATGGCCACTCGGCGCAACGCGGCCCAAGCGCCGGTCATTCCGCCGGTGTAGATGGCAGCCCCGCCTTGGGCGCCGATTGGGAAGCGCGATGGATCCGGCTCTTCCAGCGCGATCTTCACCGCGTACTGGCCCTGCGGCTCATCGGGCGGGTGCGGGAGGAAGTGGGGCAGCTTGCCGCTGGGCAGCATCTGGCCCGCGGCGCTCGCCTTCCAGACCGCTTCGACCTTGCCCCGGAAGATCTGGCCCGGGTACAGGTTCAGCGCCACCTCCACCGGCTGGCCCTCGTCGACGTACTTCAGGTGTTCCATGAAGTAGTTCGCGAGGACGTAGCGCCCCTCGTCGCAGATGAAGGACGCGATGGCGCCGACCCGGACCGAGCCCGCGACCATGCCCGGACGAACCTGAAGATTCACCACGCGCCCGTCTTCGGGAGCGACGAGGGTGGTGTTGTCCAGGTAGTAGCGGGCCAGGTCCAGCTCGGCTTCGACGGCGGCCACGGTGGTGTTCACCCCGTCGACCTCCGACTGGTAGCGCAATGTCGCCCGCTCGAGCTGTGCCTCCGCCTCCATGACCGTCGCCTCGGCGATCTTGAGCTGGGCGGACCACTTCTGCGCTTCTTCCTCGGGGCCGGCGCCCTGGGACGCCAGGCTGTCGAAGAGGTTCTTCTGGAACTGCGCGAACTCGAGCTCGCTGCGCGCCTTCGCGACGTTCTCCCGGGCGACCTGCTCGTCGGACTCCAGCACGAGCACGTTCTGCTTCGCCTCGGCGAGCTGCGCCTCGAGCCGGCGGACCTGGTACGCGTACGGCCGTCGATCGAACTGGAACAGCGGCTGGCCTCGTTTGACGGGCACGTTCGGTTCGACCAGGACCTCCGTCACGAGCGTGGGCTCGTTCAGCCTCGGCACGAGCTGGATCGTGTGCTGCACCACTTTCGCGTTGCCGGAATAGGGCGTGACGAACCGTAGCCCGATCATGAAGATGAGGAGGGCGTGGATGACGAAGAAGCTCGAGAAGAAGGCCCAGGGGATGGTCCACCGGAGCCATCGCAGCTTGAAGAACACGAGCCAGACGAGGAGCGAGTAGACGACGATGAGGACGACCGCGAGGACCATCGGGAATCACTCCGAATCGTCTCGCCGGCGCCCCGCGGGCGGCTCTCCCGGAGCAGGCGCTGGGTCGGGGGCTTTCGCGGAGTCGGATGCGCCCGACAGCCGCGAGATCTCCTCGTCGATGCGCGCGGCTTCCTCGGGAGGAAAGCTGCGGATGTCCACGACGTCGGTCGGCTTGAACGCCCAGATGAACGCCTGGATCCATGGGACGACGGCGAGGAAGCCTGCGAACCCCATGATCTTCACCGCCTCGGCTTCCGGGTGCTTGCGAGCGATGGCGATCCGCCCCGGCAGGCCCGCCACCCACATCACGAAGATGAACGCCGAGAGAATGACCAGCGCGAGGGCCGCGAAGGTCACGTAGTCCCAAAAGCCGATTTCGAAGCCGACGAGAGTACTCATGTCGCTGCCCGATCTCCGCGGTCTTCGCCGTGGCCGAACCGGCCCTGGCGCCGTCATCCGGCGCGCGGCGTGAGTCTCGGTGGGACTCACGCCGCGCGGAGCCGCGTTTGACTCGTCCTACTCCAGGGTGATCTTGAACCCTTCGGTGCCGATCTTCGCGTCCAACCCCTGGGTCGTCGCTCGGATCTTGATCACGACGCCGTTCTGATTCTGCATCACCGTGCCCGCTTCACCGCCCCCGAGCGTCAGGTCGCCGGAGGCTGCAGTGAAGTTGCCGCTGAAGTCCGCGATGCTCTTCAGACGATAGACGCTCCCCGTGGCAGTGATGTCCTCGGCGCCGGCTTGCCCGACGGCGAGGCCCGAGACCTTGAAGGGGTAGTTCTTGCCCTCGAAATGGAGCGTCCCCGCGCCCCACGAATACCCGATGCCGGCGGCGATCGAGCGCTCGTGGAAGCTGATTCCACCAACTGGATCTTCGGCCTGGCTCGGGGAAGCTCCCATCAAGCAAAGGGCCACGGCCAAACCGACGCAAGCTGCTGCCTTCATTTCGTTCGATCCTCTCTATGAGCTCTGTGGGTGTCTTCGAACACCTTTGGGAACGGACCGGCCCCCGGAGGCGCGACCACGGCACGGACGTCGCCTCCGGAGGCGGCACGCGAACGTCCGTATCATGGCGCGCGGACGATGGCACTTTTCGTCGCGTCAGAAGAGCGCGAGCGCCACGAATCGTCTTCCCCCGCGCAGCTCCGTCATGTATTGCCCCCCTGGTTCATTCCGCAGGCTTGCGGCACGGCACTGGTTGCAGAGAGGTGTGAGAGACATGACTTCGGAGAGAGCGGCGGCGATGATCGCCGCCGTTTGCCTTCTCAGTACCGTCGCCCGGGCGGACGTCTCGGAGACGACCGTTCGATCCCTCGGCGCACCCGAGTCGGTCCGCACCCGGATCGGCACGCTCGATTTCGATGGCGGTGTGCCGACGGATGCGACCGCGCAGTCGGCCTTCGATGCCGTCGACTTCGCCAGGGCGCTCGCCGTCTACAACAACAGCTTTCGGGGCGCTTCCGCGCTGGCGCTGAAGAAGGGCTTCGAGAGCGTGGGCGCGGGCAGCGGCGACATCGTCATCTTCGACGAGCTGATGGACTCCGACTCGCTGTTTCTGACCGCGAACGCCGACACGATCTACTACCTGGGGTGGATCGACCTCTCGAAGGGGCCGGTGGTGATCGAGCAGCCCTCGGGCGGGCTCGGCGCGCTCAACGACATGTGGTTCCAGTGGATCATCGATGTCGGTCGCCCGGGGCCGGACCGTGGCCTCGGAGGCAGGTATCTGGTCGTCGGGCCGGGCTATGATGGATCGCTTCCCGAGGGCGGCTACTTCGTCGCCCATGCCAGGACCAACACGATTCTCTACGCGCTGCGCGCCTTCATCGTCGACGGCCGGGACCCGAAGCCCGCGGTCGAGAACATCAAGCAGAACCTGAAGATCTACCCGTACAGGCCGGGGAGCTACGGAACGCCGATCGCCGAGGCTCTGAAGGGCGAGGTCCGGCTCGCCGGCGAGCCCGAGGTCCCGGAGATGAAGTTCATCGACGCGTCGGGCATGTCGTTCAATACGATCCCGCCCAGCGACTACGGCTTCTTCGAGATGATCAACGAGAACGTCCAGAACGAGCCGGCGACCAGCTACGACGTCGAGCTCGCCGGACAGCTCGCCGCCATCGGCATCGTGCACGGGAAGCCGTTCGAACCCGATGCTCGAATGAAGAAGATCCTCACGGAGGCCGCCGCCGCCGGGCAGGCCTTCGGACGTGCCCTGCAGTGGCAGGCGCTCGAGAAGCACCCGGATTGGGCCTACTACGAGGGGTCCTACTGGACGAACATGCTGTGGGACGGTGGCGCTCTCTTCGAGACGCCACCGCCTGCGTTCGAGGACGGGATGTTCGAGCCCCATCCGCCGACCGGTGCGCGCAAGCTCGATAGCCGCACGGCGTTCTACTACGCGTACACGCTGGACAGCCCGGCGATGATCATGACCATCCCGGAGGTCGGCTCGCAGTACTTGATCGGATTCCACGACGGCAAGGGGGATCCGTACGACGGCGCGAAGACCTACGAGCTGACGCTGCCCAAGGGCATTCCGGCGAAGGCGTTCTGGTCGGTCACGCTGTACGACAACCAGACGCGGTCGATGCTGCAGACACCGCAGAGGTATCCGCGAGCCGGCAGTCAGAGCTATCCGACACCGGCCGCCCAGCCAGCCGCAGACGGCTCGACGACGGTGTACTTCGGTCCGAAGAGGCCCGAGAACGTCGCCGAAGGCAACTGGGTCCAGACCGACCCGAGCAAGGGCTGGTTCTGCATCCTACGCCTCTACGGCCCACTGCCGAGCTTCTTCGACAAGTCGTGGCGGCCGAGCGAGGTCGAGCTCGTCGACTGATTCGACGCCGCCCGGGACGTGCTGCACCGCGCAGCCTCCCGGACGTTTCGCCCCGGGCTACGTTGCACTCTCTACGGCGGGGGACTCCGCCGGGCGGCCGGCGAGCGCCTGGTACGCCATGCGCAGCGTGACCCGGATTCCTTCGACGCCCAGGTAGGGAAAGGTGAGCGGGATCAACAGGACGTAGAGCGCGAGGGCGACGCGCTTCATGCGGCGACGGATGATCCATCGGATGGCCGGCTTCAGGAGCTCCGGAGACCGGGCGTACACGGGCGTGATCTTGGCGAGCGTCTCGGCGAGCTCCTTGTGGGGGTGCTCGAGCACCGACTCGTGGTGATAGCCCGAGATGCCGTCACGGACCTTCTGCTCGCCTTCCTCGTCGAGGTACCCCAGGTCGACGGACGCCTGGTACATCTTCGTCTTCGGGAACGGGTAGAAGACGTAGGCGGATGCCTGGGTCGGCTTGATCTCGTCGATCATCGCGAGCGTCTTGAACATCTGCTCCGGGCTCTCGCCCGGGTTGCCGTAGATGCAGGACGCCTGAAGGCCGATGCCGCTTTCGAGCACCGTCTTCGCCGCGTTCCGAATGAGATCGTCGGTCATCGGGCGCTCCATCATGTGCCGACGCACGTCCGGGTCGCCGGAGTCGACTCCCATGAAAATCGTATGACAGTTCGCCGCCTTCATGGCGCGAACGAGCTTGGGGCGCAGCGTGGTCGGATAGCCGAAGCAGTACCAGGGGAGGTTGATCTCGCGGCGATACCGCTCGCAGAACTCCTCCACGTACTTGGGGTTGGTCGTGAAGTTGTCGTCGTGGACGGAGACATAGCGGACGTCGTACTTGGCGACGTTCTGCTTCAGCTCGGCCATCACGCTGTCGAGCGATCTCTTGCGTAGGAAGTTCCCGCGGTCTTTGAAGATCTCGCGCTGGTAGTGGATGTTGCAGAACGTGCACTTGAAGGGGCACCCGCGACCCGTGAACACCTCCAGGTTGTCGCGAAAGCAGCCGTAGTCCCACCAGAGCTGCTTCTCGGGAAAGGGGAACCGGTCGAGGTCGTTCTCGAGCGGGCCGATGGGGTTGCGGTGAACGACGCCGTCCTTCTTCACCCAGAGCGTCGGTACGTCGGTGTAATCCTCGCCGCGCTCCATGCGGGAGACGAGCTCGAGGATCGCGATCTCTCCCTCTCCGGTGCACACCATGTCGATGTGCGGATTCTCGAGGACGTACTCCGGCAGGGCTTGCGCGTGATGGCCGCCCATCAGGATGGGAACCTCCGGGAGCTTCTCCCGAAGCTTCTCCGCCATCTTACGGGCGAAGGGATAGAGGTTCGTGGGGCACCCCATCGCGATCAGGTCGGGGCGAAAGCCGACCGCCCGTTCGAGCAACGCCTCGTGCCGATTCACCCAGGCGAGTTGGGGGAACTTGATGAACAGGTTGTCGTCGAGTCCCGGATCGAAGATCAGATCGATCTCGTGTCCGTGTGACTTGAGCATCGACATGCAGTAGCCGACGCCCATGTTCTCGATGCCCCGGTAGTAGAACAGAACTCGCACGGGCCGTGCGCCTAGCCTTGGGCCCGGAGGGCTTGGGGGAACAGCACGTGGTTCTCGAGATGGATGTGCTCCATCACCTCGCGCTCGAGTTCGGCCAGGCCGAGGTAGAGGGCACGCCAGGTGCCGCAGGCGTCCATCGGCGGCACGAAGTCGTGGGCCAGCTCTCGCAGTCGCGCGAGGTTGCGGCCGTGGTCCTGATTCTCCTGCTCCATCACCCGAATCGGTGCGGCCGCCATCGCCCCGCGCCCGGACGCGAGGAGCGGGAACAGCACGTTCTCTTCCTTCTGCATGTGGCTCTCGAGCTCGAAGCTCATGTGGGCCAGGTGGTCGGCGAGTCCCTGCGGCCGGGACGCCTTGGCGGCGTGGACCTTCTCGACCCGCTCGGCCATCTCCCGCAGGCGCGCGAGCTCGGCTCGGTGCCCCGCATGGAAGCGGTCCAGGATGTAGTCGATCAGCACGGGAATGGGCTGGGTGTCCCACCGCTCCGTTTGGGCGGGCGTGTCGGTTTCGCGCGCGAGCTCCGCGACGAGCTCGGCGGGATCCAGCCCTTTGCGGGCGCACGCGTCTGCGAGAGTCACGCCGCCGTGGCAGCAGAAGTCGAGGCCGTGCCGGTGGAACACGCGCGACGCGCCGGCGTGCGCGACGGCCAGCTCCGCCAGGCTCTGCGACTCGAGGTTGGTTTGGGGCATCATGTCGAATCTCCTTCCGGACGAAGTCCTACGCACACCCCGTGCCGTCCCGGTTCGCCCGTGATTCCAGGGATTTCCGCCCGGGTGTTGTCATATCGACACGACTCGCGGGATGCGATATCCACAACTTTGTTGTGAATACGACAGCGCATCCGAGTCTCGAAGACCTCCTTTCGATCGCGCTCGACATGACCACGTCGCTCTCGGCCGAGGACCGCTCGCGGCGTCTGGTCGAGGCCGTCACGAGAGTCGTGGCCTGCGACGCCGCCGCCGTGTTGCGATTGGAAGGCGACGACCTGGTGCCGGTCGCGGCACGGGGGCTCTCGTCGGACGTGTTCGGTCGCCGGTTCACGCGCGCCGAGCACCCGCGGCTCGACGCGATCTGTCGCAGCGAGGCGCCGGTGCGCTTCTCGGCCGACAGCGCCCTGCCCGATCCCTACGACGGGCTCGTCACGGCGGCGCCCGTGCTCACGCACCGCGTGCACGCGTGCATCGGCTGCTCGTTGCGCGTGGAGGGGGAGCTCATCGGGGTGCTGACCGCGGACGCGCTGGAGCCGGGGGCGTTCGACGAGATCGACGACGTTCTCCTCGCCCACCTCGCGGCGCTCGCGGGAGCGGCCTTGCGAACGACCGACCTGATCGAGGCCCTCGAGCGGCACGCGCGCCAGCAGGGCATGGTCGCGCGCGATCTCGTGCGCGACGTGCTCGATCGGCGAGGTGGGCTGCTTCTGGGCGGGAGCGCGGCGATGGCCCGGCTCCGCGAGGACATCGAGGTGGTAGCGGGCTCCGCGTACCCCGTCCTGGTGACGGGGGAGACCGGCGTCGGCAAGGAGCTGGTCGTGCGCATGCTGCACTCCCGATCGACGCGCGCCGAGTTCCCGCTGGTCTACGTGAACTGCGCCGCACTCCCCGAGTCGATCGTCGAGAGCGAGCTCTTCGGTCACGAGAAGGGAGCCTTTACCGGCGCCGTGGAGGACCGACCGGGCAAGTTTCGCGTGGCGGATGGCGCCAGCATCTTTCTGGACGAGATCGGCGAGCTGCCTCTCCACGTACAGCCGAAGTTCCTCCGCGTGCTCCAGGAGGGCGAGATCCAGAGGGTGGGGGCCGATCTGCCTTCCCGCGTGGACGTGCGGGTCCTCGCCGCGACCAATCGCGATCTCGAGGCCGAGGTCCGCCTGAAGCGCTTTCGCGCCGATCTTCTTCACCGTCTCGACGTGTGTCGGATTCGCGTCCCGCCCCTGCGCGAGCACATCGAAGACATTCCGGTACTCGCCGGGCATTTCGCGGATCGTGCCCGCCGACGGCTGGGCATCGGGCCGATCCGTTTCACTCCGGAAGCGCACGAGACGTTGCGGAGTTCCGAGTGGCCGGGCAACGTCCGCGAGTTGGAGAACGTCGTCTCCCGGGGAGTTCTACGGTCCTCCTCGCGGACGCCGGTGGGGGAGACGATCATCGTCGGCCGAGGCGACGTTTCCCTCGACGACCGAGCCGAGAGTCCGAACGGTGCGTCGCCGAGCCGCATGCGGGCGGAGCCGATCCGTCCGCTGCGCGAAGCGACGGCCGACTTCCAACGTTCTCTCATCCGCGAGGCCGTGCGACGCAACCGCGGCAACTGGGCGGCCGCCGCGCGCGATCTCGAGGTCGATCGCGGCAATCTCCACCATCTGGCCCGACGGCTGGGCATCAAGTGATCGCCGGGGTTCGTTCGTTCGGCGCGGCCCACCATGAGCTCGCGCCGAGCGAATGCGGCTCGTCGCCTTGACTTCACCGCGCCGTCTTTTTAAAGATGCATTTCAAATGCATCATTTGGTTTCGTACGAGTCGTTCGACCTTCCGAGACGACGCCGTCGCGCCGCCCGTACGCGCACCGCGGCTCTGGTGGTCGCGTGCGCCGTCGTGGGTGGCGGCGTCGCCGCTCCAGATCCGGCTCGGGCGCGCGAGCCCTCCGGAGTTCTCGTGGAGTCCGGTTGCGCGTCCTGTCATCGGCTGGAGCCTCCCGACGCGGCGGAGGTCACGGTGGAGGCGTTGTCGGGACGTCGCGCGCCCGACCTCTTCTACGCGGGCGTCAAGTATCGGCCCGAGTGGTTGCGGCGATGGCTCGCGGAGCCGATGCGCGTGCGGCCCGCGGGCATGTTTCCGGCGGCCAACTCGAAGCCGGGCGGGGAGAGGGGCGACGTCGTCGACGCATCCGAGCTCGGGCCGCACGAAACGGTGGCGGCCGAGAATCTCGACGCCGTCGTCTCCGCACTCGGAGAGCTTCGGTGGGGTGCCGAGCGACTCGCGCAGCCGCCCCCGGACGTTCCCGCCGTGCCTCCCGTCCTCGCCAAGCTCAACTTCGAGAAGTTCAAGGGCTGTGGCTCGTGTCACCGGACCGCGGCGGACGCGGGCGGCGTCTCGGGGCCCGAGCTCTACAGCGCGTACGATCGCCTGCAGGCCCCGTTCCTCTGGAGCTATCTCGGTGATCCCCAGGCGTGGGATCCCGTCGCGCCCATGCCCGACTACGGCCTCCAGGAGGGAGAGGTCGGGAAGCTGATCGCGTATCTCGCGACGTTGAGCGGAGGGAAGCGATGAGCGGCTTCGCGTTTCGATCGACCGTGGCGATCGTCTTCGTCTTGCTCGGCGCGTCGCGGGGCGCGTCGCTCGCCGAGGGCGCGAGCCCCGACGGCGAGCTGCTCTACCGGACGTACTGCACGGCCTGTCATGGCCTCGCGGGCGACGGCAAGGGCATCAACGTCCCCGACATGGCCGTGCAACCGCGCGACCACACGGATTCCCGCGAGATGTCGACCCGCAGCGACGACGACCTGGCGCGCGCCATCGTCGGCGGCGGACCTGCGGTCGGCAAGTCGGTCCTCATGCCGGCGTGGGGCGGTGTCCTCGACGAAGAGGAGGTCTCGGCTCTGGTGCGTCACCTGCGGGTGCTCTCCGGCGGGCCGCCGGGGGAGACCGGCGCGCCGGTTGACGCCGCCGCCGCGCTCGTCGACGTGCCGGCCCCGGGGCACGATCACGATCACGCTGCGATGGTGATGCCCGCGGCCATGCTCGGTCCGGAGCGCGCGGAGGCTCCTCCGCCTCCGGAGGAGCTCCGAAAGCGGTATCCAGACTCGCGCCTCCACGAGTTCGAGCTTCGCGCCGAGGAGCGCGAGCTGCAGGTCGCGCCGGGGTTTCGCTCGAAGGTCTGGGGCTTCAACGGGCAGGTCCCGGGGCCTCTTCTTCACATCCGGGAGGGAGACGAGGTCAAGGTCGAGTTCGTGAACCTCTCGTCCATGGAGCACACGATCCACTGGCACGGCATGCACCAGATCGGCTCGTGGAGGAGCGACGGCGTTCCGAACGTCACGCAGCAGGCCGTGCCGCCAGGGGGCAGCTACCTCTATCACTTCATCGCGACGCGGCCGGGAACCCTCTGGTACCACTGCCACGTCAACGTCCCCGAGCACGTCGGCTTGCGGGGAATGTGGGGGCCGTTGATCGTCGAGCCGCGGGAACCCTCCGCGCTGGAGAAGGAGGTCACCCGGGACGCGATCCTGATGTTCTCGGGTTGGAACTCGAAGGTGGCGGACCGGTTCGGGGTCGGCGGCCACCCGGGCGAGGTGCTCGACTACTACTCGATCAACGGCAAGTCCTTTCCGCTCACGCAGCCGCTGCGTGTGCGAGAGGGCGACGTCGTGCGGCTCCGGCTGTTCGGTGCGGGGACCGACGTCGCTTTCCACCTACACGGTCACGACATGTTGGTGACGCACAAGGACGGTCTTCCG
>JAUIFY010000209.1 GCA_030430245.1 bacterium | reverse complement strand
GCTCGCTTTCGAGCAGCGTCTGCGGGAGCGCCGCACAGTTGACCGGGATGAAGGGGCCGCCGTGGCGGGCGCTCGTGTAGTGGATACGCCGCGCGACCAGCTCCTTGCCGGTTCCGGTCTCTCCATGGATCAGCACCGTGATCGGGTGAGTGGCCGCCGTGTCGATGAGCTCGAGAAGCTCCCGGGTGGCTTCGCTGCCGCCGATGATCTGGTGCTCGCGGTCGCGGCGGGCGAGATCGCGCGTGAGAGCGTCGACCGTGGCCTCGAGTCGTTGCGCGGACTCCTTGGTCCGTCCGTAGAGCCGGGCGTTGTCGATGGCGACCGCGACGCTCGAGGCGAGCGTCGCGAGGAACTCGAGATCTCCTTCGGTGAACGGGGACGCGCCGACGCGCCGAACGACCTCGATGACGCCGATCGTCGCGTGTCGGCAGACGAGCGGCGCGGCGAGGAGGGGGCCGGTCTGCGTTTGCGTGGCGTCGTCGGCGCCTTGAAAGAAGCGTGGATCGTGGCGCACCGAGTCGCTGCGGGTGGGCGCGCCGGTCCGCAGAACGTGCCCGGCGATGCCCTGGCCGGCGGGGAGGCGCAGGCGCAGGAGCTCCGCGGCGGCTTCGGGATCTTCCTCCGCGACGTAGGGAAAGTAGAGCTCGCGGCGATCGGCATCGTAGAGCAGGATCGACGCGCCGTCGGCGGCGAAGAGGTCGCGTGCACGATCGATGACCGACGGGACGAGCGCGTCGAGCTCGATGTGCTCGGCGAAGGCGCAGCTCAGATCGTACAGGAGCCGCAGACGCGTATCGTCCAAGGTGGCGATGCGGCCGGTCTATCCGAGGGGCTGAGCCCGATCAACGGGCCTCCGCGCGCGGTGTGGAGCGCAATCCGTCCTCGCGGGTGGGAGAGGTCTCCGAAGGAAGGGTGCGGAAATATCGACTCGGAGTCGTGCCGAGGGCGCGCCGGAACATCGCGATGAACGCGCTGGGGCCCTCGTAGCCGAGATCGAGGGCGACGGTCGTGACGGGACTGCCGTCGGCGAGAAGCTCGAGCGAGTGGAGGAGGCGGGCCTGTTGCCGCCAGGCGCCGAACGTCATCCCCGTATCAGAGACGAAGGCGCGGGCGAGCGTTCGGGCGGTCGCCCCGACCTCGCGACCCCAGGCCGCGAGCGGGCGCGTGTCCCCGGGGTTCGCCAGCAGCGCGTCGGTGATTCTCCGCAGTCGCGGATCGTGTGGTGTGGGGAGGTGGAGCGGCGCGACGCCAGCCATGTGCAGCTCGTCCAGGATGAGGGAGGCGATGCGCTCCTCGGCACCCCCCAGAGGGTACGGATGCGGAAACGCGGTCGCGCGGACGAGGAGCTCCCGCAGGAGCGGCGTGACGTGGACGACCGAGCACTGGGCGGGCGCGTCCGGCACCACCGACCGGTGGAGGTAGACGGTCCGCATCTCGACCGTCCCGCGCATCCGGATCTCGTGGGTGACGCGCGGAGGCACCCACAGCCCGCGGCCGGGGGGGACGACCCAGATGCCGTGTTGGGTCGTGACGCGCATCACGCCCCGCACCGCATGAACGAGCTGGGCCCGGTCGTGATGATGGGGTGGGATCTCGCTGCCGGTAACGAAATCCTCGGCGATCGCGGCGAGCGGGCGCCATTGTCCGTCTCTCGACATTTTCTGTCAGAATAACGTGAGACTTCACTGGCGCCCAGAGCCATCCTTCACGCATGAACGCCGTTCATCGGTGGTATTGCCGTTCGGGGAAGTGGGCCGACCAGGTGCGCGACCGGATTCTCCCCTGGGTCTTGCGCGATGCGGATCTCGGCGACGACGTCCTGGAGGTCGGGCCCGGTCCGGGCGTGGTGACGGAGCTGCTGCGTGCGCGTGCGGCGCGTCTGACGTCGGTCGAGATCGATCCGCGATTGGCGGCATCCCTCCGCGAGCGCTTCGCCGGGTCGAACGTCACGGTTCACGAGGGGGACGCGACGAACATGCCGTTCGCCGCCGGCTCGTTCTCGGGAGCGGTCTCGATGACGATGCTGCATCACGTGCCGTCGTCCCGGCGGCAGGACCAACTGTTGTCCGAGGTACACCGGGTGCTGCGTCCAGGGGCTCCGTTCGCCGGCTGCGACAGCCGGTCGAGTCTCTTCTTTCGTCTCGCGCACGTGCTCGACACCATGGTGCTCGTGGATCCGGAGACGTTTGCGGAACGGCTCGAGCGCGCGGGGTTTCGCGAGATCCGGGTCGAGCCCCGCGCGGCCGCGTTTCGCTTCCGGGCGGTCGCTTGAACCGCTCCGCCGACCCGTGAGAGGACTCCGAGCATGCCACGACTCTCGAAGCGCAGTCGGTCGGTCGCGGGGAAGGTCGCTCTGGTGACCGGAGCGGCCAGTGGGATGGGGCGGGCGACCGCTCACCTCTTCGCGGACGAAGGCGCCAAGGTCGCCGTGACGGACCTGAACGCGGAAGGCGTCGCGAAGGTCGTCGAGGAGATCCGTGGCGCCGGCGGCGAAGCGAAGGGCTGGACGCTCGACGTGAGCGACGGTGAGCGGATCCGCTCGGTCGTCGCCGAGATCGATCGGGATCTCGGCGGGATCGACGTGCTCGTCAACAACGCGGGCGTCGCGATCGGCGGCGACGTCGAAGCCGACGGGTACGAGGAGGCGTGGGATCGTGCGCTCTCGATCCTGCTGACCGCACAGGTTCGTCTCGTTCGCGCGTGCTTGCCGATGTTGAAGCGCAGCGGGGAGGGTCGCATCATCAACATCTCCTCGACCGAAGGGCTCGGCGCGCAGCGCTACTCGGGGCCGTACACGGCCGCGAAGCATGGAGTGATCGGTCTCACGCGCTCGCTCGCCGTCGACCTCGGCAAGACGGGCATCACCGTGAACGCGATCTGTCCCGGCCCGATCCGCACGGGGATGACCGCGCCGATCCCCGATGCCGACAAGGAGACGTTCGCGCGCCGCCGCGTGCCTCTGGGGCGTTACGGCGAGCCGGAGGAGGTGGCGCACGCGACGCTGAGCCTCGCGCTGCCCGCCTCGTCGTTCATCAACGGCGCGGTGCTTCCCGTCGACGGCGGGATGTCGATCAAGAACTGACGCTCGTTCGAACCACCCGGCCGGAGACCGACCGCCGCGCGCGGGGGAGTCGCGGACTCCACGTCGGGGCCTGCGGGTTTGACGGACGGGTGGTCGATCGTCGACAAACCGGCCATGACCCAACGTCACCGCCTGTTCTCGTGGGAGCTCAGCTACTTCTCCGGCAAGATCCGGTCGTACCTGCGCTACAAGGATCATTTTGGCGCGCTCGGCCCGGGCTTCGAAGACATCCTCTGCTCGTACGAGCTCATCTTCGGGCTGCTCGTTCCGAACACCGGATCGGTCACGGTGCCCCAGGTTCTGACGGCGGACGGGGAGTGGATCCACGACTCGAGCGAGATCATCGACCACTTCGAGCGCGCGGACCCGACTCGCGCGATCGTGCCGTCGCCCGTGGAGCGCCCCCGGCAGCGCCTCGCGTCGTATCTGCTGGAGCTCCTGGCCGACGAATGGATGGTCGTCTGGGGCTTCTGGGAGCGCTGGCACCATTCGCTCGCCGGAGTCGAGCCGAATCAGCTCGCGTACAACCGGCTGCAGTGGGGAAGCGCCTTCGCTCCCGGTCTCACGGGCACCGGCCGAAGCGAAGCCGCGCAGAGGATGTTCGACGGGCCGTTCGGTGTGAAGGCCGCGCCGGAGCAGCTGCTGGGACCCTACGCCGGGCTCCGCGACCTCGGCATGACCGAACGAACCGAGACGGCCTGGACCGAGAGCAACGACCGGATCCTCGGGATCCTCGATCGCCACTTCGACGAGCACGACTTCGTCTTCGGGGGCCGTCCGTCGCTCGCCGACTTCGGGCTCATGGGCCCGCTGTACCCGCACCTCTACCGCGACCCGGTCCCCGGCTTCGAGATGCGGACCCGCTTTCCGCTCGTCGCGCAGTGGGTGGAGCGCACGAACGGCACGAACGCGCTCGACGCGCGCAGCTACAACCAGAAGCTCTACTCGCTGGTCGACGGCGAGCTCGTCGGACGGCCCGCGACGAGCCATGGTGGGGAGTGGATCGAGGGAGATGTGATCCCGCCGACCCTCGCGCCTCTGCTCGGCGTCTTCTTCGACGAGATGTGGCCCGTCCTCGAGAGCTCCATCGAGCGATTGACCGCGTTCGTCGCGAGCGACGCGCACGAGCCGGGCGACGAGCTCCCGTCCTACACCTTCCGCGCGACCACGGGCTTCGAGGAGCTGCAGCAGGGCGACGGCCCACTCACGCACGAGTTCGAGATCGGTGGCGTGCGCGAGCGGCGCATGGTCGTTCCGTATCAAGTGTGGATGCTGCAGCGGATCGCCGATGTGGTGAGGGACATCTCCGCCGCGCCCGGGGGCCGAGCCGCGCTCGCATCGATGCTCGAAGCGTACGACCGTGGCCCGCGTCTGCTGGATCTCGATGCGAAGCTGGCGGGCTGTCGGATGCGGAAGGAGGGCGGGCGCCTGTTCAGCGCCGCGAGGTAAGGAGGCCTCCAGGCGCTCGGCCGTGCCCGGCGCCTGGGGGGACGATGGCCCCCCGGCGCCGATCATCCCTCGACGGCGACGGGAGAGAAGCGCACCGGCATGGCCTCCAGACCGACCACGAAGTTCGCCGGACGGATCGGTTCCGAGCCCCCGCCCACGAGCTCCATGTCGGGGATGCGCCGCAGCAACTCCTCGAACATCACGCGGAGCTCGAGGCGCGCGAGCGCGTTACCCAGGCAGAAGTGGGCGCCGTAGCCACCGAAGGCGATGTGCGGGTTGGGGTTGCGCGCGATGTCGAACGTGAACGGGTCCTCGAAGACGTCCTCGTCGCGGTTGCCCGAGGGGTAGAGCAGCAGCACGCGGTCCCCCTCGCGAAACGCGTGTCCACCGACTTCGACGTCCGCGGCCACCGTTCGCATCATGTTCTGAATCGGCGTCACCCAGCGGAGCATCTCCTCGATGGCCGTGGGAACGAGGGAGGGATCGGCCGAGAGCCTGCGGAGCTGGTCGGGGTCGAGGAGGAGCTGTTGCATGCCGCCGCTGATCACGTGGCGCGTCGTCTCGTCGCCGCCGATCAGGATCAGGAGCGACTCCATGTGGATCGAAGCCTCGTCGAGCCGCTCGCCATCGACCTCGGCGTGCACCAGGATGCTCATCAAGTCGTCGCCCGGCGGCTTGCTCGCGCGATCCGCCACGACGCCCTTCAGGTACTCTCCGTACTCGAGGGCGGCACGGGCCTGGGCCTCGATCTTGGCGGGATCCGTGCTCCCGAGAGCCACCATCAGGTCGTCCGACCAGCGGAGGAGGTCGTCGTAGTGCGCTTCGTCGACGGCCAGCATGTCGCCGATCACGATCAGCGGCAGGGGGGCCGCGATGTCGCGAACGAAGTCACACTCCCCGCGCTCGGCGACCCGGTCGATGATCTGACCGCAGACCTCACGAATCCGGTTCTCGTAGGCGGCCACCCTTCGCGGCGTGAACCCCCGGTTCACCAGACCGCGTCGGGTCGGATGCTCCGGGCGATCCATCGAGATCATCATCGGAAGCGGATCCGAGTCGGGGCGGAAGCCCTGGCCGTTCTTGAAGACGTCCGAGTTCTTCGAGATGGCCATGATGTCGGCGTGCCGCGTGACGGCGTAGAGATCGTTCTTCCGGTCGTGGTAGATCGGCTCGTTCGCGCGCATCCAGGTGCACGCCCGGTGCAGATCGGTGGCATAGAACCGGCCATCGATCAGATCGATCTCGGGTCGCGACCCATAGCCGGGGCCGGACTTCGCTCCGAGGACGCTCATGCGGATCGCCTTGCTCGCGACGGGGGCATGGCGTCCTCTTGTACCTGGATTTCCGGACGAGCGCAGGGCGCATCGAGCGCGAGCTGCCGGGGCCAGTCCCGGCGTTCCCGGCGAGACGATCACCGAGATCCTGGCGAGCGCCGTCTCCCTGGATGGCTCTCCGCGGCTCTCCCCTCGCGATGTCCGCAGGCTCGCTCCTCGTCCGGGTCTTCCGTTGACCGAGTCCCCAAAGTGGTGTTACGCCGCGTTACACGCGTGTCGATCGCTTCGGTCGATGCCCCAGGGAGGACACCGCATGGTCGTCGAAGGGATCGCACGTCGCATCGCAAGGAGCCTGCTCCCGGCACTCCTCTGCCTCGGCCTCGCCGCCTGTGGCTCCGACCCGACCCCGGCGACGAGCGCCTCGTCTCCGCCCGTGGTGACGCCTCCCGAGCCCGAGCCCGAACCCGAGCCCCCGAGCGAGGAGTGCGGAGAGTCGTTCGGCGGCACGTATGACGCCATCCAGAGCGTGATCTTCGAGCGCCGCGGCTGCACCGCGGACGCGTGTCACGGAAGCGGCATGGCCGGAGGTCTCGACCTCCGTGCCGACGCCTCGTTCGACGCCCTCGTCCGCGCCGACTCGGTCGGCAGCGAGCTCCGACGGGTCGAGCCGACGAAGGTGAAGGAGAGCTACCTCTATCAGAAGCTCGCGGCCGCGACGGATCCGTCGCTCGTCACGACGACGATCGCCGGAAGCCCGATGCCGTTCTCCGGCGCGCCGCTGTCGCCCGAAGAGCTCGAGGCGCTGCGGCTGTGGATCGAAGGCGCGGCTCCCCGCGAAGGTTCGATCGGTGACGAGTTCGGCGGGAATCGGGTCGCCGAGCTGCTCGACGCATGCCTTCCGCCGCCCGATCCCGTCGTGATCGAGCCGCTCGCTCCGCCGGCGTCCGACGATGGCTTCCAGATGGCGATGCCGCCGCACGCGATCGCGGCCGCGACCGAAGTCGAGATCTGCTATGCGGAGTACGTCGATCTTCGCGACGAAGTGCCCGCACGCTTCCTTTCGCCCGACGGCAACCTCATCTACGTGAACGGCCAGAAGGTTCTGGCCGACCCGAACACGCATCACAATACGCTGAGCTATTCGGGCTTCGGTGCCGAGATGGTCGACGCGCCGGAGTTCGGCCGCTGGGAGTGCGCCGACGGCCCCCGGGTGGGTGAGGAGTGCGACCCGCTCGACGCGGGCTCGTGTGCCGGCGCCCAGTGCCGCTCCGAGATCAAGAACAGCGTGGCGTGCATCGGCTTCGGCCCGTCGGGCGGCGGGAACGGAGCCACGCCGGGGAGCCGCGTGCGCACCTCGAACGGGCGTCCCGGCTTCTTCGCGGAGTTCCCGTCACACGGGATCTTCTACTGGAACTCGCACGCGTTCAATCTCACGCCGACGGACCTGGTGCACCATCAGTACTACAACGTCTACTTCACGGACGACCTGCGCTTCCGCGAAGTGGGTTTCCAGGACACGTCGAGGATCGGCATCGCGGCGGGCACACCACCGTTCACGAAAGCAGAGTACTGCCACGAGTACGTGCTTCCCGAAGGGATCCAGCTCATCCGGCTCAACTCGCACACCCACAAGCGGGGCGAGCGTTTCACCATGGAGCTGAAGAGCACCGGCGAGCTCCTGTACGACAACCCGTTCTGGGACGACCCGATCGAGGTGACGTACGATCCACCGCGCGTGTTCGACTCGCCCGACGTCGAGGACCGGACGATCGTGTACTGTGCCGTCTACAACAACGGCGTCGCCCCGGACGGCTCACCGGACCCCGCCTCCGTCACGCGCAAGTCGTTCAAGCCCGACCGTACCGATTGCCGGCCGGTGGCCTGTGCCGAAGGCCGCATCGGCGAGCCCTGCAACGGCGCGAACGATCACGCCGCGTGCGACACGTCGCCGGGTACCGGCGACGGCATGTGCGACGCGTGTCCGATCACCGCCGGGCTCACGAGCGACGACGAGATGTTCATCATTCTGGGCGGCGAGCTGGAGGTCGTCGAGTAGGGAAACGGCATCGTCCGCGCAGGGGCTTCGCCATCACGGAAGGCGGCGGAGAAGCGAGCGGCTACGTTGCGGCGCGGCGCCCCGATCGACGCAGGTAGGCCGTCAGGAGGTCTGGCGTCAGCTCTTCGGCCGTTTCCGGAAAAGAACCGTTTTTGGAACGGGAAGCCGATCTTGGCTCAGTCTCGCGACGCGCGGTCGGCCTCGAGCCGGGGGAAGCACGAATCCATCGCACCGGGCTCCGTCCCTTCGGAACCTCGAATGATGGCGCGTGGCGGTCCCGATGGGTGCCGGGCATTCGCCGGCGAGAGTTCCCGCGCGCCGCTCGGGACGCGGAGCGCCGCGGTGTCCGTCGCTACGCCAGCGCCCACTGGGGAATCTTCAGCGTCTCGCCGGTCTGCGCGTTCGTGACCTCCTCGAACCTCACGTCCACCTTCTTCCCGATCGCGACGTCTTCGACCTCGGCGCCCAGCACGTTCCCCATCACGTTGCAGCCGTCGGCGCCATCGACCGACACGAGCGCGACGGCGAACGGGACCTTGTCTCTCAAGGCGGGGTGGATCGGGTGGTGGATGACGACGAAGCTCTCGATCGTTCCGGTTCCCGGGACCGCGCGAAACTCGAGATCGGTGCTCTGGCAGGAGAAGCAGACGTCGTCGGGCGGGTGCTGGGCCGCGTCGCAAGCGCGGCAGAATTGCATTTGCAGGGAGCCGGTCGTGTAGAAGGGCGTGTTCAGGGGGTCCAGGACCGGCAGCATGAAGTCGTCACCGAGGAAGCGTGGCATGGGAGGTCTCCGTTCGTGAGGCGTTCGTTCAGGCGCGTCCGAAGAGCACGGCGCTTCCGGGCGCGTACCCGGGGCCGCCCGCGGCGAGCGAGAGCTCGACCTTCGGCGCCTGGCACGTCGAGTCGCCGCGCACCTGACGGACCGCTTCGCTCACCATCTCCAATCCGTGGATGTAGGCCTCGGCGAGGTTGCCCCCGCTCGTGTTGAAGGGAAGCGCGGCGTCGGGGCCCTCGAGGCGGCCGTCGCCGACGAACGCCTCGACCTCTTCGGGCTCGCAGAAGCCCATCTCGCAGAGCGCCATCAAGACCGGGCCGGTGAAGTTCTCGTACATCTGGACCGCGTCGACGTCGGTCGGCTTCGCGCCCGCGCGATCCCAGAGCATCTTGCCGACGTTCTCGTAGAACGTCCCGGGGAACCACTTGCCCTGGAACGAGCGTGCGCCGATGTCGGGACCCATGCCCTGCGCGGCGGCGAGAATGGAGACGGGTGTGCTCCTCAGGTCACGCGCGCGTTCCGGCGTGGTGACGACGAGCGCCGCCGCGCCGTCGTTTTCCTGGCAGCAGTCGAAGAGATGGAACGGCTCCACGATCCAGCGCGACGCGTGGTAGTCCTCTCGCGTCAGCGGCCGGCCGTAGCGAACTGCGCGCGGATTGCGTTGTGCGTTCGCGTAGCAGGCGAGGGCGATGCTCCCGAGCGCGTCCTGGCTCACGCCGTGGTCGTGCATCCAGCGCTTCGTGTGCATCGCGCACTCCTGCGCGGGCGTCATGAGGCCGTAGGGACGTCCCCACGCCATCCCCCTGGCGCCGTCGCCGCCGCCACCCTGGCCGCTTCCGAGGCGGTGGAACTGGCCCTGCGCGAGCGCGCGGAAGGCCACGACGTAGCGCGCGTACCCGGCGGAGACGGCGGCATCCGCGCACATCAGGGCCGCGGCGGAGTTGTTGCCCCCGCCCGCGAGCGGGGTCATCGACCAGCGGAGCTCCTTCAGACCGAGCGCCTCGGCGAGTCGCAGCGGGCTGTTGCGCTGGTCCATGTACGTCGTGAGACCGTCGACCTCGGAGAGATCGAGCCCGGCGTCTTCGACCGCGCGGCGGATCGCCTTGCAGGCGAGCTGGAACTCGGTCTCCGGAGCGCCTCCGCGCTTGTAGTACTCCGACTCGCCGACACCGACGACGACGGCCTTTCCGTGCATTGCGCGCTTCTCCTGTCGCCCTCTTGGGCGATGGTTTCGGATTCTCTTCCTGGTCTACGGAAGAGAGCGCGCCGAACGCAAAGCCGCGGGCGAGGCTAGGCCGACAGGTCGAGGGAGCCGCGCGGACGGGAGTCGCCCGGGCCCTGCGCGGTGCAGAGTGGGCAGGACGCGTCTGGGGCGTGCCCGTGGAGGGCCGCCTGCACCGGGGACTCGCTCGCGTGATCGCTCGCGGGTGGCGTCGGTCCGAAGACCGAGGCCAGGCCGGATCTCGCTTCCGCCCCGTCGGCTCCACCGGCTTTGCTCGTCTCGGACGGGACGTCGCGGCGGTCCTCGCCGTCGGAGTCGGCGGCCGATTCGGCGTCCTGCGCCCTGCGCTCCTCGGCGCGCTCGGCGAGGATCTCGCGCCGGGCCGCGGCGGCGGCCTTGCGGGCCTGGGCCGCGACCGCGCGATCCTGACCGGACGGGTCGGCGGGCGCGAGCGCGGCGCGTGCGACCTGCTCCATCTTCTGCACCGTCGCCTCGGGGTCGCCGCTCACGGGGGAGGTGTCGATCGAGACCTCTCCGCCGACGGCATAGTTGCGCCCGTCGGGACCCACGACCGTGTCGAACCGGGCGACGCCCCGTGCGTACGCGCCCGCGGCGGCCTTGTGCGCGGCCTCGTGGGCGCGCACCTCGCGGTCGGTCTTCTTCAGCTCCTCGACCTCGCGCTTCTGCTCTTCGGTCAGCTCCCTGCCGCGGAGTCTCTGCTTGCGCTCGTCCGCGTCCTGCTTCTCGGTGCTGGTCAGCTCTCGGACCTGCTCCGAGAGCTCCACGATGACACCGGGGCGGGGCACGTCCGCCGGCCGGGACGACGCGGGTGCGTCGATCAACCGACCGGGAGCCGCCTGCGGCGCAGGTGCGATGGCAGGCGCTACGATTGTGAGCGTCGACATCCTTTCGAAGACCGGGAGGAGCCCGGAGGCCCATCCGACACAGGGATCGACCGTGTTCCCCGTCGACTTGAGGCGAGCGCCGCACATTCGGCAGGGCGATGCGGATTTCTCCCGGTGCCGACGCGCCCACCATGTGGCGTGGGATGCGGTCGGCCAGGATTCGCCACACGACGGGCGGACCCGCATGGGAGTCCGCATGTGCGCTGGCGTCGCAGCTCCGTGCGCACGAGCATGGGAGTCCCGGGGCTTCGACGCCGGCTCTGTAGCCCGGCGACGTCTCGGGTCGTCGCCGTCGTGGGGCACCGGAGGCGCGACCGACAATCCCGCCCCTCAGCGAAGGGACCACAGCTGCGTGGTCGTCGCGATGAGCCCGGCGAGGACGAAGGACGCGCTGGCCGAGAAGAGAAGCGTTCCGTGAAGTCCGAGGGGCTCCGCCAGGGCTCCGGCGAGAAGGCTGCCGAAGGGGCTCGTGCCCATGAGACCGAGCGTGTAGACGGACAGCACGCGGGCGCGGTTCTGCTCCGAGGCGTGCTGCTGGAACAGGGTGCGGCTCGTGTTGATGAAGAGGGCGCCCGCGATGCCCCAGACCAGAACGCTCGCGACCGTCCCCTCGAACGGGAGCCCGAGCCCGATGGACCCGATCGAGCTGGCTCCGATGACGTGCCCGACGGCGAGGTGACGTCGTTTCCGATGGCTGTGAAGAAGAAGGAGGACGAGGTTGTCCTTTTCTCCTGGGTCGTCTGGCCGGACAAGGAGACGCGTGATGCCGGCATGGAAAAAATGATGACCGACGAGCGCGACGGGTACGTGCTCCGTCTCGAGCAAGACCCCAGCCTGGATACGATCTTCGACAACGGGGCTGCCCTGCGGGGCGAGACGCTGGCCGCCGTGGGCAAACACGGCCTCACCGCGGGCGAGTACGACTCGATGCGGCGCGGCAAGGTATTCCACCGCACCGACCTGGGCACCATCGTCGGCGACTGGCTGCCCAAGCTCCGCCGCACGCTGCACATCATCTCCGAGGTCGACCTTCCGGGGAGCACCACCGCCAAGCCGCGGCTCGTCCTCGCCACCTCGCGCGAGGGCGACGCGCTGGTCGTGCTCCCCACGATCCTCTACGGCGAGCCCGCGATCGCCCGGGTGGATGGTGACCGCCTCACGATGCTGCAAGACGGCGACGTACCGCTGCGCAACCCTCGGCTGGAGAAGCTGCTGGTCGGCCAACTCGCGGCACGCAAGCTGGAGTTGGGCGTGAAGAGCAGCCTCGAGCCCGCCGACGCGATCGCGATGACGGCCGCGCTGCGCGAGGACGACACGGTCGCGCTGCACGGCAAGGCCCACGAGGCCTACTTCGACGCGGGCGAGCTCGATGCGCACCTGGAGATCGGTGACGGCGGTGCGGTCGACCTGTGGTTCGACACCGACGGCGAGAGCCAAGGCAAAGGCAAGGCCGACGCGGCCGCAGTCATGCGAGCGTGGGAGCGCGGCGATACGTTCGCGCCGCTGGCCGGCGGTGGCTTTGGCCGGGTGCCCGCCGGGTGGCTCTCCCAACACGGCCACCGCCTCATGGCGCTGCTCTCCGCTCGCGATGCGATGCAGGCGGGCAAAGAGCTGCCCGCATGGTCCGGGCCTGACGTGGCC
>JAUIFY010000208.1 GCA_030430245.1 bacterium | reverse complement strand
TCACCCTTCTCCGGCGCGCCCGACAGGCGCCCCTGAACGGACACGACCTGCCCGGCGACATCGTACAGCCGCAGAATGATCGGATGCGTTCGAGCGAGCGCCTGACACCACTTGGGAAGGCCACCCAGTTCAGTCGGCGCGATCCGAACCTCCGACCTCAGAGGCTCAAGGCTCCCAAATCGATCCCGCAGATACTTGACGACGTCGAGTCGGTCGCTCTGCTCCGCGGGCTCGCACCTAGCGAAGAACTCCTGCAACTCCGCCAAAGGCACTGGCGGTTTCAGCTTCCGTGATGTCGGCGCGGTTCGCATAGCTACGATTCTGCTTCAGATTGTCCACTCGACCCGCAGGTCGGATGCTGCAACTCCGTCGCGAGAACCGCGCCCATATGCATCGGACGGATGCTCGGTCTGGGAGGCGCGCACACCCGGCCTCGGGAGCCGCGGCCGGGCACACGCCCCCTCCGGCGTCACTCGTGTGTCCATGGTCACAGGGTCCGTGGGCGACTCTCGAGCCACTGGTCAACTTCGGACGAGAGCCAGCCCACAGTCCCCGCGCTCAACTTGCGCGGCGGCGGGAAACGGCCTTCTCTCGCGAGCCGCCAGCGCGTCGTACGTGAGAGGCCTGTGCGCCGTTCCACCTCGCGCTCGCGGAGAACCCGATCACCGTCGCTCGGACGAGAATGATCCGCGCCGGCCTTCAGCCCTGCGTCAATCGCTCGTTTCATGCTACGATTTGAACCGAGACAGCTCATCGGGACAACGGTCTTGGGGCTTCCGAGTTCCGAAGAGTTCGCGATCGAAATGCGGAAAAAGTCTTTCAGAGAGGATCTTGGATTCGTGATCCGACTGGTGAACCTCCTGCCGTTGGAGGATGAACGGCCCCGCGAACTCCGTGGCTGGCTCGATAGCCCCCGGACACGAAAGCTCCTCGCCAAGATCCATCGAGAGGGATGGGAGATGGCCGCGGAGCGAGCGAGCCTCCCTGCCCGATACCCTAGACGTCGCACCGGAGACGGCTGGCGAGACTTCCCCCCGATCAAGGTTCAGCTCTGCGGCCGATGGTTCCGCCTGGGCGCCGCGAGGCCGCTCCACGAAATGGAGAGACCCCTGCTCTTCTACTACTTCCTGCACGAAGTGCGGGACGTGCTTCGCGACCTCGCGTCCCGCCGATGGGACGACGGGAGCATCAGTGACGGCGAATGGGTCTGGGCCTCAGCGTGGTTTCCGGCGAGAGAAGCGGTGACGGACGCAATGACGTCCGCGCCGGACGAGCGACCTGGGGACTACATGGAGGTCATTCTCGCTGGGCGCCTGGGAGACGCATCGACGCACCACACTCGTAAGGAACTGATTCTCAACGCCCCCGGCCGGCGGTGCATCTCTATCGCGGAGGACGGCACGATGTCGCTGGGCGGCAGTGACCCGTTTCACGACGGTTTTCTACCGACGTTGGAAGGCACGAGAGCAGCCTGGATTCGCGTATGCCCGGTGTGTCACCTCCTGTTCTTAGCCGCACGGCAAAGCAATGATGGATGCCGCGAGCACAAGGGCGCGATCACGGTGAAGGCCACTCGCAAGAAGGAGAAGGCCGGCAGATACGACATGGCACGCTACCGCAGCGCTGAGGCGCGGGAATCTGGCTCAAGGCGGTCCCGCGCGAAGCCCGGGTCGGGACGTGACGAATAGCTGCATCACACGTGCTCTACTTGTGCGCCGCCCAAGAGGGCGCCCATCGAGTATCGCGGCGACTCGCAGGCTGAGCCCTTGGATCACAAGGGATTGAGCAACCCGCCGCCCGTGCGCGCTGCTCCCTATGTGCTCCCTAGGGACAGACGACCGGGCCAGTCGGGTCCAACAAAGTCCAGCATTTACAACCGCGCCCGGAGAGACTCGAACTCCCGACCCTCTGGTCCGAAGCCAGATGCTCTATCCAGCTGAGCTACGGGCGCGTGTGTGGAGACCCTTTAGATCAGAATCCCCCCCAACTCCACCGGCTCAGCGCAACGTGGGAACGCGCGCTCGCGGCAGGTACGGAAGCGCGGCCCGGTACACGCCGAGGTAATCCGTGTCGCCCTGCGACGTGAGGACGGCTGTGCCCGTGATGACGTGGCCGTCGTCCGAAACCGCGGCGGCGGTGCTGAGCCTCTCCACGTGCGTGAGGGCGGGGCCGAGTCCCACGTCGGCGAGGAGATCGGCGAGCGGCCGCATCTCGCCGGACGGGAGCCAGACCACGGCCGACGTGGCCTTCGGGTCGGGTGTTGGAATTCCGGCGCGCTGGGGCTCCTCGGTCCAGGTGCCGACGATCAGGCGGCCGTCGGGCGTGAGGCCGTGTGCCGTCGTCCAGCCGGTCGTCGGGTCGTCCAACGCGGACGGGGCCGCCCCACTCCAGCGTCGCGCCGTGCCGCGGCACCCGCCGATCGCGATGCGGCCGTCTCGGGATACGGCCGACGCCTGGCACGGCGGGTCGAGCCGCACGCGACTGAGCGGGCCGGAGGTCTCGAGGATCGTCGGCACGCCGTGCCGCCAACGGACGGCCGCTCGCTCTTGGGGCGTCGCGAGATCGACGAACGGCGTCGTGCACGAGCCGACGACGATGCGCCCGTCGTCGGAGACGTCGCTCGCGACGCACGCGCCGCCGCCCGGGAACGGTGTCGGCAGAATCGTGACGCCCGTCTCTTCGCTCCACGACCAGGCGCGACTCTCGCCGGACCCGTCGTCGTCCACGACGCCGACCAGGAACCGCGTGTCGTCGCTCATCCCGAGCGGCGTCCCATCGAAATCGAGCCCCAGGTCGAGCGGCGCCGAGAAGCCGGCGTCCGGCGACCAGAAGGCGGTTCGGACCGGCCCCTCGATCCGGCCTCGTTCGACCAGAACCCGCGATCCGTCGGCCGAGATCGCGCGCGCCCGCGAGAACTCGGCGTCGGGGGTGAGGAGAACCTCGCCGTCCGCGACCGTCCACAGCACGGCCTCCCCGAGGCCCGCGGGATGCCCCCTCGGGAGCGTACCCACGATCGCGTCGCCGTCCGCCGACAGGCCGGCGACGTCGACGCCCGGGGACTGGAAGGCCACCAGAAAGGACGCGAACCGGCGCGGCGCGGGACGCACCGCCAATCGGCGCGCCCTGCCGCCGAAGCGAGGGACCACGGAACGCCGCGCGACCACGGACCGCGCCGGGGCCGAGAAGCCCACGCCCGCGTCGTCGACGTCCAAAGGTGCCGACCGAGCCACCGATTCTCGGGGGGCGCCCGTCGCGCACAGGAGTGCGGTCGCGACGATGACGATCGTCGTGCGCAGCCGAACGAGGATGCCGCTCTCGGTCCGACGACTCGCTCGCGGTGCCAATCCAGGCAGGTCTCTTCCTCCGCTCGACAACGTAGGACGAGCGCGCGGCGGCCGATCTTACGAGCCCGCCCCGCTAACGCTCCGGCAGGACCACACCGCGCTCGGCGACGACCGCGGCGAGGAGCGGCGCGTCGCCCGTCGTGAAGGAGTGCCTCGTGTTCGCGTCGTACTCGACGACGTCGCCGAGCGACCACTCGCCGCCGCTCGAGTCGTGTGCGCCGCCGTCGAGGACGAGCGCCCACTCGTGGCCGCTGTGGTGGTGCTCGGGGAAGGTCACTCCGGGCTCGCAGAAGACGAGGGCGGAGGGGGCGCGATCGCGCGCCGCGCCGGCCTTGAAGAGATACCAGCGGATGCCGGGCCCGGGGCCGTCGGTCCAACCGGGGCCGGCGGGATCCTCGGCGGCGCGGAGTAGCTCGGTCAGGGCGGCGTCGTCGAGGCCGGTGAGCGCGCGGAGGCGCTCGCGCATGCCTTCGAGCCGCGTCTCCGCCGCGATCGAAGCGAGCACGCGACGCTTGAGATCGGCACTGGGCGCGACCGGCTCGACGACGCCGGCCAGCGGAGCGACCGCGGCAGCGAGCGCCTCGCCGTCGGGCGTGACGGGCTGCGAGGTCGGGACGTCGGGGCGCGCACCCTTCGCTCCGTTCTCGTCGGCGCGCACGAGACCGAGCGCGTCCTCGATCGTCGCGATCTCCACGTCTCCGTTCTTCTCCGCCATCACGCGTTCCCACCCGGCTCCGCGAGCCGTTCCCGCAGGATACGCATGGCCGCCACCATGCGCGACTTCGCGGTGCTCGCCGGGATGGCGAGGCGCTCGGCGATCTCTCGAAACGTGAGTCCCGCGAAGTACGCGAGCTCGACGATCTCGCGCTGCTGGGACGAGAGCGCCTGTAGGGCGGCGCGAGCCCGGCCCTGGTCGACCGAGCGCCCCGGGCCCGGCCGATCTGCCGGCTCCGCCGTTTCGAGTGCGTCGGGCGTGTCGGCGAGACGCGCCGGGTCCGCGGCGCGGCGGCGAAGCCGGTCGATGGCGCGACTGCGAAGGCGCACGGTGAGCCAGGTCGCGAGGCTCCCCCGCCGGGCGTCGAAGGCCTCCACCCGACGCCAGGCCTCGACGAAGACGTCGTGCACCAGGTCCTCCGCCTCGCCCCGGTCCTGCAGCATCCGAACCGCCAGACCGAGCAGCGCGCTCGCGTGGCGGTCGTAGAGGACCTCGAGCGCCGCGGGGTCGCGGGCGCGCATCGACGCGACGACCTCCGCGTCGTTGGGGGCCACATTCTGGGCCTCGCGGGGTGCGGGCGCAGGCACGGCCGCAGGGTGCCACAGCTCCACCATCGGCCGCCAGCCTCGATCCGGCCCGACCCCCAGCTCCGGTAGTACGCCCAAAACAGACCTCTCGGACGAGGGTACGGACGAGCGCGCCGGCCGGACGATCGAATCCGCGCGGAACCTGCGCTACATCCCGGAGAGCCATGCATTTCGGCCGCGTTTCGTCTCCCGAGGGAATCCGGTTCGAGCCGGTCCCGACCGACCCGCGCACGAGCGCGACCCTCGGCGGGCGGCGGACACCGCGCCCGCGCCTGCTGATCGGAGCCCCCGTGTGGGGCGTGCCGGGGTGGGTCGGCGAGGTCTACCCGCCCGGGACGCGGCCGAAGGACTTCCTCCGTCACTACGCGCACCGCTTCCCCACGGTCGAGCTGAACCCGACGTTCTACTCGATCCCACCCGCAGACCGCCTCGCGGCCTGGCGCGACACCGTTCCCAAGGGCTTCCGGTTCTGCCCGAAGGTTCCGCGCGACGCGTCCCACGCGACGCCCGGGCGGGCGCGCGACGCCGCGCTCGACGCGTTCGCCGCGGCGCTCGACATCCTCGGCGCCTCGACGGGCATCCCGTTCCTCCAGCTCCCACCGGAGGTCGGCCCTGATCGCCGCGGAGCCCTGCGCGACATGGTGCAGCGCCTCCCCCGCCCTCACCGACCCGCGATCGAGTTCCGCCACCACGGCTGGTTCACCGACCGCCGGCTCGACGACGAGACGTTCGCGTGGATGGAGCGAGAGGATCTGCCGATCGTCGTCACGGACGTCCCCGGTCGTCGCGACGTGCTGCACGGATCGCTTCCGTCGCGACGGGTCGTGGTGCGATTCGGGGGAAACCGGTTGCACGCCACCGACTACCAACGCATCCGGTCGTGGGCCGAGACCCTCGCCTCGTGGTTCGACCGCGGCCTCGAGGAGGCGTACTTCTTCGTGCACCAGCCCGACGACGAGTACTCGCCGCGCCTCATCGCGGCCCTCGAAGAGGAGATCGCGGACCGCACGCCGGAGCTCCTCCCTCCACCGCGCGAGCCGCCGAGCGTGCCCGAGCCCGACGGCCAGCTGCGCCTGCTATAGGAATGCGTCGAGACGACGGGAGACTCATGAGCCACGACGACGACGGCGCCCCGCGCGCGAAGAACGAGCCCATCCTCCGAAGCCAGCTGGCGGACGGCCACGCCGACGGCCTCGAGCCCGTCGAGTCCCTCGACCTCTCCCGCGTCGAGTCGGTCGACGCGCTGGTGCGCGGCATGGCCCGCACGTCGTTCGGCGGCCGCAACCTCGGGGATGCGGCCGACGTCCTCGAAGCGATGGTGCGCGACCCCGACTGCTTCGTCGTGATGACGCTCGCCGGCGCGATGACCGTCGCCAAGCAAGGCCTCGTCATCGCCGAGATGATCGACCGCGGCTGGGTGCAGGCCATCGTGTCGACGGGCGCACTCATGACGCACGGGCTCGTCGAGAGCGCCGGCATGGTCCACTTCAAGCACGACCCGTCGATGCCGGACGAGGAGCTGCTCAAGCGTGGCTACAACCGGGTGTACGACACGCTCGAGCTCGAGAAGAATCTCGACGACACCGAGCGCATCCTGCACGCCGTTCTCGATCCCGTGCCCGAGGGCACGACGCTTTGCAGCCACGTCCTGAACCGCATGATCGGCGAGATGCTGAGCCGCCAGGACCGGGGGCGTGGACCGCTCCGCTCGGCGTACGAGAAGAACGTGCCGGTCTACGTTCCCGCCTTCACGGACTCGGAGCTCGGCCTCGACTACGCGACCCACAACCACCGGCGTCGATCGCAAGGCCGTGCGCGCCTTCCATTCGACCCGTTCTTCGACCTCGACGACTTCCATCAGAGGTTCCTGCGCGCGAAGCGCCACGCGATCTTCACGATCGGCGGCGGCGTGCCCCGCAACTGGGCGCAGCAGGTGGCGCCGTACATCGACATCCTGGGCAAGCGCGTGCCCGAGCACTACCACCCCCCCTGCCGCTACCGGTACGCCGTGCGCATCTGTCCCGAGCCGGTCGAATGGGGCGGTCTCTCCGGGTGCAGCTACAGCGAGTCGGTGAGCTGGGGGAAGATCGTGCCGGCGAGCGAGGGCGGGCGTTGGGCCGAGGTGAAGGCCGACGCGACGATCGCGTGGCCCATCATCGTACGTGCGGTCATGGAGCGCGTGGACGCGTCGCCGGCTTGACTCGCTCCCGCTCCCGCAAGACAGTCGCGCCGGGGAGGTGCACCGATGAGGGGTCGAGGATTCCCGGCCGTCGCCGGGGTGGCGTGGGCGCTCGCCAGTGGTTGCTCGGACATCGCGCTGGAGACGAGTCCGGGCGGCGCGGTACTCGCCGCGTACGTCCTGCTGGCTCCGGCGCCGAACGGCACCCCGCGGGCGCAGGCTCGTGTCGTGGTGTCCAGCGACGCCACGACCTGCCCGGAGCTCGTCGAGGAAGACGGACGCGGGCACGCGATGTCGTTTCGCGAGAATGCGCACGGCTTCGACGTGAAGGTGTGCGAGGCGGTCGTTCCGTTCGACGAGCCTCGACGGGTCTCGTGGAACGACCAGCGACTCCCGGTCGCTCGCCTCGACCCGTCACGCCTGGTCCTGTTCGGCGATACCGGATGCAAGACGAAGGACTGCGCGCCCGACGCGCTCGCCAAACCGTTTCGCGACCTCTCACTCGACGCGGCCGCGCTCGTGCCGGCGCCGGACGCGATTCTGCACGTGGGCGATTTCAACTACCGAGGGACTCCCGGCAAGGTGAACGACGATCCCGCCCTCGTCGTGTACGACGCGGGCGACGAGGTCGACAGCCCCGACTGCCGACTGAACGACCCGTACGTGAGCCAGAACGCGGCGTACAGCGAACATCCCGACGCATGGGACACCTGGCGCGTCGACTTCTTCGAAGCCGCGGGTGAGCTGCTCGCCACGGCGCCGCTCGTCCTCACCCGCGGCAACCACGAGCTCTGCAGCCGCGCCGGCCCTGGCTGGTTTTACTTCCTCGACCCGAGCATGCCGACCGACCCGGGCGGCCAGCTCTCGTGCCCGCCTCAGGGCGGGGAGACACCACCCACCGGCGACGTCCTCTCCCACGTCGTCTTCCTGCCCCCGCGGATCCTCGACCTCGGCACGCTGCGCATCGCGATCCTCGACTCCGCGAATGCGTGCGACGACTTCGCACCGGAGGAGACGACCGCGATCTACGCGCGTCAGCTCCGCGACGTACTGGCGGCGGTCGACGACGACACGCCGACCTGGATCCTCACGCACCGCCCCTTCCTCGGCGTGGAGACGCTCTGCGCGGACGACGCCCCCGGCTGCGAGCCCGGCATCATCAACCACACGCTCGAGGCGGCACTCGCCCGCGCACTCGACGGTGGGTCTCTGCCGTCGAGCGTGCGGCTGTTCGTCTCGGGGCACATGCACCTCTTCCAGTCGGTGACTCCCGCGGCGTCGGCCGGCCGCCCGCCGCAGCTCGTCGTCGGCGACGGCGGCGTGGAGACGAGCTCGGGCCCCGGCGACGGTCCGTTCGAGGCCACCGTCTTCGACGCGACGACGCGCGGACGGACGTCGAGCAAGCACGGCTTCACCCACGTCGAGACCCTGTCTCCCGACGGGTCGTGGCAGGGCGTCGTCGTGAACCCGCACGAGGGGGAGACGATCGCCGCATGCGGCCAACCCGTTCGCGACGGCCGACTCTGCCGCGCCGCCCCGTGAGCGGCGACGCGGGCCGCCGCCGAATCGTCGCGCGACCACGCGCAGGTTCGCCGTCCCTTCGCCTCCCGCCGCCCGGTCGATTCGTGGTAGAGCACGCCGTGGTGGTTGGGGAGGAGGGGCGGAGTGGCCTTCTTTGCGGATCTGCACGTCCACTCGAAGCATTCGCGCGCGACGAGTCGGGACTGTGACCTGGAGAACCTCGCCTGGTGGGCGGGGAGCAAGGGCATCGGCGTGGTCGGGACGGGCGACTTCACGCACCCGGCGTGGTTCGCCGAGATCCGCGACAAGCTGGTCCCCGAGGGCGACACCGGTCTCTTCCGACTCCGCGACGACCTCGAGCGCGAGCGCCTCGCGCGGCTTCCGGCGAGCTGTCGCGGCCCCGTGCGCTTCATGCTCTCGGTCGAGATCTCGACGATCTACAAGAAGGACGACCGCACCCGGAAGATCCACCACCTCGTCTACGCTCCCGACCTCGCGACGGTCGAGCGCTTCAATGCGAAGCTCGGAGCGCTCGGCAACCTGAGCTCGGACGGACGACCGATCCTGGGCCTCGACTCGCGTCCCCTGCTCGAGATCGTGCTCGAGAGCGGGCCGGGCGCCTACCTCGTCCCGGCGCACATCTGGACCCCGTGGTTCGCCGTCCTCGGGGCGATGTCCGGCTTCGACCACGTCGACCACTGCTACGGCGATCTCGCCGAGCACGTGTTCGCCGTAGAGACCGGCCTCTCGTCCGACCCGCCGATGAACTGGCGCGTCTCGGGCCTCGACCGCTACCGGCTCGTCAGCAACTCCGACGCCCACTCGCCGCCGATGCTCGGCCGCGAAGCCTCGGTGTTCGCGTGCGAGCCCGACTACTTCGCGATGCGCCATGCGCTCGAGACCGGGCTCGGATACGGCGGCACGATGGAGTTCTTCCCAGAGGAGGGGAAGTACCATCTCGACGGCCATCGAAAGTGCGGGATCCGCCTCGACCCGACCGAAACGCGCGCACGCGCCGGCGCGTGCCCGGTCTGCCGGAAGCCCGTCACGGTCGGCGTCATGAACCGCGTCGAGACCCTCGCCGACCGCGGCGACGGCGCGCGTCCCGAGACCGCCGCGCCCTTCCGGAGCCTGGTACCGCTTCCGGAGATCGTCGGGGAGATCGCTCGCGTCGGCCCACGGAGCAAGACGGTCGCGCGCGAGGTCTCGGGCCTCGTCGATCGGCTCGGGCCCGAGCTCGAGATCCTGAGCTCGGTCGCGGATGAAGACCTTCGCCGGGGCGGCTCCGAGTTGGTCGGTGAAGCGATCGCGCGACTCCGCCGGGGCGAGGTCCACCGGGAGGCGGGGTACGATGGCGAGTACGGCGTCATTCGCATGTTCGCGCCGCGCGAGATCGAGCAGCGCACCGTCGTCGCTCCGTTGTTCGCGTCCGAGGAGCCCCCGGCGCCACCCGCATCTCCGCCTCCGCGACCGGCCGTCGTCCTGGCTCCCATCTCGGGCGATGCCGATGCCCCCGCGAGCGCGACCGAGTCCGCGATCACGCCCACGGCCGCGGACCGGGATCCGTTGGAGGAGCTCGACTCCGAGCAACGCGCCGCGGCCGAGGTGGTGGAGGGCCCGCTGCTCGTTCTGGCCGGGCCGGGAAGCGGCAAGACCCGCACGTGCACCCATCGGATCGGGCATCTCGTGTCGACCGGCCGTGCGTCGGCCGAGGAATGCCTCGCGCTCAGCTTCACCCGTCGCGCGGCGCGCGAGATGAAAGAGCGTCTCGCGAACCTTCTCCCGCCCGGCCGCGACGTCGAGGTCACGACGTTCCACGGCCTCGGCCTCCGCATCCTGACGGAGCAACGGACGAGTGTCGGACTCCAGAGGGGCTTCCGCGTCGCCGACGAAGACGAGAGGCTCGCGATCGTGCGGGACGAGTTCGGCCTGAGTGTGCGGCGTGCGCGCCGACTGCTCGGTCAGATCTCACTCACGAAGCGCACGCGCAGCACCGAGACCGCCGGAGGCCCCGGTGTGCCGGCCACCGAAGCCACCCTCCTCCTCGACCACTACCAGGAAGCTCTCTCCGACCGACGTCTGATCGACTTCGACGATCTCCTCGACCTGTCGGTTCGACTCCTCGAGTCGAACCGTCTCGTCTGTGATGCCTACCGCCAGCGCTTTCGCTGGATCTCGGTCGACGAGTACCAGGACATCGACGCCCTCCAGTACCGGATGGTGCGCGCGCTCGCGCCCGATGCCGCGAACCTCTGCGTGATCGGCGATCCGGACCAATCGATCTACGGCTTCCGCGGGGCCGACGTCCGATTCTTCCTTCGCTTCCGCGAGGACTACCCGACGGCTCGTGTCGTCGAACTCGGACGCAACTACCGCTCGACGCCGACGATCGTCGACGCGGCGGCACAGGTCATCGCCCCGGCGACCCTCGCGACCGGTCGGACGTTCACGGCAGCCTCGCCGACGGAGGCCGACGTCGCTCCACGCCTCGTGGTGCACGCCGCTCGCAGCGAGCGCGCCGAAGCGGAATTCGTCGCGCACACGATCGAGAGACTCCTCGGCGGGTACTCGTACTTCTCGATCGATTCGGGCCGTGTCGAGAGCGGCGACGCCGCGGCGGCCATCTCCTTCTCGGACTGCGCCGTCTTGTACCGCACCGAGGCCCAGGCGGATGCGATCGACGCCGCGCTCCGACGCGCGGGCCTTCCCTTCCAGAGGCGCACGCACGACCACCTTCTCGACCGACCGGCGGTTCGCGCGATCGCCGACCGCCTCCGCCACCACGGAAACCCACGCGATGCGGCCGACGCCCCCGCCCTCCCGTTCGCGGGCACGGTGGCCGAACGGATCGACCTCGCCGCACGCGAAGCCGCCGTGGCGGACGAGCTGCGGCTCGGCGCGCCGACGCGCCGCGCGGAGGACGGCGAGGCCCGACCGTCCGCGGCCGAGTTTCGCGCGGCGGCCGACCTTCTCCTCCCTCTCGCGGCTCCCTTCGGGGCGAACGCAGACGCGTTCCTCTCCGAGCTCGCACTCGGCGACGAGATGGATACGTGGGACGCCCGAGCCGATCGCGTGTCGCTGCTCACACTCCACGCGGCGAAGGGTCTCGAGTTCCCGGTGGTCTTCCTCGTCGGCTGCGAGGACGGCCTGCTGCCGCTTCGCTTCGGCGAAGCACCGCCCGACGACGAGGCCGGGGAGCGCCGGCTCTTCTTCGTCGGCCTCACCCGCGCGCGCACGCGCCTCTTCCTCTCGTGGGCCCGGAGGCGGCGCGTGCACGGACGCGTGCGGTCCGGGCGCCCGTCGCCGTATCTCGACGACATCGACGGCGACCTCCTGGAGCGCCATCGCACGACGTCGCCCCAGCGCCCGAAGCCCGAAGTCCGCACCTCGAGCCAGCTCGCGTTGCTCTAGCCGTAGTCGCTAGCGTCGCGCGAGGATCGCGCGGCCGAAGCCCGCGAGCTCCGACATCGAGTGGAGACGCTGCACGCGGGAGCCACGTGGCATGTCGCTCGCGGCGAAGCCGGGGCCGCCGATCACGAAGTCGGGCTGACGATCTTCGGGGAGGTCTCCGACGAAGCGCGCCTCGCGTCGCAGCGTCGCGCCGGCGCCCGCGAACGACGACGCTCGCCAGACCAACGCGGGCCCGTACATCTCGATCGCGGCGAGGAGCGCGTCGCTCGGCAGATCCGGTCCGAAGTTCAGCGCGCGAAATCCGACGTCGGCGAGGACGACCGTGGTCATCACGGAGGGAAGGACGTAGGGGTCGCCCTCGACCGCCCCCCCCACGGCGACGGGCGCGCCGAGACGGTCGGGCATCGCGCTGCGGATCTCCATCAACGCGTGGAGGCACACGTCGACGGCACGGTGCTCGTGCGCGATCCCTTCCGGACCGCGGCGCCAGAGAAGCCCCATCTCGCGCAAGGCGAGACGGATCGGCCCGTCGCAGAGCTCGGCGAGCGGCGCTCCGTCGAGGAAGGCCGATACGAGCATGCGACGGGCGCCCACGTGGTCCGCGCTGCGAAGCGCATCGACCAGCGCATCGGCCGCGGGGACCAGCCCCGTCGAGGTCTGCGACTCGATCCGCGGGAAGCCCAGCAGGTCGGGGCGCAGCAGCTCGAGGCCGGTCTCCCGAATGAACCGCACG
>JAUIFY010000207.1 GCA_030430245.1 bacterium | reverse complement strand
AAGAGTGAGACGCTCGACGGGGCGCGAGCGATGGTCGACGTCACGGGGATTCCCGTCATCGCCGACGTCGACACCGGCTTCGGAAACGCGATCAACGCGATGCACACCGTGCAGGACTTCGAGGCCGCCGGCATCGCGGCGGTCTGCATCGAGGACAACGTGTTTCCGAAGCGCTGCAGCTTCTACACGGGGGTGACGCGGGAGCTCGCGCCGACGGACGAGCACGCGCGGAAGATCGCCGCCGCCAAGGCCGCCCAGCGGGATCCGGAGTTCGTCGTGATCGCCCGGACCGAGGCCCTGATCGCCGGTTGGGGGAAGGAAGAGGCGCTGACCCGCGCCCGGGCCTACGCGGACGCCGGGGCGGACGCGATCCTCATCCACTCCAAGCATCCGACGTTCGACGAGCTGCGCGACGTGGTGGCGTCCTGGGATCGCGCCGTGCCGTTGGTCGCCGTGCCGACGACCTACATCGATACGCCGCTCGCGGACCTCGACGCGGCCGGTTTCAAGATCGTGATCTACGCAAATCAGCCGCTGCGCGCCGCGGTGACGGCGATGCGCGAGACGCTGAGCCGACTGAAGGAGCAGAAGCGCACCGAAGCCGAAGCGAACATCGCGACCCTGCAGGACATCTACGGTCTCGTGGGTCTGAGCGACCTGAAGGAGAACGAGGCGCGATTCCTCCTGCCGGGGGGGGTCGATGCTTCCGCCATCGTTCTCGCGGCCGGCGACGGCGGTCGGCTCGGTGATCTCACGAACGACGTCCCGAAGTGCATGCTCGACATCAAGGGAAAGACTCTACTCGAGCGGCAGATCGAGGGACTCAACGCGAGCGGAATCAAGGACATCTCGGTGGTGCGCGGCTACCGGAAGGACCGCGTGGATCTTCCGCGCCTGCGCTTCTACGACAACGATCGCTACGCGGAGACGGGGGAGCTCGGCTCGCTCACGCTCGCGGCGAACGAGTTGCGAGGGCCGGTTCTGTGCCTCTACGGCGACATCATCTTCGACGAGTCGATCGTGGGACGGCTGCTGCGCGCGCCGGGCGACGTGGTCCTCGTCGTCGACCGCGCGGTGAACGACCAACGTGAGGCGGGGGCGCTTCCCGACCGTCCGCAGGATCTCGTCGTGACGGATGGCCCGCCCGCGGCGGGCTACCGGTTCGTTCCCTCCAACGAAGAGGTTCGCGTCCAGAAGATCGGACAGAGGCTCGATCCGGCCGAGGCGAACGGTGAGTTCATCGGTGTTCTGATGCTCTCCCCGAAGGGCGCGGAGATAGTCGCCGGAATCCTGGCCGAGCTCGGTGCGCGAGGCGGCGAGGCCCCGTTCCACGAGGCCGAATCCCTCGCCCGCGCGAACCTGACCGATCTCCTCCAGGAGCTGATCGACCGCGGCCAGCCCGTCAGCTGCATCGACGTGTACAAGGGGTGGATGGAGATCGACACGTTCGACGACTACCGTCGCGCCTGGTCGGAGCTTCGCGCCTGATCTACAAGGAGCGGCGATGAGTTCGTCGGGAGAGGCTCGGTTCCGCGGGGCCGATTTTGCGTCGGCGTTGCAGGAGGCCGGCTTCGACTTCTTCACCGGAGTCCCGTGCTCCCTGATCGGCTCCGTCCTGCGCGCGCTGCAGGACCAGGGCTACGTGCCGGAGACGCGAGAGGACGCCGCGCTCGGGCTCGCGGCGGGGGCGTACCTGGCCGGAAGGCGGCCGGTCGTCCTGATGCAGAACTCGGGCTTCGGCGTGTCGCTGAACGCCATCGGCTCGCTCCATCAGATCTACGAGATCCCGTGCCTGCTCGTCATCACGTGGCGGGGGTACGGAGGGAAGGACGCGCCCGAGCATCTCGTCATGGGGCGTGCCCTGCCGGAGTTGCTGGGCTCTTACGAGATCGAGTGGCGGCCGCTCGGCGACCGACCTCTCGACGAAGACGCGCGCTGGGCGCGCGAGCGGTTCGACGCGGGCGCGAAGCCCCTCGCGCTCGTGGTGCCTCCGGGGGTGCTCGGATGACGACCCTCACGACGAAAGACGCGGTGGAGGCCGCGCTGCCGGCGCTGGAGGGGCATGCCGTCGTCTGCGCGAACGGCTTCATCTCGCGTTGGGCGTGCGCCGTGAAGGATGACCCCGCGCACTTCTACATGATCGGCTCGATGGGGCTCGCTTCCTCGATCGGTCTGGGGATCGCGATCGCGCGCCCCGAGCAATCCGTCGCCGTCCTCGATGGTGACGGGAACGTACTCATGAACCTGGGTCAGCTTCCGATGATCGCGACCTCGAGGCCGAAGCGCTTCTTTCATTTCGTGATCGACAACGGCGTGTACGCGAGCACCGGGAACCAGCCGACGATCTCGCCGCAGGTCGCTCTCGAGGAGATCGCCGCCGCATCCGGGTACGCGCGCGTGGCGCGGGTGCGCGAGCGGGCCGCGTTGGACGAGAAGGTCGGGGAGTTCGTCGGCGCCGATGGCCCGAGTCTTCTCCTGGTCGAAACACTTCCCGAGACCGGCCCACCGGCTCCCCGAATCCCGTTCACTCCGGAAGAGATGACCGCGCGGATGCGCGCGGCGCTCGGGGTCGACGCGTGATCCTCCTGAACCCCGGGCCCGTGAACGTGAGCCGCCGCGTGACCGACGCGATGGCGCGCGGCGATCTCTGCCACCGGGAGCCCGAGTTCAGCGACTTGCTCGAGTCCGTTCGGCAGAAGCTCCTTCGCGCGTTCGCCCCCGCAGGCGATTGGGTCGCCGTTCCGATCACGGGATCGGGCACGCTGGCGCTCGAGGCCGCCGTCAGCTCGGCGGTCTCCGCCGGCCGCAAGATGCTCGTCGTGCAGAACGGAGTCTACGGGGCGCGCATTCGAGAAATGGCCGAGACCCACGATATCGACACGGTCGTGCTGGAGTGGCCCTGGACCGAGCGCGCCGAGCCCGTGCGCGTCTCGGAGGCGCTCGCGGCCGATCCCGAGATCGAGGTGGTCGCCGCCGTCCACCACGAGACCACGACCGGTCTTCGCAACCCGATCGAAGCGATCGGCCGCGTGGTGCGGGACGCCGGCCGGGTACTCCTCGTCGATTCGATCAGTGGGCTCGCGGGAGATCCGATCGAGCTCGACGCGTGGGGCGTCGGAATCTGCGTCGGCGTCGCGAACAAGTGCATTCAGGGCATCCCGGGCGTCGGATTCGTTCTCGCGCGCCGAACCGAGATGGAGCGCATGGCGGGCCTCGCACCGCGAACGGTCTACCTGCACCTCCCGCGGCATCATGCGGCGCACGAGAAGCATACGGTTCCCTTCACCGCTGCGGTCCAGGTGTTCTACGCGCTCGACGAAGCGCTGGACGAGCTGCTCGAGGAGACCGTCGCCGGTCGGGTCGAACGTTACGCGCGTGCGGCCCGCCAGCTCCGTACGGGGTTCGAGCGTCTCGGTCTCGAGATTCTTCTGCCCGAGGAACGGCGCTCGAACTCGATCACGACGCTTCGGCTCCCGGCCGGCACGACGTACTCGTCGCTCCATGACGCGCTGAAGCGCGATGGATTCGTCATCTACGAAGGACAGGGCCAGCTCGGCTCGACGGCGTTCCGCGTCGCGAACATGGGGGCGCTCGGGTCGGCGGACTTCGACCGATTCCTCGAATGCCTCGAGAGGGCGCTTCCGTGAAACCGACGGCGATCATCCTCGCGGCCGGAGTCGGGCGCCGGTTCGGCTCGGCTCTGGCTGATCGACCGAAGGCACTTCTCGAGGTGGCCGGCGAAACGCTGCTCGGCCGGCTCATCCGGCAGCTTCGCGGGGCCGGCATCGAAGAGATCGTCGTCGTCGTCGGCTTCGGGGGGCACCACGTCGAGGCGCTGTTCGAGAGGGATGCCGACGTGACGATCCTGCACAACCCGGACTTCACGCGCGGGGCGATCCTGTCGCTGTTCACGGCGCGCGGCTACCTCGACCGCTCCGTCCTCGTGATGGACGCCGACGTGTTCGGGCCGGACGAAATGATCGGTCGCCTCGTATCCTCGCGCCACGCGAGCTGCTTTCTCCTCGATCCACGCTCCGAAGCAACCGGCGAGGAGCAGATGCTGATGGTGCAGGGGGAGCGCGTCCGCGACATCGCGAGGCTGCCGCGCGGCTCGTACGATCGATTGGGAGAGTCGGTCGGCTTCCTGAAGGTGGCGGCCGAAGCGGCGCCACGCCTGCGCGAGCTGTTGGCGGAACGTGTCGAAGCCGGCGACGTCGATCTGGAGCACGAAGAGGTTTATCCGAAGTTTCTCTCGGAGGTCGAGGTCGGCTTCGAGCTGGTCGACGATCTGTCGTGGACCGAGATCGACTTCCCGGAAGACCTGGAGCGAGCGCGAGAGATCGCGGCTCGCGTGGAAGTCTGAATGGAGATCGACACCCCTCGCGGCGTTGGCGGCGCCGTCTCCCGCTTGCCAGGACCGCCGATCGCTCGCGAATCGTGCGGGTGAATCTCCGAACCGGGACAGGAGGAGGCCCGCATGCCGTTCACCGAGCTCACGGTCGTCGACGTCTCGACTCTCGCGGCGGCTCCGCAGATCGCGGCGTTCTTCGGAGACTTCGGTGCGCGGGTGATCAAGGTCGAACCTCCGGGTGGGGACCCGCTGCGGCGCATCGTCGAGCCCGACGGGATCGCGCTCCAGTGGAAGCTCGTCAATCGCAATAAAGAGTGCGTGACGCTCGATCTGCGGAAGCCGGCCGGGCGCGCCCTCCTCGAGCGGATGCTCTCGCGTGCCGACGTCCTCGTGAGCGCACACCCGGCCGCGCGTCTCGCGCGGTTCGGGCTGGAGCCGGCGCTCCTTCGGGAGCGCTTTCCGCAGCTGGTGAGCGTGAACCTCACCGCCTACGGGACCGACGGCCCGTGGGCCGACCGTCCCGGATCGGGTACGCTCGCCGAGGCGGCGGCGGGGCTGGCGGCCCTCACCGGCGCGCCCGACGGCCCGCCCGGCCTCTCGCCGGTCGGTCTCGGGGACACGCTCGGCGTTCTCCAGGGCATCATCGCGGCGCTCGTCGGCCTTCATGCGCGGAGCACGTCCTCGGAGGGCGAGGATCTCGACGTCGCGATGTACGAGCCGATCTCGAGTCTCCTCTCGGGGCGCATCGCGGCCGCGAGTCGCCGCGGGGTGGAGTCCGGACGTCACGGGAATCGCCTCCCGCAGATGGCGCCGCGGAACACCTACGCGACCGGCGACGGGAGGTGGGTGGCGTTGACCGCGGGCACCGACGAGCTGGTGCGGCGTACGTTCGGGGTTCTCGGCCGGCCGGAGCTGGTGAGTGATCCGCGGTTCTCGACGAACGCGGCGCGGGTGGCGAACGCAGTGGCGCTCGACGAGATCCTTGCGGAGTGGATCGGCGCTCGACCGTGCGCGGCCGTGGTGGAGGCCTTCACGGACGCGGGTGTGTCCCTGTGCGCGGTCGAAGGACCACTCGCGACGATCGAGAATCCGCACTTCACCGCGCGAGGGAGCTTCACGCGCATCGAGGATCCCGAGGCCGGCACGGTCACGATGGTGACGCCTCTCCCCCGCCGCACGGAGGCGCCGGGCCGGGTCCGGCACCTCGGACGCTCGCTGGGTGCGGACAACGACGCGGTCTACGGGGATTGGTTGGGACTCGGGCGCGACGAGCGTGCCGCACTGGCGGCGGAAGGCGTGATCTGAGTCGACCGGCCGCTCAGGGAATCGCGATGGATTTGAACGGGCGGCCGTCGTTCTCGATCACGGCGGAGAAGCTCGCTTGGGAACACGGACCCGTCTCCGCCTGCAGCTGTACGGGCACGGGTAGCATCGGCGGTAGCGCCGACGTGACCCGCCAGCCGAGGTCGACCCCCTGAAGCTTCGCTTTGATCTGGGGCTTCGTCTCGTGGGGCTGCAGAAGGAGTTGGGACACCCCCTCGGGCGTCTTGTTGGCGTCCTTGAACTTGATCTTCTTGCCGTTGTCGGTCCAGCAGGGCTTGCCGGCGTTGCCACAGACCTGATCGGCAGGTAGCCCCCCGGAACCTGGTGACGTCCCACGTGAGTCGGTGTGCATCCGGCGCCCCGTGCCTGAACGTGGCTGCCTGTGATCGCCAGGGCACGCACGGGGACTCTTCCGACCGATGGGGCCGAGAATGAGCCCCGTCCGACGGTGAGTATCCCTCCGCGGTTGCGGCACCGTCAATGAGTACGTTGCACGGACGTGGGCTCGTGGGGCGACAGGCTCGCGGGCGCGCCTCCGATCCAGTAGGAGAAGGTTCTCGATGCTCGTCCTGCGCGGCGGTCCAGCCCTTTCCGAGTCGAGACGGGAGCGGATCCTCGCCCGCGTTCGGGGGGACGTTCCCGACCTGGAGGATCTCCGCGCCGATTTCGTCCACTTCGTCGACCTGGAGGCCGACCTCGACGCCTCGGAGCGCATGGTCGTCGACAGCCTCCTCCGCTACGGACCGACTCCCTCCGAGGCGCGTCGCGCGGAGGAGAGTGGAGGGCTGCTCGTCGTCGTTCCGCGGATCGGCACGATCTCGCCCTGGTCCTCGAAGGCCACCGACATCGCGCGATCTTGCGGTCTGGCGAAGGTCCGGCGGCTCGAGCGCGGCATCGCATATCGGCTGGTCGGCGGTGGGTCGGTCGCCGCGCTCCTCGACTCGGTCGCGCCTCACGTCCACGATCGGATGACTCAATCGGTCCTCCGATCGCACGACGAGGCGGCACGGCTCTTCGTCGCGGCCGACCCGACGACCTTCGAGCGGGTTGCGCTGCTCCACGAAGGGCGCGATGCGCTGGTGCGCGCGAACGCCGATCTCGGCCTCGCGCTCGCGGAAGACGAGATCGACTATCTCGAGCGGAGCTTCCGCGCCCTCGGTCGAGATCCATCCGACGTGGAGCTCATGATGTTCGCCCAGGCGAACTCGGAGCACTGCCGCCACAAGATCTTCAACGCCAGCTGGGTGATCGACGGAAAGGTCGAAGAGGGCTCGCTGTTCGCGATGATCCGCAACACGACGGAGTGCTCGCCGGCTGGTGTCTTGTCGGCGTACGTCGACAACGCGTCGGTGGCGGAGGGCGGTCCGGCGCGGCGCTTCTTCCCGGACCCGGAGACGGGGGAATACCGTGCGGTCGAAGAGCCCGTGCACTTCCTGATGAAGGTCGAGACGCACAACCATCCGACCGCGATCTCGCCCTTTCCGGGTGCGGCGACGGGCTCGGGCGGTGAGATCCGCGACGAGGGCGCCACCGGGCGTGGCGCGAAGCCGAAGGCCGGGCTGACCGGATTCTCCGTCTCGAACCTCCGCATCCCGGGGGCCGAGCAGCCATGGGAGCGCGACTTCGGACGTCCCGAGCGCATCGCGTCGGCGCTCGACATCATGCTCGAAGGGCCCATCGGGGGAGCCGCGTTCAACAACGAATTCGGCCGGCCCAACGTCTGCGGCTACTTTCGCACGTTCGAGGAGCGTGTTCCCGGGCCCAACGGGGAAGAGGTCCGTGGCTACCACAAGCCGATCATGCTCGCCGGCGGCGTCGGCAACATTCGCGAGGACCACGTCCACAAGCGGGACATCCCCGCCGGCTCGCCGCTGGTCGTGCTGGGCGGTCCCGCGCTCCGCATCGGACTCGGCGGGGGGGCGGCTTCCTCGATGGCGTCGGGGGCGAGCCACCAGGATCTCGACTTCGCCTCGGTGCAGCGTGAGAACGCGGAGATGGAGCGCCGGTGTCAGGAGGTGATCGATCGTTGTTGGGCCCTCGGCGATGCGAACCCGATCCTGGCGGTTCACGACGTCGGCGCGGGAGGCTTGTCCAACGCGCTTCCCGAGCTCGTCCATGGCAGCGATCGGGGCGGCATGTTCGAGCTTCGTGACATCCCGAACGACGAGCCGGGTATGTCGCCGCTCGAGATCTGGTGCAACGAGGCGCAGGAGCGCTACGTGGTCGCGCTCTCCAAGGACCGGTACGAGACCTTCGTCCGACTCTGTCGCCGCGAGCGGGCTCCGTTCGCGGTCCTGGGCGAGGCCGTCGCGGCCGACCTTCTCCGTGTCACCGACCGGCAGTTCGACAACGCACCGATCGACCTTCCGCTCTCCGTCATTCTCGGCAAGCCGCCCAAGATGCAGCGCGAGGCGCGGCACCTTCCGTTCGAGCCGGCACGCTTCACGACCGTCGGCCTGGACGTGCGCGAGGCGGCTTACCGGGTCCTTCGCTTGCCGACCGTCGGCGACAAGACCTTTCTCGTGACCATCGGCGATCGCACCGTGTCCGGCCAGATCGCGCGGGACCCGATGGTCGGGCCGTGGCAGGTTCCGGTCGCCGATTCGGCGGTGACCGTGAGCGACTTCGACGGCTATCGGGGCGAGGCCATGGCGATCGGCGAGCGAACGCCGATCGCCCTGCTCGATCCCGCCGCCTCGGCGCGGATGGCCGTCGCCGAGGCCGTGACCAACATCCTCTCTGCGGCGATCGAGACTCTCTGCGACGTGAAGCTATCGGCGAACTGGATGGCGCCCGCCGGCCACCCGGGCGAGGACGCCGGCCTGTACGACGCTGTGAAGACCGTGGGGCTCGATCTCTGTCCGCAGCTCGGCATCGCGATTCCGGTGGGCAAGGACTCGATGTCCATGCGCACGGTGTGGCGCGATGGGGGCCGGGAGAAGAGCGTGACCGCGCCCCTCTCGCTGATCGTCTCGGCGTTCGCGCGTGTTCCCGACGTTCGGCGGGCGGTGACACCGGAGCTCCGGACGGATGCGGGCGAGACCGATCTTCTTCTGATCGATCTCGGAGCGGGCCGGAATCGGCTCGGAGGATCCGCGCTCGCACAGGTCTTCGGGACGGTCGGATCCGAGCCGGCCGACGTCGACGACCCATGGCGTCTGAAGGCGTTCGCGGACGTGGTGCTCGGTCTGGTCGCCTCGGGAGAGGTGCTGGCGTACCACGATCGCTCGGATGGCGGTCTGCTCGTCACGCTCGCGGAGATGGCGTTCGCGGGGAGGACCGGCCTCGAGGTCGATCTGGCCGGTCCGGGCGACGACCCGGTGGCCGCGTTGTTCGCAGAAGAGCTCGGCGCCGTCGTGCAGGTGAGACGCGAGGCCCTGTCGCGGGTCGTCTCCACGTTCGAGGCGGGTGGCCTCGAGGGCCTCTGCCGCCGGATCGGGACGCTGCGCGCCGACGATCGCGTCGTCGTCACTGCAGGTGCGGCCAGCGTGCTCGACGAGCTCCGGACGGACCTTCGGGATGCGTGGTCGGAAACGACACGGCGCATGCAGTCGCTTCGCGACGATCCCGCGTGCGCGGAAGAGGAGCACGCCGCGCGTCTCGCGACCGACGACCCCGGCTTGAACGTGCACCTCTCGTTCGACCCGAGCGACGTCCCCGCAGTCTCGGCCGGGGTTCGACCCAGGGTCGCCATCCTTCGCGAGCAGGGCGTGAACGGGCAGGTCGAGATGGCCGCGGCGTTCGACCGGGCCGGGTTCGCGGCCGTGGACGTCCACATGAGTGACCTCGTCGCCGGACGCGTGTCGTTGGCGGACTACCGCGGCCTGGTCGCGTGCGGAGGATTCTCCTTCGGAGACGTTCTCGGTGCGGGCGAGGGGTGGGCGAAGTCCATTCTCTTCCGACCCGAGCTGCGGGACCAGTTCCAGGCGTTCTTCGAGCGCGAGGACACCTTCGGGCTCGGAGTCTGCAACGGATGTCAGATGCTCTCGGCTCTCCGCGACCTGATTCCGGGCGCGGCGGGTTGGCCGCGATTCGTTCGCAATCGATCGGAGCAGTTCGAAGGGCGTCTGTCGCTGGTGCGGATCGAAGAGAGCCCGTCGATCTTGTTGCGCGGCATGGCGGGGGCGCGACTGCCGATCGCGGTCGCGCACGGCGAAGGGCGGGCGGAGTTCGCGTCCATCGCGGCACAGGTCGAGGTGGAGTCCGCGGGACTGGTCGCCGCGCGCTTCGTCGGCAACGATGGAGAGGTCGCCCGTAGCTATCCGGCCAATCCCAACGGATCCGCCGACGGAATCACCGCCCTCACGACGCGAGAGGGTCGGGTGACGATCATGATGCCCCATCCCGAGCGCGTCTTCCGCACGGTCCAACACTCCTGGCACCCGGCGGGTTGGGGCGAGGACGGCCCCTGGATGAAGCTGTTCCGGAACGCGCGGACCTGGCTGGGCTGAGCGGGCTCGTTCACGCCTGGGCGAACGCGATCGCGTCGGTGCCGACGAGCTTTCGGGCCTCGTCGACGTCGCGCGCGCGGGGAAACACGGAGAGCAGTCGTGCGCCCGACAGGGTTTGGATGCAGGGAGTCGACAGGCGCGCGAGACAGAAACCGACCCCGCTCTCTCGCGCCGCTTTGAGCCCCGCGACGAGTGCCGTCACGCCGGGAGATCCGAGGAAGTACACCTCCGAGAGGTCGAGGATGACGTTGACCCTTGCCGCGGCGAGAAGCGTGACGGTCTCCTTCATCTCGGGCATCGAGGCGGCGTCGATGCGCCCCACCGGGCAGAGCACGGCCGCGGAGAGGGACGAGTCCTCGTGGATGCGAATCTCGAGCTCTCCGGCGCGCGACTCGCGGCGTACGCGGTGGCGACGCGGGATGACCCATTCACCCTTCAGGAGTCGATCGACGGCGAATCGAGCGAGCGTCGGAAGGCCGTAGCAGCCGCCTCCGGCCTTGGTCGTGCGCTCTTCGATCGCCGTCCGAAGCTCGGCCGCGGTCTGGCCGGGGAACTCGGTGAAGCAGCGGCCGATCGCGTCGAGGAAGTGGCCGTCCGAGTTGCCGACGCGAGCCAGGTCCCCCGCGTTCCGGTCGGCTTTGCGGTTCGCGAAGACCTCGGTGAAGTTGGAGTTGCGGGTCTCGACGGCGTCGAACGGAACGGATTTGATGAGATCGCCGACCCCGACGAGCCCCGCGAACTTCATCCAGCTCGTGTACGGATGCGCGGCGACCGCGAGCCCACCCTGGGCATGGATGGCGTCCACGGTCTCGGCGGCGCTCAGGCCCGGAGAGATCCAATCCTGCAAGAAGAGGCCGATGACGTGGCCGTCGCGGGTGGAGATCTCCTCGCCGATGATCACGTCGAGATGCCCGAAGAGATCCGGGTGCTTTTCCGCAAACTCCTTGGTGTGCCGTGCCCCATCGATCGTGTCGTGATCGGTGATCGCGAAGACGTTCACCGCGGAGTGCAGGGCGTAGTAGTTCAGCACGTCCTCGGGTGCGGTCGTGCCGTCGCTGTACGTCGTATGGACGTGGAGGTCGGCACGCGAGAAGCCGGAGGTGAGCTCGATTCCATCGGGCATCGGATCAACTCTTCCTTCAGGACGTCCGCGGCCGCAGGCCGGGGCCCCACGCGCGGGGGGTGAAGAGGGCGCCCAGGCCGCGGGCGAGCCACGCGACGTCGCTCACGGAGGTCCGGGTCCGGGCGTAGTACGCCTCGAGGACCCAGCGCTCCTCGTCCGGAGCATCGTCGGGAAGGTTCAGCTGGGCCGGGCCGATGAGGCCCGCCGGCGCCCGGTCACGAAGTCGCTCCCATTCCTCGGTTCGACGCGCGGCCTCCGGCGGTGTGAGGGGAGTGACGCCGACCAGCCGAAGGTCCCCGCGTACGACCGCCATGAGGAGCGGAAGATGGCGAAGGATCGGGATCCGCGTCGCGGCCTCGGTTGCGGAGAAGGTCCGGCGGATCCGCCTGCCCTCCGGGCCCACGGTCGTCCGGTTCCCGAGAAGCTCGATCGTATGGAGGGGGGAGGTGAGATCGGCGAGCAACGAGGCGATGGCCAGGATCGGCCACAGGGGGAGCGAGACCACCAGCAGGACGAGCCCGATGGCGCGGTGGACGACGTCCGCGACGTGCTCGGTGAGATCTCCCGATCCGAGGTCGGCCAGGAGGAACTCGTCGGTCACCCGGGCGACGGCCCCGCTCTCGATGTGGACGAGGTCGTTGCTCCAGACGATGGCATCGGAGACGTCGACCATCTCGCCGACGTAGGTGTTCGGAAGCACGACCGCCGAGCGAAGGGTGGCGTCGCGGTCGACGACGACGTCGTCGGAGAGGACGACGTCGCCGTGGAGCTCGGCACCCGCCTTGACGTCACATCGGCTGCCGACGAATACGGGCCCGGCCCGAACGCATTCGAGCGGAAGCCGGCTCTGGCGTCCCGCGATGATTCCGGGCTTGATCGTCTTGCCCGGGAGGATGAGTGCGCCGTATCTCCCCGCCGCGGCGTCGAGGTTCGCGCGGTGGAAGGCGGCGAGGGACTCGATTCGGGAGAATTGCGCGTCGAAGAGCTCGACGGTGGGCGCGTCCTCCTTCCACGTCGCCGTGGATTCGGGCTCGTAGGGGAGATCCAGCGGACCCGTCGCCTCGGCGCGCACCAGGCGCACCCCGGTGGGAGCACCGTTGAGGGTCGCGGCGACGGTCGGGCCCGGAAGCCCCTGCGCACGGTCCAGAAACGCAGGCAGGCACGGAGACAGGAGGACGTCGCCGCGGACGACCAGGAAGCCTCCTTCGAGCCGCGGGCGAAGGCGCTCGATGATCGCGTCGGGTCGCTCGGTTCCTTGGGTGAGCACGTACTCGAGCTCGAGACC
>JAUIFY010000206.1 GCA_030430245.1 bacterium | reverse complement strand
CGCCTTCTGCGGAACGGTCTACACGGGCGTCGCCGCGGGGCACAAGGTGCTCACCTCGCTCGGGCTGTCCGGCGTTCCAATCGTGAACGTCGAAGCGGGTTGCGCCAGCGGCGGCGCCGCACTCTCGCTCGGCGTCTCACAGGTGGCTTCGGGCCAGTGCGACACGGTGCTCGTCTTCGGAATGGAGAAGATGCCCCGTGGCATCATCCGATCCAGCTTCTTTGCCCCGTGGTGCGAGAAGGCCGGACTCACGCCCGCGCCCGCATACTTCGCGCTACGCGCCCGTCGTCTGATGCAGGAGGGCGGCGTCACGCGCGAGCAGCTCGCCCGCGTCTCGGTGAAGAACCACGCGAACGGCGTCGACAATCCCTACGCGATGTACCGCAAGCCGTTCACGCTCGAGCAGGTCCTCGAATCGAAGATGGTGTGCGATCCGTTGACCCTGTTCATGCTCTGCTCTCCGAACGAGGGCGCCGCGTGCGTCGTTCTCGGAGCCACCCCGGCTCCGGTCGGACCGCCGATCCGCGTGCTCGCGTCGGTCGTTCGTTCGCATCTGGCGGGGAGCGCCTTGGGCGAGCACACGCCGATGTCCGGCCGCGTCGCCGACGACCCTCCGAGCCCGACCGAGATGGCCGCCGGAGAGGCCTTTGCCGCCGCGGGACTGGGGCCCGAGGACCTGGACGTCGTCGAGGTGCAGGACACGGACTCCGGCCGGGAGATCCTCTCGATCGAGGAGCTGGGACTGTGCCGCCGGGGAGACGGCGCCGCGTTCGTCGAGGACGGCGTGGGCGAGCGCGGCGGACGGCTTCCGGTGAACCCCAGCGGCGGCCTGCTCTCCAAGGGCGAACCCCTCGGCGCATCCGCCCTCGGGCAGATCGTGGAGCTCACGTGGCAGCTCCGCGGCGGAGCCGAACGGCGCCAGGTCGAGAATGCGCGCACGGCCCTGGGCCACACCGTCGGGCGCGGTGCGAACGCCTCGGTCGCGATCCTCCAGCGCTCGTCCGCCGCGTAGGCCGCGAGCGCGCTACTGATACATGTCCAGAAGCTCGATGACGCCCTGCGAGCGCATCGCGTCGAACACCGTGCTCTTGATCTCGCGGACCGTCGTCAGACGCAGGACCTCGTCCGCGAGCTCGCGCGCCGACTCGTAGGTCACCGACCGAACGAGTTGCTTGATGACCGGAATGAAGAACGGCTCCATGCTCAGCTCGTCGAGCCCCATACCGAGCAGCGCCATGGTCGCCATCGGGTCGGCCGCCATCTCTCCGCACATCGAGATGGGCTTGCCGGCCTTCTTGGCGGCGCGCACGCAGAACGCGATCGTGCCGAGCACGGCGGGATGAAGCGGCTGGTACAGCGGAGCGACCTTCCGATTGTTGCGGTCGACGGCCAGAAGATACTGGATCAGGTCGTTCGTGCCGATCGAGAGGAAGTCGCACTCCTCCGCCAGCTGCGGCACGAGATAGACGGCCGACGGAACCTCGATCATCACGCCGAGCGGTAGATCCTTCGCGTGCGGGATCCCCTCGCGTTCGAGGTCCTCCGCGGTGTCGGCGATCATCTCCCGCACCTGGTGAACCTCCTCGAGAGAGGAGATCATCGGCAGGAGGAGCCGCGTCGGCCCCTCCGTCGCGGCCTGGAGGATCGCACGGACCTGGAGGTCGAAGAACTCGGGCATCTCCAGCGACACACGGATCGAACGCCAACCCAGGAAGGGATTCTCCTCCTGCGGGATGTGGAGATACTGAGGATACTTGTCGGCACCGATGTCGAGCGTGCGGACCGTGACGAGCTTGCCGTCCATCCCCCGAATGACCTTGCGGTAGATTTCGAGCTGCTCGTGCTCGCTCGGGAACTCCCGGAACGAGATGAACGGAAACTCCGTTCGATAGAGCCCGACGCCCTCCGCACCGTGACGCCCCGCGAGGATCACGTCGCCCACCAGGCCGACGTTCGCGCACAGCAACACGCGTCGCCCATCCGTGGTCTCGGCCGGTAGATCGTGGAGGCTCTCGAGCCGTTCGTTGAACGCCCGGTAGTCGCGCTCCATGCGCCGGTATTCCCGAACCACCTCGGGACCGGGACTTCGATACACGACACCCGCGTTGCCGTCGACGATCATCTCGTCGCGCTCGGTGACCTGCTCGAGCAGGTGCTCGATGCCGACGACGGTCGGGATCTCGAAGGACTTCGCGAGAATGGTCGCATGCGACGTCGCGCCGCCCGTCTCGAGCGCGATGCCCCGGAGGTGCGCCGGATCGATCTCCGAGAGATCGGTGAGGGTGAGCTCCTGCGCCACCAGAACACTCCCGTCCTCCGGAGATGGCGCCTCCTCCGACAGTCCGAGCAGGATGCGCAGCAGTCGTTGCCCGATGTCCTTGATGTCGAGGGCTCGCTCCTGAAGGTACGGGTCCTCCACCTTGTCGAAGGCGCTCAGGTACTCCTCGACGACGGAGCGCACCGCGAACTCGGCCACCGCGCCCTGATCGATCAACGCGCGAATCCGATCGGAGACCGTCTCGTCGCGCAGCATCATCAGATACGCGTCGAAGATCTTCCCGGTCGCCTCGGGCAGCACCTCCTCCATCTTCGCGCGCTGCTTGTCGAGGTCGCGCGCCGCGGTCTCGAGCGCATGCTCGTACCGGGCGAGCTCGGCCGCGGAGTCCTTCGACGGAAGGTCCTCGATCTCCGCGAAGTCGACGGGCGCGCGCAGGATGTGCACGCGACCGATGCCGAAGCCGGGAGAGGCGGCGATGCCGCGCAGCCGCTCGCCCGGGTCGCGATCGGCAGACGGCTGCGCCCCACGGGCCGTCGCCTGGCGCTCGAAGGCCTGGAGCCGGCGAAGGGTCTCGAGCGTGCGGCGCCGGAAGTCCGCCTGCTCCTGCTCCTTCATCTTGAGGTTTTCGAGCAGTCGAGCCTGGACGAGCACGGCGGCGATCTGAGCCGCGATGGTCTTCAGGAGACTCAGCTCTTCGGAGGTGAATTGGCGCCGGCGGAGCGTCTGCACGACGAGCACACCCAGCGGGGCCCGCTTCTCGAACACCGGCACACCGAGATACGAGTGGTAGCGCTCCTCGCGCGTCTCCGGGAAGAACTTGAAGCGCGGGTGAACGGGCGCGTCCGGCACGCTCACGGGCTCCATCGTCTCGATGACCAGCCCCGAGAGCCCCTCGCTCGTCCGCATCCGGACGCGGCCCACGGCGCTCCGATCGAGGCCAGTCGTCGCCCAGAGCGTGAGGTGCTCGGTGTCCTCGTCGAGCAGGTAGAGCGAGCACGCCTCGGTCCGCATGCGCTCCGCGACGACCCGGACCACACTGTCGAGCGTCTCCTGCAGGTTCTCGGATTGCCCGATGAGCGCGCTGACCTTCTCGAGAAGGCGCAGGCCGTGAGACGACCGATCGCCCGCCGGGGGGGCGGACGGCCCGTCGCCTCGAGAGCTCACCGGACCTGCCATGGCCGGACAGTATCACGTCCGGCAAGAGTCATGTCCACTCGCCCAGGTCCGCGGACTCCCGGAGCGGTGGCCGAATGTGCCGGGATCGTGTAGGTTTTTCGAGGGTGGCGAGGCGAGGGACGGTGGCGAAGCGCAAGTCTCCGAAGCGCAGGCGCAGGAGTCGAAAGGCACCGAGGCGACCGTTCAAGTCGTTCGTCGCGGGGATCGCTCTGCTCCTGGTGGTGCTGGGCACCGGCGGTGCCGCCCTGCTCTACCACCAGTTCACCGAGAGCCTGCCGTCGGTCGAGAAGCTGCTCGACTACAAGCCTCCGGTCACGACCCGGGTGCTGGCGGCGGACGGCTCGGTGCTCGCCGAGTTCTTCGTCGAGAAGCGCTACCTCGAACCGATCTACAAGATCCCCCGCGTCGTCCAGCTGGCCTTCGTCGCTGCCGAGGATGCCACGTTCTACGATCACGGCGGCGTGGACCTGGTGAGCATCGGCCGCGCGGCGCTCGAGAACTACCGAGCCGGCGCCACGCGCCAGGGCGGGAGCACGATCACCCAGCAGGTGGTGAAGGCCCTGCTGCTGTCGCCGGAGCGGAGCTACGAGCGAAAGCTGAAAGAGGTCTTTCTCGCCCTGCAGCTGGAGAGCGCCCTCACCAAGGACGAGATCCTCTACCTCTATCTGAATCAGATCTACCTCGGCAGCGGCTCGTACGGCGTCCAGGCGGCGGCCCGCGACTACTTCGGCAAGAACGTGTCGGACCTGACGCTCGGCGAAGCCGCCCTCCTCGCCGGCCTCCCGCAGGCCCCGAGTCGATACTCGCCTCGCCGACGCATGGACCGCGCCAAGAGCCGGCAGCGCTACGTGCTTCGCCAGATGGTGAAGGCCGGCTTCATCACGCACGACGAGGCGCGCGCGGCAGAGGAGCAGGAGATCGTCCTGGCGGAGAGCACGCGAGAGCGGGTCCAGGGACCTGCGCCCTACTTCGTCGAGCACGTACGGCGCTACCTGGTGAAGCGCTACGGCGGCACCGCCGCGTACAAGATGGGACTCGACGTCTACACGACGCTCGATCCGCGCGCGCAGGCCGAAGCCGAGCGCGCCATCCGCGAGGGCATCGCGGAGATCGACGATCGGCAGGGCTTCCGCGGTCCGCGCCGGACCGTTCCCGCGGAGCAATGGCGACCCATGCTCGAGGCTGCGTCCGCGGCCGCCACCGAAGAGCTGCCCGAAATCGGCTCGACCCTCGACGTGATCGTCGTTCCCGGTCCGGACGGCCGCGTGCGGCGGCCCGCCGGAGGCGTGCACGTCCTCTGGGCCGGGGGGCTCGCGCACATCGGCAAGGCGGGCTTCCGCTGGGCGGCCCGCGGCAAGTACCAACCCGAGGCCGGCGACCTTCTCCAGGCGGTGGTCACGGAGGTCGACGGAGGCCGTCGCCTCGCACTCGCACGCGACAACGGCACGCAGGGCGCCCTCGTCGCGATGCGTCCCGAGAGCGGAGACGTCGTCGCGCTCGTTGGCGGCGTCGACTACGAGGAGAGCGAGTTCAACCGCGCGACCCAGGCGCTCCGCCAGCCGGGCTCCGCGTTCAAGCCCCTCATCTTCACCGCCGCGATGGACCGGGGTTTCACCCCCACCACGGTGATCCAGGACACGCCCGTCAGCTACCGCATCGGGCCGGGACAGACCTGGTCCCCGAAGAACTTCTCGAAGCGCTTCTACGGACCCACGACTCTCCGCGAAGCCCTGACGCAGTCCCGAAACGTGGTGACGGTCAAGCTCACGAAGGCCATGGGCCTCAACTATCTCCTCGACTACCTTCCCCACTTCGGCATCGACCGGGAGCTTCCGAGGAACCTCTCGATCGCACTCGGAACGTCGGAGGTGACGCTCCTCGAGCTCGTCGAGGCGTACGGCGTGTTCGCGAACCTCGGCACGCGGGTCGAGCCGCGCTTCATCACGCACATCACCGACCGCGAAGGGCGACTCCTCGAGAAGACGCCGGTCCGCGCCACACCGGAGATCGCCCCGGAGACCGCCTACATCACCGTGAATCTGATGCGCAGCGTGGTCGAGCACGGGACCGGTCGTCGCGCGCGCCTCGAGCGCGCCGTCGCCGGCAAGACCGGAACGACGAACGATCTTCGCGACGCGTGGTTCATGGGATACACCCCCGGGCTCCTCGCCGGCGTCTGGGTCGGCTACGACAGCGATCGCACGCTCGGGCGCAAGGAGACCGGAGGTCGCTCGGCAGCACCGATCTGGAAGTCGTTCATGGAGGCCGCCCTCCGAGACGAGCCGGTCCGCGACTTCCCGGTTCCACCCGACATCGTGCTCGTGAGCGTCGACCCGAAGTCCGGCGAACGCGCGGTCCCGGGGACGAGCGACAGCATGATCGAAGCCTACCGGCGCGGGACCGAGCCCGCTCCGCCACCCGACCCGAACACCCTCGCCGCCCGCGACCCGTACGGAGCCCCCGGCTCGGAGCGAGAGCCGCCCCTGTACTTCGGCAACGCGGGCAATCCTCGGAACGCCGAGGCTCTCGAGCGCCGCCGCGCCGCACGGGCCCCCGATGAGCCCCGTCGCTGGGGCGATCGGGTGGCCGCCGACCCCGGACGTCGGCGCTGGGGAGATCGCCCCGCCTCGGACCCCTATCGCCGCCGCTGGGGCGACGACGGTGAGAACCTGCCCGGCTGGGCGCGTGCGGCGGAGCCTCCTCCCCAGCCGCCCCCGCCGAATCCGCAGTGGGGACGATCTCTCGACACGGGCCGTTGGGGAACGTCCCCGTCGTATGACCCGACGCGGGCCGCGGAACCGAGCGCCCCACCCCGCCGAGGTGCGATGTGAGCCCCAAGACGAGCATCCTGATCGACCCCCGCTTCCAAGAACACGACCCCGGACGCGGCCACCCCGAGCGCCCCGACCGAATCGCGGTGCTCGAGGATCTCCTCCTCTCGTGGCAGGGGCCGCCGCTCGACCGTATCGAGCCGCGACTGGCGACCCCAGACGAGATCCAGACCGCGCACAGCGAGGACCTCTTCGAGCGCATTCGCCAAACCGACGGCATCGACCACTCGAGCATCGACGCCGACACGGCGACATCCGCGCGGTCGTTCGAGATCGCTCTCCTGGCGGCCGGCGGCTTGATCGAGACCGTCGACGCCGTGGCCGACGGCGCGGCGGACAACGCGTTCGCGTTCGTGCGCCCCCCAGGGCACCACGCGACGGACATGCAGTCGATGGGCTTCTGCTTGTTCAACAACGTGGCCGTGGCGGCGAAGCATCTCCGAGCGCGCGGATTCGAACGCGTCGCCATCGTCGACTTCGACCTGCACCACGGGAACGGGACCGAGGCGATCTTCTACGACGACCCCAACGTGCTCTACGCCTCGCTCCACCAATATCCATACTACCCGGGCACCGGAGCGGCGGGAGATCTGGGCCGCGACGCGGGAACCGGGTTCACCGTGAACGTGCCCCTGTCGGCCGGCGTCGGCGACGCCGGCTACCTTCTCGCATTCGACCAGGTGCTCTGTCCGATCCTCCGGCAGTTCGAGCCCAACTTCTTGCTCGTCTCGGCCGGCTTCGATTGCCATCATCGGGACCCACTCGGGGGCATGCAGGTAACGGAGCCCGGCGTCGTGGGGATGGCCGATCGCCTCCTCGCCGTGGCCCGTGAGGTCTGCGAGGGCCGCCTCGCCGCGGTCCTCGAAGGCGGCTACGACCTGAGCGCCATCCGGACTTCGGCGGAGGCCATGCTCATCGAGATGGCGACCGCCCCCGCCCGCGCCGACGTGGCTCCCGAGCACGTCGACACCGAGGCGCTCGAGCCCCTGAAGGAGATCCTGCGCCCACACTGGAAGCTCTGAGCCGCCGCACACTCCGTCCGCCCAAATTGAATCGCCTCGGGGCATCGGGTAGCGTTGGCCCGATGTTCGGCATCGGGATGCCTGAGCTCGCGGTCATCCTGGTCGTGGCTCTCGTCGTGCTCGGTCCCCGTCGTCTTCCCGAGCTCGCACGCACGCTCGGCAAGGGACTCGCGGAGTTCCGGAAGGTCACGGGGGACGTGAACAAGGAGCTGCAGGGCGCTCGCGACCTGATCGAGCGCGAAGCCCGCGAGCACGAGCGCCTCGCCCGCGAGATGGAGCGCGAGCAGCGACGCGCCGCCACGCGAAGCTCCGAGGGATCGACCGAGCCTCCGAAAAAGGACGTCGTACCGTCGACCGGCGCCGCGCCGTCGGCGCCAACGGACGCACCGACCGACGCACCGTCCGCGGCCGCGACCGAATCACCCCGACCGCCTGCGTCCCCGACGACGCCGGCCGGCGCCGACGCCGAAGCCAAGAGCGGCGGCTCACGGACGGAGTCCTGAGCGGCGCACCGGCGCCCGCTCCCGACCCGCGAAGAGGACCTGCGTCGAGATGGCCGACGTCGAGATGCCGCTCACCGAGCACCTCGAGGAGCTCCGCTGGCGCATCGTCAAAGCGTTCCTGTTCGTGATGGTCGGCTTCGCCGTGTCCTACGCGTTCAGCGACCGCCTGTTCGAGATCCTCACGCGCCCCATCGAGCTGGCGGCCGACGGCAAGCACGTCATGCTCATCGGCACCGGAGTCGCCGAAGCGTTCTTCACCAAGCTGAAGGTCGCGTTCATCGCCGGCATCTTCCTCGCCGCACCCGCGATCCTGTACCAGGTGTGGGGCTTCGTCGCGCCCGGACTCCACGATCACGAGAAGTTCTACGTGATCCCGTTCGTCCTGTTCGGCACCTTCTTCTTCGTGGCGGGTGCGGTCTTCTGCTACCTGCTCGTCTTTCAGGTCGGCTACCGATTCTTCCTGGAGCAGTATGCGACGATCGGGATCGAGCCGACGCTCCGGATCAGCGAATACCTGTCGTTCAGCGCCCGACTCCTGCTGGCCTTCGGCATCACCTTCGAGCTGCCCGTTCTCGCGTTCTTCTTCGCACGCGTCGGCATGATCGACCACAACACCCTCATCAAGCCGTGGCGCTACGCCATCATCGTGATCGTGGTGCTGGCCGCGATCCTCACGCCCGGGCCGGACGTCGCCTCCCAGCTCCTCCTCGCAGGCCCTCTGATCCTGCTCTACGGCGTGTCGATCGGTGTCGCGTTCGTATTCGCCCGGCGGTCTCCCGCCGAGGCCGACGACCAGGCCGGCGACGACGCCTGAGCTCGGCCGGGCTCAGGCGTGGGCCCACTCCAGGAGGAACCAGTCCTCGCGACATTCGTCCGGAAGGGGCGCGTCCTCCACCCGATGCGTTCCGCAGGACAACACGTCGTCGAGGATCGCCTGTGCCTCACCGACGAAGTCGGGCGGTGCGATGATCGCGACGATGGCCCCGTCGTCCTCGACGTTGCGCGCGGTGCGAACGATCGCCACGTGCTCGAACGACTCGTAGAGGTGCTTCCAATACGCAACCTCCGACCGAGGAATCTCGAGCCCGCGCGCCCACAGGCCGGCGGCGTCGAGAGATTCCCAGCCCTCGGGCATCGGGATGTCCACGAGCGTACGCTCGCGGACCGTCATTTCGGTGCCGCGTCGGACGACGGGGCGCCACCGCCGAAGAGCCGCCGCAGGAATCCTTCGGCTCCGCCGGTCGCGTCCTTGCCGACCGACCCGGCGATCGACTTGCTCACGAACGCCGGGGACGGTGCGCTCGTGAGCTCGGGGTAGCTCCCCCCGATCGAAACGGGAATCCGGAGGGCGTCCCCCTCGGTCGCGAGAGCCCGGAAGATGGACGAGAGCGATGCCAGGGCGCGGGTGGCCCCCGGTCCGAGAACGAGGTCGCCAGCGAGCTGCACGTCTCCGTCGAACGCCACCCGCCCCGACGCGTCGAGCGAGTAGTCGGGAGCGTCGAGTCGCAGATTCTCCACCGACACGATCCCGTCGCCCACCGCGCCCTCGGCCGACAACGCGTCGATCCGGCTCGTGCGCTCGACGAGCCGAGGCGCTTCTCCTTCGGCGCGGCGTGCGATGGCCTCGCCCAGTCCGGGGATCACCTCGAGGTTCGCCAGCGTGGCCCGGGCGAGGTTGACCTCGGCGACACTCCCGTCCGCGAGCCGGACGTCGAAGACGCCCGTCAACGTGTCCAGGAACGACTCCTCCACCCCCTGACGCATCGAGAGCGCGGCATCGCCACTGAACAGCCCCTGCACGTCGACGTCGGTCCCGAAGAGCCGAAGAAGCCCCGCGAAGTCGAGCCCATCCCACTGCGGCGTGATGCGCACCGAGACGACGTCGTCCGGCCCGCGCGCGACCTCTCCCTGCGCCTCGAGCGTTCCGCCCAGGCCGGCGACCTCGAGCCGGCGCACGTCCGCCTGCTCGCCCGCGATCTCGACGTCGACCGCGAGGTGGTCGAGCCGCGCGTCGCCCCGCCCACCCCGCTCTCCGTCCAGTCGAACGAGCAGTGGCCCATCCGATCCGCCATGGAGCGCCGCGGCGAGCCGATGGGCGAAGAGATCCTCCGACGTGAGCTCGTCGACCGACACGCCCGCCGAGAAGAGACCCTCGGCATCCTGCTCGAAGCGAAGCGTCAACGTCCCGAGCTGCGCGGGTGCGCGTCCGACGCGAACGCCGAGGGCGTCTCCCACGAGACTCATGCGGACGGCGGGCTCTCCATCGCCCGACTCGACCGTGCCGTCCAGTACGACCTCGCCCGACGGCGCGAACGCGGTCAGCAGAGGCACCCAACGGGTGACCAGATCTGCCGAGAGCCCGGTGCTCGTGACCCTCAGTGGCGGCTGCCGCTCCGCCTTCGAATCCTCGGGCACCAGGGTCGAGATGTCGACGGCGGCGTCACCGCTCCCGAACGTCGCTCGCCGCAGCTGGAGCAGCTCCGTGCCCGCCCGCATCTCGAGCTCCACCGAGAGCGGCTCACCCACGAGCTTTCGAACGTAGCCGCCGGCGAGAGAGACCGAAGCATCCTGCGCGTCGACGAACACCTCCAGCGCCGCCGGCGCCGGGGGCCAGGCCCGTGGGAGCAACCCGTCCACGTCGACGGAGACGACGCCATCCAGCGCCGCGGTGAAGGGCATGCCGCCCCGCGCGACCTGCACGACTTCCGGGAGGCGGCTCGCACGCACCTCTTGGGCCGACATCTCGAGGACCGCATCGCGCCCGTCGGCCGGGACCTCGAGCGAGCCACTCAGGTTCCGCGAGGGGCCGCCGAGCGCGTCGCCCTCGAACGTGACGAACGTGCCCTTCGCGCTTCGTCGAAGTCGCGCCTCCATCGAGGTCATCTCGAACTCGGGCACACCCGGTACCGCACGATCGCGCAGGCTGACGCGGCCGCGCGAGACACGAACCTCCCTCACGTCGAACGCGGTCGCGGCGGCGGCCGCTTTCCCCAACGCGCCGCGCGCGCCCGCACGCGGGCCGGCTCCCTGAGCGCCCGCGGCTCCACCGCCGAGGTTCCAACCACCGTCGACGCCGCGAACCGCCCGCACCACGGGCGCGACCAGATCGATCCGTCGCACCACGACGTCACCCGCGAGCAAGGAGCCCGCACGGACGACGAGGCGGACTTCGTCGGCATGGGCGAGCGTCCCGGGACCCAGCGGGGACTGGTCCGGAATCCGCGGCCCGTGCACGACCAGCCCGGGCGGCCACCACGTCACACCGACCGCGTCGGCCTCCACCGGCAACCCGATCGACGCCGACGCGGCCGCGAGGACCTCGTCCGGTCGACCGGAGAGGCGCCGATGCGCGCGCCACGCCACCAGCGCGAACCCCAGCGCCACGACCAGGACGAGACTCGTCGCGACCACGAGGACACTGCGCACGGCGCGGTTCAATCGAGCTCCTCGAAGTTGGCGACCCGCCAGTCGCCGGCTCCGGTGTCGCGGACCGTGACGAGTGCGCGTCGCACGACCTCGCCACCGCCTCCGAAGCGGATCGTGAGCTCGTAGAGGAAGCCGCGATGCCGCTCGTCGGCACCCGCGCGCTCGGTCAGGAAGCGATAGTTGACGTCGGGCTTTCCGCCCGACTCGGGGCCTTCGATTCCCGCAAGGAGCTCGAGCTCGCGTTCGAGCTTCGTCGTGGCGAAGCCGACCGCGTGCTCCTTCGCGGCCGGCACGTCGATCTCGACGTAGTACCGGTCGATGAACCGCTCCGCCCCGACGCGGGCCGGATCCGCGGGCTCGCAGGCCGCCGCCACCAGCAGCGCGCCGACGAGAAGCCACCGACCGACTCGTCCGACGTGCGGCTCGGCTCGCGAATGCGCGCCCGCCCCCGAGGTACGGCCGGACCGGACGGGCCGCGCGGTTGGCCACACCATGGACCTTCGGGTATCACAGGAAGGGGCCCGACGACAGTTGGGCGGCCGCAGCCCCCTCGGCCGCGGCCGAGGCGGGACGACGTGACGAAGCGGCGGAAGACCCCGAAGGATCTGGTCGAGGAGTTCCTGCGCGAGCTCGAGGTGGGCCGGAACTCGTCGCCGCACACGGTACGCGCCTACCGCCGAGAGCTCGAGCGGCTCGCCGCCTCTCTTCGCGGCGAAACGCCGGAGGCCCGGGTCGACTGGCCCGCCGTCACCACCGACGACCTCCGCCGCTTTCTGGCCGATCGCAGCGAGCAGGTCGGTCGGCGCTCCCTCGGTCGCACGGTCAGCGTCGTGCGGAGCTTCTTCTCCTACCTCCGCCGGACGGGGCACGCGGAGGGCAACCCGGCGTCGGGCCTGGGCGCTCCCAAGTTCCCGCGCACGCTCCCGCGCTACCTCTCCGAGTCCGACCTCCGCACCGTGCTCGACGACGCTCCGGTCGAGGACGAGGCCGCCGCCCGCGACCTCGCGCTCCTCGAGCTGCTGTACGGCAGCGGGCTCCGCGCGAGTGAGGCCGTGGGCCTCGACTGGAACGACGTGTCGCTCGACGAACTGCGGGTCCACGTCCGGGCGGGCAAGGGAAACAAAGACCGCGTGGTGCCGCTCAGCCGCGCCTGCCGCGATGCCCTCCGGGCCGTCGCGGCCGTCCAAGCCACGGCCGGCGCGACGAAGGACGGTGGCCGAGGCGCGGGACGCCCGATCTTCCGCAACCCCCGCGGCACCCGACTGTCCGTCCGGAGTGTCGGCCGCATCGTCAACGCCGCGATGGAGAAGGCGGGGCTCCCCCCGATGAACCCGCACGCTCTCC
>JAUIFY010000205.1 GCA_030430245.1 bacterium | reverse complement strand
GACGGGCATGGGCCTCGCGGCGGCGGCGGCCGCCCTCGGCGAGACGATCCCCGCGACGTCTCCTCGCTGCGTCATCGCGAGCGGGCTCGCGGGCGGACTCGCACCCGCCGTCGCGACCGGAGATGCGATCGTTCCGGACCGGGTGGCGCGCGAGGGCGGACGTCCGATCGCGGTGGACCCCGAGCTGCGCACCGCGGCGGCGATGTGGCTCCCCGAGAAGCGCTCGAGGCGGGGACTCCTGGTGAGCGTCGACCGCGTGCTCCGAACCCCGGGAGAGAAGGCCCGGCTCGCCGCCGCGACGCGGGCGGACGCCGTGGACATGGAGAGCGCAGCCATCCTCGAGCAGGCCGCGCGCTTCGACGCACCGGCGATCGTGGTGCGGGCGGCGTCGGACGCGGCGGACGACGAGCTCCCCGACCTCGAGGGCCTCGACCTCGGCCGACTCCGCGACCGGCTCCGGCTCGCGGGCCGCGCGTGCACGTCGCCGCGCACCGCCGCCGGGCTCGTGCGACTGGCCCGCGGCGGACGCCGGGCGACGCGGACCCTCGACGAGATCTTCCGAAGCCTCCTGCCTCGCTTGCAATCCTGACGCGCCGGAGATACTGACCGCAAGGTCAGGTCGGATCGAGGCCGAGGGAGGAGCTTTCGAGCACATGCGCTACCCGATTCACATCGCCACGGACATGGTCCGGTGGCAGATCAAGAACAAGATCGAGGGAAACCGGCGCTATCCGGTCGTCCTCATGCTCGAGCCCCTCTACGCTTGCAATCTCGCCTGCATCGGCTGCTCCCCCGAGCGGCATACGGGAGACCTCGGGGATCGTCTGCCCCTCGAGGAGTGCCTGGCCGCCGTCGACGAGTGCGGAGCGCCCGTCGTGTCGATCTGCGGCGGCGAACCCACGATGTACCCCGAGATCGTCGAGCTGATCGAGGGCTGCATCGCGCGCAAGAAGCAGGTGATCCTGTGCACGAACGGAATCCTGCTCGAACGGTTCTACAAGAAGGCGCAGCCGCACCGACGACTCCTCGTCAACGTCCACCTCGACGGAATGCGCGAGACGCACGACAAGGTCTGCGCGCGCACGGGCGTGTTCGACAAGGCCATCCACGGCATTCGGGAGGGGATCCGCCGAGGGTTCGCCGTCTCCACGAACACGACGGTCTACCGCGAAACCGACATGTCGGAGATCGAGGAGATGCTCGAATTCCTGACCGGCCTCGGCGTGCAGGGGGTGCTCCTCTCTCCCGGGTACCACTACGAAGCACTCGCCGATCGAGACCACTTCCTCTTCCTCGAAGAGATCCACCGGAAGTTCCGGCGCGTCCTCCAGCTTTCGCGGTCGTATGCCGTCTCTTCCACGCCGCTCTTCCTCGAGTTCGCCGCCGGACTGCGCGACTACCCGTGCACGCCGTGGGGCAACCCCACCCGCACTCCTCTGGGATGGAAGGGGCCCTGCTACCTGATCGGCGAACGACACTACGCCACCTGGGACGAGTTCTGGAACGGCGTCGACTGGGACTACTGGGAAAAGCGCAGTGACCCGAGGTGCCACAACTGCAAGATGCACTCGGGCTTCGAACCGTCCGTCGTTCGTCATCTGGGGACGAACGTGAAGGGCCTCTGGACCATGGCGAAGTTCCAGTTCGGCTCGGCCCCCGGCGGCAAGCCGATCAGCCCGCCTCCGAGCGCGTAGCGACACGCGACGCGTCGGCGGCACCCGCACCCACGCGCCCCTTCCACTCCGCGCCTCGGCCCAGCGCATGCCGTCGCACGGAGTCGGCTGTCATCGCCCCGTAGAGCACTCCCGCCAGCGGGAGAGCGAGCGCCCAGAGCGGCGCCCCGGGCCCGGAATGGTACCGCCCGACGGTCGGCAGAAACGTCGCGGCCATCAGCGCCCACGTCGCCACACCGAGCCACGCAGCCTCCGCGGAGCCATGGAGCGTCGTGCCGAGCGCGCTCGCGACCGGCACGACGAAGAGCAGGGCGAGTCCGAGCAGCGTCCCCACGGCGAAGGTCGGCCGATGGTCGAGCTGCGTGTACGCGCTCCGAGCGACCATGTTCCAGATCTCGCCGAGGCCGTCGTACGGCCGAATGCTCCGCTCGGTGCGGGTCCAACCGAGCCAGATCGATCCGCCGCGCTTGACCGCGCGCGCAAGCGCGCAGTCGTCGATCACCTCTCCTTTCAAGGGCTCGACCCCTCCGACCCGGTCGAGCGCGGCGCGGCGAACCAGCATGCAGCCGCCAGCCGCCCCCGCGGTCCGAGTAGCCGAATCGTTCACGCGCGAGAACGGATAGAGCTGCGCGAAGAAGTAGACGAACGCCGGGATGAGAAGCCGCGCCCACCCGACGCTCGCGTCGAGCTCGACCATGAGAGACGTCAGATCCAGCGACCCATCCTCGGCGTGACGCACGAGCCGCATCAGACTCCGCCGCGAGTGTGCCACGTCCGCATCCGTGAGAAGCACGTAGCGCGCATTGGGACGTGCCTCCCGCGCGACCTCCAGCCCCGTGTGGACGGCCCACATCTTGCCGACCCACCCTTCCGGCCGAGGAGCGGTCCGCCGCACGTCGAGGCGGTGGACCGCGGACGGCTCTGCCGCCACGCGGAGCGCACGACGGGCGGTGTCGTCCCGACTCTCGTCGTCGACGAGAACGACGGAGAACACGCCCGGGTAGCTCTGCGCGAGAAGCGAGCGAACCGCGCGTTCGATGACGTCGGCTTCGTCCCGGGCCGGGACGACGGCAACGACTTCCGGCCACGGATCCGGATCGGGCGCACCCTCGTCCAGGCGCTCGCTTCCGGTCCAGAATCGGCCGTGGGCGAAGCACAGGTACACCCACGCGAGGAAGGAGGCGAGCGCCATCCAGACCATCACGCCGCTTCTCCCCGCCGCAGATCCGGGCGGCCGAGCGGTTCCAATCGGTCCAGAGCTCCGGCCACGAGTCCCGCGCTCGCCGCGGCGCTCTCGAGCGTCGCCGGGAGCCCCGTCCGCACCCAATCGCCCGCCAACACGAGCCCCGGACACGGCGTCTCCACCCCGGGACGCGCGGCGGTCGCCTCGACCGTCGCGGCCATCGTGGCATGGCGCTCGCGAACGACGTGAAATCGAGCTCCGCGAAGCGGACCCAGCTCCGGCACCAGAGCGGCGAGCTCGGCCCCCACGCGATCGATCACCGCCGCGTCGTCCCAGCCCTCGAGCGCGCCCGCGTCGCTGACGACGCAGCTGAGGAGCGATCCACGCGACCGTCGACCTTCGCGGAATCGGTCCGTGTGAAAGACCCACTGCGTCGTCGTGCCCAGCAGGCCGACCATCGCCGGAAGCGCGACCGGAGCCTCCGTGGCGACGTGCACCGACACGATCGGCACGCTCGTCTGCAACGCGCCGACCCAGGATCCGAGAACGGCCGACGCCGGACGCCCGCCGACGTCCAGGCGGGCGATCGCCGGCGGTGGCAACGCGAGGACGACCGCGTCCGCGTCGTAGGACGCCCCGGCTCGCGTCCTCACGCCAACGACCCGGCCGCTCTCCTCCACCCGCACGGACTGCACCGTGGACCGCGCGACGACGTCGACGCCCGCGCGGCCGAGCGCGGCGGCCCCCGGGCCACCGAAGACGTCCGCCAGGGGGGCTGCGGGAAGCACGATCGCGGCGTCTCGCGTCCGGCCGAAGAAGGCGCGCTCGACCACCACGGCGAAGAGAGCGGCGGACGCACGGCTTGGGTGGACGTTCAACGCGGCGATCGCGATCGGATCCCACAGACGCCTGCGGATCGCCTCCGTCTGCCCGAGGCGCTCGAGGAGCTCGGTGACCGTCTCGCGCGCCAGTCTCGCCGGGTCGCGCTTCCATGCCACGACCAGGCGCACGGCACCCGTCGCCGCCCGAAGCCGCTCCGCGCGGGAGAGCAGACGGTACCCGCCGAGGGCGCGCACCAGGTGGAACGGAGCCGGGGTGCGGCCGGCGTCGAGGACGCCACGCCGCCCCGCCTCGCGCAGCTCCACCCGAAGACCGAGCCAGTGAAGTCGATCGGCCGCGCCGATCCGCTCGAGGAAGCCCAACGTCTCGCGATAGCAACCGAGCAACGCGTGCTGGCCGTTGTCGACACCGACGTCCCAGCTCGTCTCGGGGAACGAATACGCGCGCCCTCCGAGAAACGGCCGCCGCTCGAGAAGTCGGACGCGGTGGCCTCCATCCGCGAGCCGCAGCGCGGTCGCCATGCCGGCTACGCCACCGCCGACGACCAGAACGCCTCGCGAACGAGCCCTCATGCGACGCGCGCGCCGACCCAGGAGCGAGCCGCGAGCCAGGCCCGTTGCGGCGAGGGAACGCGTGCGCGCTCCTCCACGACCCGGGCCCCGAGGCCCTCGACCCGGTCCAGCAGGCTTCCATAGATCCGACGCATCGCCTCCGCGGGCGCGAGGTTCCGCCGAAGTGTCGGATCGTCGGGCAGCGCGGCGCGGGCCCGCGCGTAGTGCCACCGCGCGCGCGCGACCTCGAGCGATACCAGACGGCCGACCTCGGGGGTCGCGCGACGCTCGAGGAGCATCTCCTCCGAGCAGCCAACGACCGCCAGGTCCTCGAGCGGCAGATAGATGCGCCCCCGGCCGGCGTCCTCGCCGATGTCCCGAAGGATGTTGGTGATCTGAAAGGCCTTGCCGAGCGAGACCGCATACTCGTCCGCGACGCTCCGGGTCGCTCCGAAGATCCGGACGCAGAGGAGACCGACGGTCGACGCGACCCGATAGCAATACTCCTCCAGCGCCTGCGGGGTCTCGTACCGGTCGCGCGTCAGGTCGCCGGCCACCCCATCGATCAGATCCAGAAAGGGCTCGCGCGGCAGGGCGAAGGAGTCGATGGCCCACGACAGCGCCCGACCGATCGAATGGACCGGACGCCCCCGGTAGGCGCGATCGACCTCGCGGCGCCACGCGTCGAGCCGTTGCGCGGGATCCGACACGCCCGCGGCGTCGGCGATGTCGTCGGCCGCCCGACAGAAGGCGTAGACGGCACAGAGCGCATCCCTCTCGGCCCGCGGCAGGAGGTGGAAGGCGTAATGGAAGCTCGATCCGCTCCCGCGCACGATCCCACGGCACCGCGCGAGATCGCTCTCGAGGGATTGGTGCGCCGCGAGCGAGAATCCGTGACTCTCGTGGGCCAGAGAAGGAGCCGTCATGTCGTTCCTTTCCCGCCCGCTCCCATCGGGAGAGCGTGCGTGCCGAGCCCGGGCGAGACCCGGGACCAGAGGGTGCGTACGGTGGAACGGGCGAGCAGCCGCCCGAAGTCGCGCCGGACGAGCGTCGGGCGTCGCCCGAGGATCGCCGCGCCGAGACCTTCGACCCGCTCGAGGATCGCGAGGCCGCCTCCCGCGAACATCCGCACCTCGAGCGCCGCACGAAGCGGCAGGCGCCGCGCCAGCGGCTCTCCCGACGAGAGGAACCTTCGCGCGCGTTCGACCTGGAGGGAGAGCAGCGCCTCGAAGCCCGGATTCCCCTCCCCTCCCGCGATGGCACGGGAGGCGCCGGGATGCGCGCGCACCTCGTCGGCAGGGAGATACGACCTTCCGCTCGGCAGGTCGACCGAGAGATCCTGGCAGAAGTTCGCGAGCTGCAGGCCGGTGCAGACGTCGTCGGACAGCGCGACGGCGACGGGATCGTGCACGCCGAACCGGCCGAGGACGAGTCGTCCGACCGGGTTGGCCGAATCGGCGCAATAGGCCGCGAGCGCCGAGAAGTCTTCGAACGGCTCGAACGCGGCGTCGAACCGGAACGCCCGCAACAAGGCGCGAAGCGGCTCCACACCGAGCGAACGACTCCCGACCGTGTGCGCGACCGCCCGAAAGACCGGGCCGGCCTCGTGCCCCGCGAGCGCCGCATCGAGCTCGGCCTCCCACGCGTCGAGGGCCGCGCGGCGGTCTCCGGCGAAGCCCGGCTCGTCCGCGATGTCGTCGGCGCCGCGTGCGAACGCGTAGAGGGCGGCGAGATGGCGGCGCTCCGCCGGCGGCAGCAGGCGCGAGCCGATCGTGAAGTTCTCGTAGTGCGACCGCGCGATCGCCTCGCAGTGCGCGTACGCCCGATCGAGATCGGTGCTCATGCTCACGAGGCGTCGGCCAGCTGCTGGAACCGGCCCAGTGCCATCAGGGGGAAGAAGTTCCGATATCCGTCGTAGCGAAGATAGAAGTGTCCCGGGAAGCCGGTCCCGGTGAACTCCGGCTCGGGCCAGCTCCCATCGGCGGCCTGCGCGTGGCAGAGATGGCTCACCGCCGCGGTCACCTCCTCGGTGATCCTCCCCTCGCCCGCCATGAGCGCCATCGCGGCCCACGCCGTCTGGGAGGGCGTGCTCGGACCCGGCACCGGCATCCTCGGCTCGTGGTACGTCTCGCAGGTCTCACCGAAGCCGCCGTCCTCGTTCTGATACGAGCGCAGGAACGCGCACCCGCGCGCGATCATGTCCTCGTCGTCGCGAGCGCCGACCGCACGGAGTCCGACGATCGCGGACCAGGTGCCGTAGATGTAGTTCACGCCCCAGCGTCCCCACCACGATCCGTCGGGACGCTGCGTGCGACGGAGAAAGTCGCGCGCCGCACGGACACGCGGCGCGTCCGGCTGCATGTGCAGCAGGCCCATCAGCTCGCACAGCCGCCCGGTCAGATCCTCGGTCGGTGGGTCGATCATCGCCTTCATGTCGGCAAACGGGATCTCGTTCCAGAGCGACAGGGTATTCTCGACGTCGAACGCACCGTATCCGCCGCCGTCGCACTGCATCCCCATCGTCCACGCGAGCCCTTCTCGGAAGGCATCGGTGTCGGTGTTGCCGGTGAGCGCCATGTCCATGAGGATCACCGCCGAGTCGTCGACGTCGGGATAGAAGTCGTTCGCGAACTCGAACGCCCACCCGGCCGCGGGAAGATCGGGTCGGAGGACCGCCCAGTCTCCCTTGCGCTTGATCTGACAGCGGTCGAGCCAACGCATCGCGCGCGTCACGTGCTCGTCGTTGGGCGAGTCGCCGGCATCGATCAGCGCGCGCACGGCGAGCGCCGTGTCCCACGTCGGCGACACGCAGGGCTGAAAGAGGAGGTGACCGTCGCGCTCGGCGAGAAAATCGTCGATCGCCCGCAGACCGGCGACGACCGCCGGATGATCCTCCGCGCATCCCATCGCGCGCAACGCGAGGACCGAGTTCACCATCGCCGGCTGGATGCCGGCCCAGCCCCCGTTGCGATCTTGCCGCTCGAGAATCCAGTGAAGCGCGCGCTCCAGGCTGCGCCGACGTGCGCGCACGGGGAGGCGGTCCAGGAGCCGCAACACGCGATCCGCCGCGAGGAAGAGGTTGCGAATCGTGAACGGCCGGGCGTCAGGCGGAAACCGCACGTCGGCCGGCGTCGGGGGATCCACCCAGAGCTCCTCGATGCCCTGCCCGGGCGGGACCTCGTACTCGGGACGATGCTGAAGGAGGATCAGCAGCGGAACGACCGTCGAGCGCGCCCAACTCGACATCCGATAGATGGAGAGCGGGAAGCGATCGGGCAGGAGCATCAGCTCGGGCGGCAGAGCCGGGACACCCGCCCAGGGAAACTGGCCGAAGAACGCGAGGAAGATCCGCGTGAACACCTGAGCGTGCGCCGCGCCCCCGTTCGCGCGGATGAAGCGGCGCGCGCGCACCATCGCGGGGTGCGACGCGTCATACCCGAGCAGCTTCAACGCGAAGTAGGCCTCGATCGAGCAGCTGAGGTGGCCGGGGCCCCCATGATGGAGCGGCCACGCTCCCTCGTCGTTTTGCGTGGCGAGCAGGTGCTCGCCGAGGCGCTTCTCCTCGGCCGGCTTCTCACGCCCGAGGAGCCGATTCGCGAAGACGTACTGCGCGTCCATCGTCGCGTTGGCCTCCATCGAGAAGTGCCAGAAGCCATCGGGAGCCTGGAGTCCGAGGAGATGCCCGCGGGCGCGGGCGACCGCCCGCCCGACGCGTTCCCGGAGCCCTCCGCCCGACGCCAAGCCGTCTGCGACCACCGCTCCCGCCATCGTCGAATCTCCCACCGCCGCGGAGCCAAAAGCCCCGTAAGTCTATGATTTTACTACGACCTACCCTGACCGACCCACCTAAACCGATCGGTCAGATCAATCGGTCAGGAGAGCTACCGGGGCCGGGCCCGGAAGTCAACGTCGGCGCGGTGCCGCGTGACGTGGGCGAGGCAGTCGGATAGGGCCCAACCCGGTGGACCGCTCGACGCCACTCGGGCCGCGCTCCCTCGTGCGCGCCCTCTCGATCCAGCTGCTTCCCTTGCTGGCGGCGGGCTGCGTCGACGGCTTCGGACCCGAGGTCCGGGAAATCCGCGACGTCCGGCGCGTCGCGGGAGTCGAGCGACCGCCCGACGGCGCCTTCCGTCGAGCGTCGGGTCTCCGCCTGCCCCATCTCTGGCGAAACGAAACGCGACAGCGTGAGCCATCGGCGTGGTACCGGGCGCGGTTCGAGCTCCGGCGGTCGCCCGAGGATGCCTGGGCGATCTACCTCCCGCGGTTCGCCCAGAGCGTCGAAGCCTTCGTGAACGGACGGTGGCTCGGCAGCAGCGGCCGCGTCGCGCCCCCGCTCTCACGCAACTGGAACCGGCCCTTCCTCGCCGCGATCCCGGCCACGTCCCTCGTGGCCGGCTCGAACACGGTCGAGCTCCGCCTCGTCGTCGAGCCCACGGCGCCCGCATTTCTCGCCCCCTTCTACGTGGGGCCCGAGACCGCGCTACGCCCGGCCTATCGCGTACGGTACTTCCTCCAGATCTCCTGCGCGCGGTACGGCGCGGTCGTCATGGCCGCGGTCGCGCTGATCCTCGGGTTCATCGCCTTCCGCCGCAGCGAGTTCGCCCACTTCCGATTCTTCGCCTTCGGATGTCTCACGTGGGCGTTCGCGAGCGCGGAGCTCTTTCTCGAAGAGCCGTTGGTTCACGGCCGCCCCTGGCAGGTCGCCGCGATGACGGCGGCCGCACTGAGCATCCTCCTGTTCATCCAATCGACGCACCGCAGCTTCGGAAAGCGGCGGGGCTGGCTCGAGTGCGTCCTCTACGCGACGCTCGCGGCGATCGCGGTCGCGCTCTCGATCGTCCCCGACGCCGCGTTCGAGATCACCGGCCTCGCCCTTTGGTCCTTCTGCTTCCTCGGGGGCACCTACCTCGGAGGCCAGTTCATCTTCGGCGAGCGCCCCGCGATCCCACGCGCCCGCGCGCTCGTGGTCCTCGGAATCTCGTGCCTCCTGATCGGCGCACACGACGTCCTCCTCGCCCTGTGGGTGCCCGTCGAGCCGACGGTCCTCCTGGCACCCCTGCTCTCGCTGATCGCCGCGTTCTGGGGCGCGTGGGTGGTCATCGACTACTTCCTGGGTGCACTGCGGGAAGCCGAGCGACTCAACGAGGAGCTCGAGGAGCGGGTCGCCCGGAAGCACGCGGAGCTCGAGACGAACTTCCTCCGACTTCGCGAGCTAGAACGCGGACGCGTCGTCAGTGCGGAGCGCGAACGACTCATGCGCGAGATGCACGACGGAATGGGCGGGCAGCTGGTGTCGGCGCTCGCGATGGCGGAGGACGGCGAAACCAAGCCCCCGCAGATCGCCGACGTCCTCCGCAGCGCGCTCGACGACATGCGGCTCGTCATCGACTCCCTCGACCCCGTGATCGACGACGTCCCGCCCCTGCTGGGCATGATCCGCGGACGTGTCGAGCCGCGTCTCCGGACCCACGGCCTTCGTTTCGACTGGCGCGTCACCGACCTGCCACCGACGCCGCGCCTCGGCCCCGAGCACTTCCTCGACATCCTCCGGATCGCTCAGGAGGCGATCACGAACATCGTCAAGCACGCGGAAGCGACGGTGATCCGCGTCGAGACCGCCGAAGCCGTGAACGGGGAGGGCCGACCGGGGATCGGCATCTCGATCGGCGACGATGGCCGCGGCCTCGACGAGGGGACGGCGGGCGGCGGACGCGGTCTCGAGAACATGCGCGTACGGGCGAGCCGCCTCGAAGGCTCGATCGAGATCGTGCGCGCCACCGGCGCGGGCACGACCGTCCATCTCTGGATCCCGATCGAGACCGCGACCGACACGGATCGCTCCGGGGCGTCAGCACGAGCCAACGGTGACCGGCCGACTCAGTAGCGCAGCTCGGCGACGATCGCGGCGTGATCCGATGGCGGGACGCCGTCCACGGGATCACGGCCCGCCACGCGCGCGGAAACGAACTGTCCCGCCCCCCCCTCCTTCGGCCAACCCGCCATCACGTAGTCGATCCGGCGATTCGGCTCGAGGTCGCGCACGGCGTACGGATTCGCGTTGTCCCAGGTGAATCCGGGCGACCCGTCGCCCGCGACCTCCCACGCGTCGTGGAAGACGAGGCCGCGCACGGGGACTGCGGCGCGTCCCGTCAGCATCCGGATCTCGTCGGAGTCGGGTGCCGCGTTCAGGTCGCCGCAGAGAATGGGCGGGTAGGACCGCGGCGGCGACTCGGCGACGAAGCGGGCGATGGCCCGCACCTGCTCCTGCCGGACGTGGCTGTGGTCGAACCGCCAATTCAAGTGCGTCGTGAACACCTGGAGCGGCCCACGAGGCCCCTCGATGTCGGCTCGCACGACGAGGCGGCGCTCGTCGGGCTCGTCCGCCGCCGGCAACGGCCGTTCCTCGCCTCCCACGATCGGCCAGCGCGACAGGATGGCGACTCCCAGATGAAAGTCCGGAAACGGCAGACGCGAGCCGTACGCCGAGTGGAACCCGAACGCGTCGGCCAGGACGCTCGCCTGGGTTCGCTCATCCTCGGCCCACACCTCTTGCAGGCCGACGACGTCGGCGTCGATCGCCGCGAGCGTCCTCCGAATCGGCTCCTGTCGCGCTTCCCATGGGCCCCAGCGGCCCCAGAGGTTCCACGAAGCGACGCGCAGAGTCGTCCGCCGCAACGGACCGAAGTTGCTGTCGGTCGGCTCTCCCACGGCAACCGTCGTATCCAGAAAGGCCAGCCAGGGAAAGCGACCGGCGGGGCGACGCGGGGATCGTCTGCCGCGGCGCGCAGGCTAGAGTCCGGACCGAAACTGCGATACGGCTCCGGCCCGACGCGACGCCCGCGTCGCGCCGGAGCTCATGTCGTCGTCTCGCGTCCGCCGCCCGCTCATCGCCGCGACCTCCCTGGTCCTGTCTCTCGTGGCGGTCGAGCTGGTGCTGAGACTCGCGACGCCCCTCCCTCGCCTCCCGCCGCCGTCCACGATCGATCCCTACGGAGAGAACCCGTACATCGTCTCCCGCAGGCCGCACCTCCAGAAGTTCCTGCCCGGCGCGCGCTACCGGGCGAAGCGGCCCTCGTACGAGGTCGACTACTCGATCAACGCGCACGGCGTTCGAGGGCCGGAGATCGCACCCACTTCGTCCAAGCGCCTGGTCGTTCTCGGCGACTCGATCGTCGAAGGCCACGGCGTTCCCTTCGAGGACGGATTCGTCGCCCGTCTCGACGAGAGACTTCGCGCGACCGGCTGGTCCGTCGTGAGCGCCGCGATGCAGGGGGGCAGTCCGATCCACTACGCGGCGAACCTCCCGCGGACGCTCTCCCTCGAGCCAGACGCGGTGCTGATCGTGCTCTACGAGAACGACCTCTGGGACGACCGGCGAAACGAGGCGCGGTACTTCGACCTGCCGCCGGACGAACGCGATGCCCGGTCGAAGCTCGTGTCCCTCGTCGAGCGCGCCTTCGGCGCCGGTCCGGGCGATCGCGCCCTCGAAGACGTCATCCGTCGCAACCGCGACACACCCCTCCCCGCGGCCGAGCCGGATCCGCTGACGCCGATCGTCGTCGACGCCGACGCGTTCGAAGCCCAGTGGCCCCTGACCGAACGGTACCTCGACCACCTCGCGGACGAGCTGGGAACGCACGACGTGCCCCTCCTCCTCGCCACGTTCGCCCTGGGAACGCTCGTCCCCCGCGCCCCGGCCCCCCACGCCGAGCACGCGCGACGCATCGAGGAGAGCGCTCGCGCCTGGGCCGCGGCGCACGACGTACCGTTCCTGTCGCTCTACGACGTGACCACGGACGCGCTCGACGAGCTCCCCTGGGAGAACGTACTCCTCCCCGACGACGGGCATCCGACCCCGGAGGTGCACCGCCGCATCGCGGATCGCACCACCCCGTGGCTACGACGGACTCTGCCCTGATCGGCCCCTTGCCGACGACCGGCGGGGCACGGATAACACCGCATGCCCCGGCTTCCGATGGCTCTTCGGATCCTCCCGTACGCCGTGCTGCTCCTCGGCGCCGGCTGTCTCGGGAGCAACCCGCCACTCGATGCGAGCGAGCCGCTGGCCGAGCGTGAGGACGGCGTCCTCGTCGTCCGCTGGGCGAACGCGCCGGCGGGCGCACGCATCCCGATCTACGCCGGACCATCGCCCGAAGAGATCGACGGAGCGCAACCGGTCGCGCATCTCGAAGACGGTCGCGCGGTGATCGAAGACCTTCCGTTCGCGACCCGCCCGTATCTCGAGCTCGAGCTTCCCGATGGCGAGCGACGGTCGCTCGCGGAGCGTCGACTCCCGCTCGAAGGCATGGACAACTTTCGTGACCTCGGCGGCTACCGGACCTCCGACGGACGAACGACGCGCTGGGGGCGCGTCTACCGATCCGGACAGCTCTCCGAGCTGACGGATGGCGACGTCGCGTACCTCTCGGATCTCGGAGTGAATCTCGTGTGCGACTTCCGGAGCCCGGAG
>JAUIFY010000204.1 GCA_030430245.1 bacterium | reverse complement strand
CGTGAACCGCGCTCGCATCGAATCGCTCCGAACGACGCTGAGCGCCCCCTGAGCGGGGGCGCTCGTTCCCTTTCGCGATCGGTTCCGTTCCGGCGGCCCGGAGACGGGGAAGAGCCGCCCCGTCCTCAGAGGCCGGAGACGGTGGCGGGCACGCAGAGCTCACCCTCGCGACGCGTGTCGAGCCTCAGGGTGCCGAACTCGTCCGCGGTGTTGATGTGATCCAGGACCCGGTCGTGCCTCGGCTCTCCCGGAGCGCGCTTCACGCGGTAGCACATCAGGTGGGCGTCGGGGTTCGAGAGGCCCGCGCCGGCGGAGTCGACCGCGAGGCAGAGCTGTGTCGGCTTCAGGATCGAGTACGTCCGGTTCTCGAGCGAATCGGCGAGCGTCGCGGTGACGCCCTTCTCGTACTTCCCGAGGCTCATCCTCACCCGGTAGCACTCGTGGTGATCCGCGATCCCGGGCGCGACCGGGGTTGCGGGACCGTCGAGCTGGTAGCCGGCCGGGGCGAGAAGCTGGGTCGTCTTCTGGACGTCCACGGTGATCGTGCCGAACGCGTCGGTCACGTCGACTCCCGGTGCGAGAGAACGTTCCGTCGTCTCCTTCACCTTGTAGCCGACCCGGTGTGCCGTCGGCCCGTAGATCGGAGCTCCGTCCAGCGACCCCGGCAGGCAGATCGTCTTCGGGAGTCGGACGTCGACGAGGTTCGGCCCGAAGAGGTCGTCCAAACCGTGCCCCTTCTGCGGGAAGAACGGCAAGCTGCCCTTGGTGATGCCGGCCTTGTAGCACAGGTACGAGTCGCCACAGCCGCTCGGCGTGCGGCCCATCCCGACGCACGCCCCGGCGGAGCAGGTGCTCGACGCCGTACAGATGTCGTCGTCGTTGCAGATCGAGCCGTCGGGCTCGATCTCACACGTGCCCGAGCAGCAGTCTCCACTCACGCCGTTGCCATCGTCGCACTCCTCGCCGGCTTCGACGATGCCGTTGCCGCAGAAGACGCCGGCGGCGGACGTGAGCGTATACGTCGCCTGACCTTCCGTGTTGCACGGGTCGAACATCGTGAACTCGACCTCGTTCGGGCCGGCGGCGAGCGAGATCGTCGCTTCCCAATCCTCGATCACCCCCGGCGAGAGATAACCCCACGCGCCGGTCGTCTTGTTGTTCCACCGAGGGGGATCGCCGCCGATGGGGCCGACCTGGTCGAGGGCCACGTCGATCGAGTTGCCGATCGCCCCCATGCTGGCCGGCTCGACCAGAACGGGCTGCGGAGCCGTGAGCCCGGGGCCGAACAGCTTGAGTGCCGGTGCGAGGTCGAAGGCGACGTCGGGCGGCGTCTCCGGATCCGTCTCCGCGATGAATCGGGCACCGTCGCGCTGGAAGAGCTTGACCGAGCCTCCGTTGATGTCCTCCTCGTCGGCCACCTTCATGATGTAGGAGATCTCGGAGGGGTTCCCCACCAGGTCCTCCGTCAGCTCGAAGCCGAGATGCTCCTGATCGTCGTGATCGAACGGTGCTTCCGCGCTCGCCGTCGGCTCGTAGCAGGTGCCGGCGCCGCACGTGTCGCCCCCCCACCAACGGTCGGCCGCGTCGCAGTTGTGCGCGCCGCTGTCGTCGAGATCGAGGTCGATCCGGCAGCCCCACGTGGTGCCGGTGCCGGTGCCCGGGAAGGACCCGAGGCGCTGCCCCTTCCACGAGAAGCTGTCGAACGCCTGGTTGCCCTCGGCCCACGGGCCGTTGAGCCGATTGACCGCGAAGGTCGCGCCGTCGAGCGTCAGAAGCCCCTCGCGGATCGAGAATTCGAGGAGGCCGCAGTCGAGCTCGTCGAGTGCGGCGCCCTGGCAGCTCACGTCGAATCCGATGACGCCGCGCACGTTGGGCGAACGCTTCAGCCAGAAGAGCCCGGTCGCGCCGTTGTTCGAGCTGCGATGGGTCTCCATGATGCGCGCGTCGCGCTGCGCACGAACGATCATGCCGGCCGACGAGGGGTAGTTGACGTCCATCGGGCACTCGCCGTCCGCGGTTCCGGGGCATCGCTCGGCCGCATTGCAGGTGAAGACCTCGCCGACGAAGCTACCCGATCCCGGTCGACACACCGTCGTCGCGTCCTCGAAGGTGTCGGCCGGACAGGCTTCGCCGGCCACGCCCGAGCAGGCTTCATCGGGATCGCAGACCACGCCCGAGCCGTGCGGATCTCCCGATCCCGCGTTGCAGACGGTTCCGCCCGGCGTCACGACGTCGGTCGGGCAGACCTCGCCCACGTTGCCGGTACAGAGTTCGTCGGGGTCGCAGATGAAGCCCGAGTCGTTCGGGTCCCCGCTGCCGGCCCGGCAAACGGTCGTGACCGGCTCTACGGAGTCGGCCGCGCACACCCCGCCGGCCGAGCCGGGGCACAGCTCGTCGGGATCACACACGTCTCCGGAGCCGGCCCGACAGACCGTGGTCCCCGGCTCGAAGGCATCGACCGGACAGGCTTCCCCGGCGTTGCCGGTGCAGAGCTCGTCGGGGTCGCAGATCACGCCGGAGCCGTTCGGGTCGCCGGCTCCGGCGCGGCAGACGGTCGTCGCGGGCTCGAACGAGTCCGCCGGGCACGCCTCGCCGGCAGAGCCCGTGCAGAGCTCGTCGGGATCACACACGTCGCCCGATCCGGGGCGACAGACCGTGGTCGCGGGCTCGACCGCGTCGGCCGGGCACGCCTCGCCCGCCGCTCCCGGGCAGAGCTCGTCCGGGTCGCAGGAGTCGCCCGAGCCGGTCCGGCATACCGTGGTCGTCGGCTCGAAGGAGTCGGCCGGACACGCCTCGCCCGCGACGCCCGAGCAGAGCTCGTCGACGTCGCAGAGGTCGCCCGACCCGCTTCGACACACCGTGGTGGCGGGCTCGACCGCGTCGACCGGACACGCCTCGCCCGCGACGCCGGTGCACGTCTCGTCCGGATCGCACAGATCACCCGACCCCGCGCGACACACCGTGGTGGCGGGCTCGACCGCGTCGACCGGACACGCCTCCCCGGGGTTCCCGGTGCAGAGCTCGTCGACGTCGCAGAGATCGCCCGAGCCCGGGCGGCAGACCGTGGTGTTGGGCTCGGTCGTCGCGGCGGGACACGACTCGCCCGGGTTGCCCGTGCACTGCTTCGCCGGGTCGCAGGAATCGCCCGACCCCGCGTAGCACTCGGTTCCGACGGACGAGAGGACGTCGCTCGGACACGTGTCGGAGCTCCCGGTGCAGAGTTCGTCGGGGTCGCACGAGTCGCCCGAGCCCGCCCGGCACACGGTCGCCGCGCCCTCGAACTGACACGTCGTCGCGTTGCAGCACGCCCCGAAGGGAGCCTCGCAATCCTCGCCCGGGTCGAGGATCATGTCGCCACAGACCGCCGAGGCGGTCGACGCCGACGCGACGAGCGCCAGGAGCACGGCCAGGAGGACGGCAGCCGACCGCAGGGGACGGGCACCGCGACGGAGCGGTGCCACGAGGTCGGCGGGGGGGCGGGCGTTCATTCGGGGGTCTCCAGTTCGGCGGCCGGGGTCGAAGTCGCCCGGGTCTGAAATCGCCAAATGGTTAGCCTCTTTGCAGCGGTTTGAGCAAGTGCGTTCCTACGAATGGGAATTCATCGGACTCTATGGCGGAGGAGGCCGCCCGACGGGCGCCGCGCGGTCCCGGCGATGCGCGACCGCCGGGCGCGATCGGCGGAGAACGGGCGGCGCGACGCGATGTCCGCTAGGCTCGTCCGTTCGAGCCCGCCGACGCCCATGGACGCCCTCGCCCGCCAGATCTCGCAGGAGATCGCTCGCCGCCGCACCTTCGCGATCATCTCGCACCCGGACGCCGGCAAGACGACCCTGACCGAGAAGATCCTGCTCTTCGGGGGCGCCGTCCGAGAAGCCGGCGCCGTCCGCGCGCAGAGGGCCGCCCGTCACGCCACGAGCGACTGGCTCGAGATCGAAAAGCAACGAGGGATCTCCGTGTCGAGCTCGGTGATGCACGCGGAGTACGAAGGGACGCGCATCAACATCCTCGACACGCCCGGACACAAGGACTTCAGCGAAGACACGTACCGAACGCTGCTCGCGGCCGACAGCGTGGTGATGTTGATCGATGCGGCCAAGGGCGTCGAGCCCCAGACCCGACGCCTCTTCGAAGTCTGTCGGATGCGCGGCCTTCCGATCTTCACGTTCATCAACAAGATGGACCGCGCCGGGAGAGACCCACTCGAGCTCCTCGGCGAGATCGAAGAGGTCCTGGGCATCGAGGCAATCCCGGTCAATTGGTCCGTCGGCTCGGGCCGCGAGTTTCGGGGCGTCTACGACCGGTTGGGACAGGAGCTGCTGCTCTTCGAAGGAGGGAACCACGGGGCGAGCGAGCTCGAGGAGAGGGTCGTCGCCGGACCGATCGACGCGCCGGACGTCCAGGCGGCCATGGGACCGGAGGCCGCAGCCACCGCCGAGGCGCTCGAGCTCCTCGACGGCGCCGGCAGCGAGTTCGATCTGGAGCACGTTCGCGGCGGCCAACAGACTCCCGTGTTCTTCGGCAGCGCTCTCACCAACTACGGCGTGCGTCCCTTCTTGGAGAGGTTTCTCGAGATGGCGCCCTGCCCCGGCCCCCAGCTCGCGGCCGAAGGACCGGTGGATCCGGTCGCGACCCCGTTCTCCGCGTTCGTGTTCAAGATCCAGGCGAACATGGACCCCGACCACCGCGACCGCGTCGCCTTCGTCCGCATCTGCTCCGGGCGGTACGTGCAGGGCGCGTCGGCCAGGCATCAGAGGACCGGCAAGACGATCCGTCTCGCCAAGTCGACGCTCCTCATGGGCCGCGGCCGTGAGGGCGTCGCCGAGGCGTTCCCCGGCGACGTCGTCGGCCTGTTCGACCCCGGCGTACTCCGCATCGGCGACACGATCTGCGAGGGCGGCGACGTCTCCTTCGTCGACTTCCCCGCCTTCGCCCCCGAGCACTTCATGCGCATCGAGCTCGGCCTCGTCACCAAGCGCAAGGCTCTCGCGAAGGGACTCGAGCAGCTCACGCAGGAGGGCGCGGTTCAGCTCTTCCGCGAGCAGGACGGCTCGTCGGCGACGATCGTCGGCGCCGTGGGCCCCCTGCAGTTCGACGTCCTCAAGCACCGGATGGCCGCCGAATACAAGGTGGAGCTCCGCCTCTCACCGCTCACGTTCTCGGTCGCACGCTGGCCCCAGGCCGGATTCGACGAGGACATGGTGCGACACTCGCAGATGACGAAGCTCGTCTTCGACCGCGACGGTCGCCCGGTGCTGCTCGCCCAGAGCCAGGCGTTCCTGGACAGCCTCGTGCAGCGACACCCGGAGCTGAAGCTGGCCGACACGCCCGATCCGAAGCTGTTCCAACGGACGCAGAACGCGGCGTGAAGAGGTCGCGACGGGTGGTGACTCGCGCGGGGGGCACGCGGGTCGAGGATCTGGACCTCCCCCCGGGCGCCCGTCGGAATCGAGCTCTCGCCTGAGCCGGTGCGGTCGCGAGGCACTGTCCGTCCTTCGCCCGTCCTAACGTAGGGCAGTGCCCGTCGCTGCCGGAAGCTTCCGCCGGCCCGGCGCATCCGGTAGCTGTGCACGAATGGTCTCGAGTCTCCTGAAGGCGATCGGCATCCATGGTGACGGCCCTCCCACTCACAAGGGCGAGGTCTACGACCGCATCCACGCGGAGCTGCCTCGCCTCGGCGAGGATCGCGTCGAGCATCTCGCCGCGTTCGCCGGCCTGCTGGCGCGCGCGGCGTTCGGCGACATGGAGATCTCCGAGCCGGAGGAGCGCGCCATGGAGGCGTCCCTGCGTGACCGCGCCGGCCTCGACGAGCGGGACGCGTCGCTCGTGGCGCACATCGCGAAGAACGCCGCGGAAGCGCTGGGCGGCGTCGAGGACTACCTCCTCACCCGCGCCTTCAACGAGAGCGCGACCCCGGAAGACAAGGAAGTTCTGCTCGACTGCATGTACACGGTCGCGGCCGCCGACGGCACGGTGACCATCGCCGAGGACGACGAGATCAAGCAGGTCGGCTCCGCCCTGATGGTCGCGCACGCGCGCGTCATGGACATCCGGGCGAAGCATCGCGAGCAGCTCGAGATCCTCCGCGACCTCCCCTCGTGAGACGCCCCCGACGACGACCTTGACCGCGGGGCGACCACGCAGGTAGCTGCTCTGAGCATGGGCGGGGTGGAAGCGTCGGCCGAGCTCCCTTCGGGCCTGGTCGCGTTCGTCAAGCGGGACTGTCCGACGTGCGAGCTCGTCGTGCCGGTGCTGACCGAGCTCGCGGCGCGAGCCGACCTCACGATCTACACGCAGGACGACATCTCCTTCCCACCGGGCCTCGACGCGGGAGACGACACGGATCTCGGACTCTCGTACCGGCACGAGATCGAGACCGTTCCCACGCTCCTCAAGGTGGAGAACGGCCACGAGACCGCGCGGGCCGTCGGCTGGCACCGTGGCGACTGGGAGAGTCTGACCGGCATGAGCGACCTCGGGACGGCGCTTCCCGAGTTTCGACCCGGCTGCGGATCGCTCTCCGTCCAGCCCGAGAACGCCGCCAGGCTGAGGGTTCGCTTCGAGGGGCACAAGCTGGGCGCCCGCCGGGTCGAGATCGCCTCGCTCGAGGACGAGATGGAGGCCCTCTTCGACCGAGGATGGACGGACGGCCTGCCCGTCGTCCCTCCGACGGAGGAGCGGGTGCTCGCGATGCTCGAAGGCACCCAGCGGGCCCCGGACGAGATCGTCGCGACCGTGCCTCCCGACCTGGTCGCGTGCACGGTCGAGAAGGTCGCCATCAACGCGGTCCTGGCCGGATGCCGGCCCGAGTACCTCCCGGTCGTTCTCGCCGCCGTCGAGGCCGCGTGCACGGACCGCTTCAACATCCACGGTGTCCTCGCGACGACGATGGGGGTCGGCCCGATCGTCGTCGTCAACGGTCCGATCCGGCGCGCCCTCGGCATGGGCTCGGGCATCAACGTCCTCGGCCAGGGCAACCGCGCGAACGCGACGATCGGCCGGGCTCTCCAGCTCGTGGTTCGCAACGTCGGCGGCGGCCGGCCCGGTGAGGTCGACCGTGCGACGTACGGAAACCCGGGGAAGGTCGGGCTCTGCTTTGCCGAGGACGAGGAGAGCTCGCCATGGACTCCGCTCGCGACCGACTTCGGATTCGAAACGGGAGCGAACGCGGTCACCGTCTTCGCCGGGGAGAGCCCTCACAACGTCGTCGACCAGCTCTCGCGCGACCCGGAGTCCCTCGCCCGAACGCTCGCGCGCTGCCTCCGCACCGTCCACCACCCGAAGCTGGCCATCGCGTTCGACGCGATGATGGTCATCGGCCCGGAGCACGCCCGCGTCTTCTCGAAGGCCGGTTGGGACAAGAAGAAGGTGCGTGAGCGCCTGCAGGAGCTCACGATGATCCCGGGCGCCGAACTCATGCGGGGTGCGGACGGCATCGCCGAGGGACTCCCGCTCCCCGAGTCGATGAAGGACACCGAGTTCCCCAAGTTCAAGCCGGACGCCTTGCACATCGTTCATGCCGGTGGAGGCGCGGGCCTCTTCTCCGTGATCCTGAACGGGTGGGTGAACGGCGCGGAGGGAAGCGATCCCGTGACGAAGGAGATCCGACCATGACCGAACCACGCATCGTGCTCGACCCCACGAGCGAACGCTCGCTCGCGATCCGGGCCCGACTTCCGCGTCTCGACTCGCTCGAGGGCAAGACGATCGGACTGCTCGACATCTCGAAGGCCCGGGGCGACGTCTTCCTCGATCGCCTCGAGACGCGGCTACGCGATCGGGGCGCCGAGGTCGAGCGCTTTCGGAAGCCTACCTTCACCAAGCCCGCCCCGGAGGACCTCCGGCAGCAGATCACGGTGAAGTGCGCCGCCGTGGTCGAAGCCCTCGCCGATTGAGGCAGCTGCACGTCGTGCAGTGTGCACGACATCGCAGACCTGGAGCGCCGCGGCATTCCGGGCGTCTACATCGCAACGACCGAGTTCGAAGACGGCGCCGCCGTACAGGCGCGCGCCCTCGGCGCGGATCCGGCCGCGGTGTTCCTCCCGCATCCGATCCAGGATCGGACCGACGAGGAGATGCGGGCGCTGGCGGACGACGCGGCCGACGAGATCCTGAAGAACCTGGTCGACTGAGAGGCGCGCCCCGCGTGCGACGTGGCGGCGACTCCCGCGCCACGTTCCCTCAACCGAGAGAGAGAACGTGCCCCTGGCTCGGAGGAACGCGCCCCTCCAGCGTGTCGCGGTAGACCCTCTCCACCGCGTCGGGGCCGCGTCCGTGGACGATTTCGAGCCATCCGTCGGTTCCCGAGAGGAAATCACCCCACGAGTCCCGTACGCGCTGCTGGAAGCCAGCGGCGCCCCAGTCTCCGCGGCGCTTCTCCACCTGGGTCGGCGCGAAGAAGAACTGCGGCTTCGCGCCCGGAAGGCCCTCCACGCCCCCCTGCTCTTCCCAGTGGGTGATCCCCACCTGACAGCTGTACTTGACGCCCTCGCCGAAGTGCTCGTGCGCGGCGCGGAGCACCTCGGCGCTCCCGGCCATGTCGACGAGCACCACGTCTCCTTTCGGAATCCCGGCGAGGTCCGGATACGCGACGGTTCGGCCGTAGCAGCCGAGCCCCGCGACGAAGGCCGCGTTCTTCTTCGAAGTCAGACCCACGACGTCGCAGTCTCGATTCTTCGACAACAGATAGGCGAGCGAGAACGCCGTCTTGCTGGACGCACTCAGGACCACCACCGTCTTCGCCCCGAAGAAGTCGTTATCGTCCAGGAAGTCGTCGATCAGGAACGACGTCGTGAAGAGCGGCTGCAAGAGCATCATGCGGTCGTCGTGCGCCCGGTCGTACCCCGGCTGCGCGGCGAGCCGCGTGTACTGGTTGTAGACGGGAGGGAGCGCGGCACGATGAGCCGACGCGTCGACCAAGCCGTGCGCGGACACCCCGCCGGGCTCGATCACGAGCTCGGTCGACATCGGGAGATATCCGTAGATGCGCTCCCCCTCGGGCACGTCGGGATGCTTCGACTCGTCCACGGCGGCGATGCCCCAGACGGGGATCCGGCCCCAACCGGGCTCCGCGGGGAAGAAGTTCCAGTAGCCGACGAGCTCGCCCACCGCGCCGTAGGTGACGTTGTTCGCGGTGAACGCGAACTTCTCGATCGCGAGACGCACCTGACCATCGCGCAACGGCGCGGGCGCGTCGGTGTCGAACTTCCCTTCGCGCAAGTTCTCCCGATTGACGAGGAAATCCATGATCGCACCCATGCCACGGAAGAGCGGCGACGCGCTACCTCACGCGAAGGTCAGGGGCCCGCGTTCGGCAGGCCGATGTCGAGGAATTCGAGCGGGTCGATGTCGCCCCCGCCGCGCTCTCCGTCCCAGAGGCTTCCCGCACGCTCTCCGCGGACGATCCGGAACTTGCGATCGCCGAAGATCTCGTCCGTCTTCCACACCCAGTCCACGTCGACCGCTGCATAGTGCGCGGACATCGCGCGCCGGAATCCCTGCGTCCGATTGCGGCCGGACCCGTGGAGCAGCACGGGGTGGAAGAACACCGTGTCGCCTGGGGCCATCTCCAGGTGCACCCGGCGCTCCTTCGCGTCGCCGAGGTCACGTACTCCCCAGTAGCCTCCGTTCAGCCACTCGATGTCGGCTGGATTGCCGTGCGCGAGCAGCTCACCTTCGTGGGTTCCCGGAACCACGACGAGGCAACCGTTCTCTCGCGTCACGGGCTCGAGCGCGGTCCAGCTGGCGACGAGCTTGTCCGCCGGCCGGAACGGGAAGTAGAGCAGGTCCTGATGTAGCGGATGGTGGCCCTGCACGTTCGGCGGCTTGTTGATGAGCATCGTGTGGATGGTCTGCACGTCGTGTCCGATGAAGCGCTCGACGCAGTCCAGGATCGTCTCGTGTGTCGTGTACGAGTCCAGCACCGGATCGTTCTCGTAGAACTGGATCTTGGCGATGGCCTCCTTCCGACTCCTGGGCTGCACCGCGCCCTTCGCGACCATGACGTCCTTCATGACGACCATGCCTTCGGCCGGCGGAATGCTGCCGTCGATGATGCCATCGAGCCGCGCCGTCAGCCTCTCGAGGTCGGCTGGGGGAATCAACTTTCGTGCGACGACGTAGCCGTCCCGACGGTAGGACTCGAGCATCTCGTCGGTGATCGGGCTTTCACTCATCGGAACATCCTTTCGCCTTCCGGCCTGGTCGCCTCGGCAAGCACCTGCGGCGCGAACGAACGTCGCCTACTTCTGGAGGATCTTCTGGGCGTTCTTGGCGAAGTCGGCCTGCCCCTTCTCGTCGTTGGCGAGACTCTTCACCTGGACGGGAACGTCAATGCCGCGGCGGAGCGCCGGGCGCTCCTTCAAGGTGTCCATCCAGCGCTTCAGGTGTGGCAGACCGTCACGAGACACACCCGACCACTTGTACGTGCGCATCCAGCACCAGTTGGCGATGTCCGCGATCGAGAAATCGTCCGCGAGCCACTCCCGGTCGGCGAGGTGCCTGTCGACGACCTCGAAGAGACGACGGCACTCGTTCTGGTAGCGATCGATCGCCGGCTGAATCTTCTCCGGGAAGTAGCGGTAGAAGACGTTCGCCTGCCCCATCATCGGACCGATGCCGCCCATCTGGAACATCACCCACTGGATGACCCTCGAGCGGCCCTTGGGGTCGGCCGGCAGGAGCTTCCCCGCCTTCTCGGCGAGGTAGATCATGAGCGCGCCCGATTCGAAGACCGCGAAGTCGTCCGCATCCCGGTCGACGATCGCCGGGATGCGACCGTTGGGGTTGATCCTGAGGAACCACTCTTCCTTCTGAACGTTCTTCCCGAGGTCGATCGGATGGACCTCGTACGGAATCTCGAGCTCTTCCAGCGTGCACGAGGCCTTCCAGCCATTCGGCGTCGGGGCGGTGTAGAGGTCGATCACGGCATGCTCTCCGGTCTCGTTTCGTTCACGAGCAGAGCGTGACATCGTGGCATACCGTGTGTCAATTCCCAACGGGCCCATTGCCGGCGCCCCCGGGCCGAGGGGAGCGCCGGCGGCGAGATCGGGCGTGGGAGCCGACGCCGCACCGCCTCCCGGTCCGCCGAGCTCGCCCCCCCGCGAGCGGATGCCATGGCTCCTTCGCGGGCGCTCGCTCGGACGGATCCCGGAGCGGGCCGCCCCCCGACGGACCGTCGAGGACATCGCAGAAATCACGGAGGCTCCGCTCAAGCGCGACCGCGCGGACGCCGATGACTGTGGTGAGCCAGGCGCGTGGCGCCGGGAGGCATTCCAACGTGGCGCGCAAGTCCCACCGTCGACAGAGCGGTCATCGGATCCTCGTCGTGGACGACGACGAGGCCATCCTGCATTCGGTGCGAGCGCTCCTCTGCCGCGAGGGGCACGAGGTCCTGGTCGCGCAGGGCGGCGCCGAGGCGCTCGAGATCTTCCGCCAGGAGGAGATCCATCTCCTGCTCGTCGATTACTTCATGCCCCACATGAGCGGGGCGGAGTTGATCGGCGAGATCCGGCGGTTCGACCCGCTCGCCCAGATCGTGCTCCAAACCGGATACTCCGGCGAGAAGCCCCCCCGCGAGATGCTGCGCGAGCTCGACATCCAGGGGTACCACGACAAGGGACGCGGACCGCGGGAGCTTCTTCTCTGGGTGGACGTGGCACTCAAGTCGCACGAGCGCCTGAACCAGCTACGCGAACGGGAACGGCTGCAAGCAGAGCTCGTCGCGAACGTCTCGCACGAGTTCCGGACGCCGCTCAACATCATCGGCGGCTACACGGAGCTGCTCGCCATCGGCGAGTTCGGACGCGTCGATGGTCAGGCGTCCGAGATCCTGACCCGGGTGCAGAAGGCCTGCCGAGATCTCGGCGATCTGGTGGGCGACTTCCTTCGCTACGCGCGCGTCCAGGCCGACGTCGAGGAGGTCGGCGAGAGCGAGATCGTCGTCGACGATCTCGTGGACGAGATGGAGCGCTACGGGCGCTTGATCCTCGGAGACGGCAAACCGATCTCGCTCGAGGTCGACTGCGCACGAGCACCTCGCGTGTTCGTGTCGGACGCGGTGAAGGTGAGGACGATCCTGCGCAACCTCCTGACGAACGCCGTGAAGTTCACCGAAGAGGGCTCGATCCGGATGCGGCTCGCGGCGACGCCGAACGGCACGACCACCATCGCCGTGGAGGACAGCGGGATCGGCATCGCCACCGAAGAGCAGGAGGCGATCTTCGAGCCATTCCGGCAGCTCGACGGCTCGTCGACGCGCTCGCACGGCGGAGTCGGCCTCGGCCTCGCCCTCTCCAAGAAGCTCGCCTGCCTTCTCGGGGGAGATCTGACCGTGGAGAGCCAGCCCGGCCGGGGCTCGACGTTCACCCTGTGCCTCCCACCCCGTTGCATCGAGGAGCCCGAGACGAAGCTCGCGGGTGATGCCCAAGCGAGCGCATGACGAGCGCGGCGGGATCCCCTCGCCACCGCGCCCCGCAGCATGGAAGGTGGGCCTCCTCGGAGCGACCACGGCAGCCGTGCTCTACACGCTCGCGAGTCCGCCCTGGGATCTGTCACTCCTCGCCTGGCCTGCTCCGGCGTTGCTGCTGCTCTCGACGTGCCGCCTTTCGCTCGGACGTGCTGCCGCAGCGGGCTTCGTGTTCGGCTTCGGCATCGCGGCCGGGATCACCGGATGGGCCTTCGAAGCCTCCTTGCGATACTTCGAGTTCCGGCCGTCACTCGCCGCCCCCT
>JAUIFY010000203.1 GCA_030430245.1 bacterium | reverse complement strand
CTCGTTGGAGTGTGGTCTGCTGCCGCATTCGAACCCCGGCGTGATGACGGCGGCGGAGATGGCTCTCCTTCGGCCGGTCAACGTCAGCCTCGGCATGATGCTGGAGACCACCAGCGAACGGCTGCGCGGCAAGGGCCAGGCGCACTACTACGCCCCGGACAAGGACCCCGCGCTGCGACTCGAGGTCCTCGAGAACGCAGGCCGACTTCGGATCCCGTTCACCACAGGCCTCCTGATCGGCATCGGCGAGACCCTCGAGGAGCGCGTCGACACCGTGCTCGCGATCGGCGAAGTGCATCGCAGACACGGGCACATCCAGGAAGTCATCGTGCAGAACTTCCGCGCCAAGCCCGAGATCCCGATGGCGACGAGCGACGAACCGGACGAGATCGACCTCGCGCGGACGGTCGCGATGACGCGGCTCGTCCTCGGGCCCGAGATGAACGTCCAGGTGCCGCCCAACCTGTCGCCGGACGCGATCGCGTACCTACTCGACAGCGGCATCAACGACTTCGGGGGTATCTCGCCCCTCACGCCCGACTACGTGAACCCCGAGGCGCCGTGGCCGCATCTGGGAGCGCTCGCGCGCGCCTGCGCGAGCGCCGGGTACCGCCTCCGCGAGCGGCTCGCGGTCTACCCCGAGTACATCGACCGTCCCGAATTCATCGATCCGGGCCTTCGAGAGCGCGTCCGCGAAGAATGGGCTACCATTCGTTCGACGGAGGACGCCGCCGAGGCGACCCAGGAGACCGCACCATGAATACTCCCATCGACGAGGTCCGAGCCTTTCTGCCGGACGGGGCTCCGCTCGAGCGTTCGCTCGAGGGCGCCTCCGCTCCGGTCCGTGCGATCCTCGATCGCTCCCTGAATCGGGGCGAAGTCGGGGTCGACGAGGTCCCTCTCCTGCTCCGCCTGGACGGCGACGACCTGCGCGCCCTCGTCGCGACCGCGGATCACGTCCGCCGGGAGGACGTCGGGGACGAGGTCACGTACGTCGTGAACCGAAACATCAATTTCACGAACATCTGCTTCGTGAACTGCCAGTTCTGCGCGTTCAAGCGCCAGCGCTGGGAGGACGACGCCTACGACCACGAGATCGACGCGATCCTCGCGAAGGTCGACGAGGCCGTGTCGCGCGGGGCCACCGAGGTCTGCATGCAGGGCGGGATCAACCCGCAGATGGGCGCGTTCCACTACCGGGACGTGCTGGTCGCCATCAAGACGGCCTTCCCGCAGATCCACATGCACGCGTTCTCGCCGATGGAGATCCTCTACGGCTCACGGCGCACCAACATGTCGTTCGAAGACTACCTCACGATGCTCCGCGACGCCGGGCTGGGCAGCGTGCCCGGGACCGCCGCCGAGATCCTCGACGACGAGATTCGGGAAATCCTCTCCCACAAGAAGGTCGACGTGGAAACGTGGGTCGACATCATCTCGACCGCGCATCGTGTGGGAATCCCGACGACCTCGACGATCATGTACGGCCACGTCGAGAACCTGGACCACATCGCCGCCCACCTCGGGCTTCTCCGCACCATGCAGCGCGAGACCAAGGGCTTCACCGAGTTCGTGCCGCTGCGCTTCATCTACGAGAACACGATTCTCTACCAGCGCGGTCTGGTGAAGCCGACGCCGCAGGGCACGCCGGACCTCCGCATGTACGCCACCTGCCGCCTCTTCTTCCGGGGCGACATCGACAACCTCCAGACCTCGTGGGTGAAGCTCGGCCACGAGCTCTCGGCCCTCACCCTCGCGGCCGGCGTCAACGACTTCGGCGGCACGCTGATGGAGGAGAGCATCTCGCGCGAGGCGGGAGCCGACGCTGGGGAGTACACGACCGCAGAGGAGATCGAGGCTCTGATCCGCTCGATGGGGCGCACACCACGTCAGCGCACGACGCTCTACGGCACGCCGGACGCCGCTCCGCTGGCCTCCTCCTCCGGCCCGGCGTCCGAGGACGCCACCGCGGGCAGCACCCTCGGCGCGTGAGCCGCGCGGGAAGAGTCGCCCTCCTCGCCGGAGGGGTCGGGGCCGCTCGGCTGCTGCGCGGCCTCGCCGCACTCGTTCGCCCGACGGACCTGACGGTCGTGGTGAACACGGCCGACGACGACGTCTTCCACGGGCTCCACGTTTCGCCCGACGTCGACACGATCCTGTACACGCTGGCCGGGCTGTCCGACCCGGGACGCGGCTGGGGCATTCGCGACGACTCCTTCCGCGCCATCGAGGCGCTCGCGCGCTACCGCGGAGACACCTGGTTCCGTCTCGGGGACCGCGATCTCGCGACGCATCTCTTCCGCACCGAGGAGCTGCGCGCCGGACGTCTCCTTTCCGAGGTCACGGCCGATCAGGCGCGGGCCCTCGGCGTAAAGGTGCGCGTGCTCCCGATGAGCGACGGACGCGTCCGCACGATCATCGAGACGGCGCAGGGCCGACTCTCGTTCCAGGAGTACCTCGTGCGCGAGCGGGCCAAGCCCGTCGTGAAGTCGATCCGCTACGAGGGCATTCGCACGGCCGAGCCCGCCCCCGGGGTCCTCGCCGCGATCGAGCAGGCCGACATCGTGGTCATCGCGCCGAGCAATCCGTTCGTCAGCATCGCGCCGATCCTCGGACTCACCGGGGTCCGTGCCGCGGTCCGGCGCACCTCGGCTCCGGTCGTGGCCGTATCTCCGCTGATCGGCGGGCGGCCCGTGAAGGGGCCCGCCGACCGGATGATGCGTGCCCTCGGGATGAAGCCGAGCCCGCTTCCGCTCGCGGAGCTCTACAAGGACCTTCTCGACGGACTCGTCATCGATCGAGCCGACCGAAGCCACGTCCCCGCGCTCGAAGGCCGGGGGCTGCGCGTCACGACGACCAACACGTTGATGAACACCCCGGTGCGCTCGACCGCCGTCGCGCGCGAGGTGCTCTCCCTCGCGGACGCCGCGCGGACGCCCCTGGCGAGCTGACGAGCCATGTCCGTCCACCTCCTGCCCGTCCCGGGCATCCCCGCCATCCGGCCCGACGACGACCTCGGGCGGATCCTGGCCCACGCGATCAACGAATCCCGCATGGGCGTGAAGCCCGGCGACGTCCTCGTGGTCTGTCAGAAGATCGTATCGAAGGCCGAAGGGCGGGTCGTCGCCCTCGACTCGGTCTCTCCCTCGCCCTTTGCTCTCTCGTGGGCGGAGACCCACGAGAAGGATGCCCGGGTCGTGGAGCTCGTCCTGCGCGAAACCAAGCGCATCGTGCGCATGGAGCGCGGGAACCTGATCGTCGAGACGGGGCCGGGCTGGGTCTGCGCGAACGCCGGCATCGATCAGTCGAACGCGGTCGAGGAAGGCACCGTGACCCTCCTACCGCTCGACTGCGACGCGTCGGCGGCCCGTCTGCGAGCCGAGCTCCGCGGGCACCTCGGCGTCGACCTGGCCGTCGTGATCACCGACACGTTCGGTCGACCGTGGCGCGAGGGCCAGGTGGAGTTCGCCCTCGGCGTCGCCGGCCTCGCTCCGATCGAGGACCTCCGCGGCAACGCGGACCTCTACGGTCGCGAGCTCGGCGTCACCCTCATCGCCACCGCGGATCACGTCGCGTCGGCCGCCGGCCTCCTGATGGGAAAGTCGGACGGAATCCCGGCGGTTCTCGTGCGCGGTCTCGCGGCGAAGGAGCCCGCGGCGGACCAGCCACGCGGCGGGCGCGCGCTCCTCCGCCCCCCCGAGAACGACCTCTTTCGCTGACGCCGCTCGCGGATCGCGCGAGTCGCTCGCTCAGCGGTCCTGGGGCATCGCGAAATCGGGGCGAACCCACTCGGGCCGACGCCCCGGCGGAACCGGCACGCGCTCGTGCTGGCGCTGTGCGAGGCGGAGCAGGATCTTCATCGAGTTCTCGAAGTCGTCCATCGACTTCGTCTCGAGCCGCCCGTCCGCCACCATCTGGTCGAACAGCTCCTCCCCCTTGCTGGTCCGGAGGATGACGATCGTCCACTCCATCATCCCGACGCCCCCGCACGAGATGTCGGCCACCTCGCCCGTGAAGTCGCCGCAGTGGTGGCACTCGGGGCGCGCGTACTCCTGCGCGCGCTTGAGAGGCATGTCCACCATCTCGCCGTTCTTCTTGTAGATCAGAACCTTGCCCTTGACATTGAACTTCGCGACGTCGCGAAGCGGGATGCCCATGTCGTCCTGGATCTTGTCGACCATGAGGCCTTCGTACGTGAAGACCTCCGTACACAAGAGTCCGACCGTCAGGACCACGCGATCGCCGAAGCCCTTCAGGAACTTCGTCTGTCGCTCGAGGTGCTTCTCCTTCTTCTTCTCGTTGACGAGTACCTGGGGATCCGCCTGCTGCATCTTGCGGATCGGCGTCACCTGACACGGTACGCCCACGAAGGCGATCTTGTCGGCGCCCTTCTCCTCGGCATCCTGGAGGGCCAGCGGGTTCGCACAGTAGGTGTACCACGAGCCCGCCGTCTCCAGGGCCTCCTCGCGCGACGTCACCAGCTTCGGGATCGGATGGGCCGGCTTGTCCGGATCCCGCGCCGAGACCGCGGCTCCGTTGATCAAGCCCTTCTCGAAGCCGTACGCGAGGAGCGTCGTGACGACGCCGCCGTCCTGGCACGTCTCGAGAACCTTGGCGTCGGTCGACCGCGCGGCGATGATGCGCCGATACTTGCCGAAGATTCCCTCGTAGATCGGCGGCTCCGGCTCGCTGGCGAAGACCTGCTCCGACAGCTGGAACTCGCGCGGGTAGAGGCGCGGACACACCTGGGCACAGACGTCGCAGCCGATCCCCTCACTGATGCCGCAGAAGTCGTGCGGCGCCGACGCTTTGGCCACCTGCTTCGGCTTGCCATCGACGTAGTCGATGACGTTGTGCGGACAGACGAGAACGCAGGAACCGCACTCGCAGCAGCTGCCGTAGGCAACCACCTCGTTCATCATCTGCTTGAAGGTGGACTTGATCGGCTTGGCGCTTGGCATACTGCCGCTATTCGTAGCGGATCACGGAGTGAACGGGAACCGGCGACACCTTGTCGCGCCCGGGCAGAAAACCGAGCTCGATCAAGAACGACGCGCCGACCAGATCTCCTCCGAGCTCGCTCACGAGGTCGACCGCGGCGGCCGCCGTCCCTCCGGTCGCGAGGAGGTCGTCCACGAGCACGACGCGGCCGCCCTTGGGAATGGCGTCGGTGTGGATCTCGAGCGTGTCGGTTCCGTACTCGAGGTCGTACGTCATCTGCCTCGTGTCGGATGGCAGCTTCCCCGGCTTGCGGACCAGGGCGAGCCCGACGCCCAGCGCGATCGCGACGGGCGCACCGAAGATGAAGCCGCGCGACTCGATGCCGAGCACGGTGTCGACCTTCCCGCGAAACGGTTCGGCCATCGCCTCGACGGCCTCCGGCAGCCCCTTGGAGTCGTTCAGGAGCGGGGTGATGTCTTTGAAGACGATGCCAGGCTTGGGGAAATCCGGAATGTCGCGGATCAGCCCCTTCAGGAACTCCGACAATTTAACCTCCGATGTACAGGGGCCGCTTGCCGGCGATCACGGCCGGGGCGCGGCGTGGCAGATACTGCAGCGGGTTCAGCGCCACGTTCTCTCGCCGAATCTCGAAGTGGAGATTCGGTCCCGTGGCCTTCCCGGTGCGTCCCACCGATGCAATCACACTGCCCCGTCGAACACGAGCCCCCGTCCGGACGAAGATCTCGCGGTTGTGCGCGTAGACCGTGCTCAGGCCGTACGCGTGTCCGACGATCACGACGCGGCCGTAGCCGCGCAGAACGCCGCTATAGAGAACGACTCCCGGCGCGGAGCACTGGACGGGAGTCCCTTCGGACGCCGCGATGTCGATTCCGTCGTGATTCACCTTGCCGCGCGGGCCGAAGAGCGAGCTGATCCGCCCCTCTGTGGGCCAGCTGAAATGCCCGTCGGGCACCGGCTCGCCGTTCCAGGTCCCGCGCACGCGATTCGCGCTGCAGCCTGCAGCCATCGACACGGCAACCGCCAGGGCGACGACGGCCGCTCGCTTGCCCACTCCTCTCCACATCCGATCCACCACCGCACCCCTCCCGCCGCGTCACGCTCACGACCACGGCGTCACCGACCGCCCCTCTCGTCTCTACTGCGCGAACCCGAATCTTCCGAGCAGCTTGACGAAGCGGCAGTCCGCGATGACCTCCTCTTGGATGCCCGAGGCTTCGACGCGCAGCCGCACGAGCGACTGACTCTCGCCGTCCCCTACCGGCGCCACCAGTCTACCGCCTCTGCGCAATTGGGAAAGCAGGGGCCGCGGCAGCTCTGGGCCGCCCGCGGTCACGACGATCGCGTCGAACGGGGCCTCGGCCTTCCAGCCGATCGTGCCGTCGCCGATCTGGAGGGCCACGTTGTAGAGGCCCTGCTGGTCGAGGAGCTTCCGCGTGCGCATCGCGAGCGGTGCGAGGCGCTCCACGGTGAAGACGTTGGCGCAGAGGGCCGCCAGGACGGCCGTCTGATAGCCGGAGCCCGTTCCAACCTCGAGAACGCGCTCGTGCCCCTCGAGCTCGAGCGCCTCCGTCATCAGAGCCACCGTGTACGGGTGCGAGATGGTCTGGCCGTAGCCGATGGGCAGGGAGCACTCCTGGTACGCCCGGTGACGCAGAGCCTCCTCGACGAACTCGTGTCGAGGCACCCGTGCCATCGCGTGCAGAACACGCGGGTCGCTGACGCCGCGCGCCATGAGCTGGTCCTCGACCATCCGCTGGCGCGCGCGGTCGAACATCACCGCCACATCCCCTCCCAGATTTCCGATCCCGGGTTACCAGACCCCCGGGCCGGCTGGCAAGGCAAACGCCCGGCTTTCGGCCGAGACGTCCTCCTGGGGCCGGTGCCACCGAAGCGCCCCGGGCCCCCGTCACCCGGCGTGCGGGGACGGGTCCGGGGGTGTCGACTCGGGACGGCCAGATTTGAACTGGCGACCTCCTGCACCCCAAGCAGGTGCGCTACCAGGCTGCGCCACGCCCCGACGCGCGTTGGATCTACTGGCTTTGCCGGGCCGGGGCAAGGGGGCTTCGTCGGGAACCCGCTGGAGGGCACGCAAGTGCGCTGTCGATCTCGCATGGAAGCGACGTCCCTGCGCAATCTTGCAAAGTTGCGCGGTTTCGGTGAGGCGCACCTATAGGAGAACTACTGTGAAACATTGGGTTTTCTCGCTCCTCCGAGGGCACGGGCCTTGCTGTTCCACGGGCTGCAACGCCAATTCGGGCAATCGCGTCACCCCCAACGAAACCAAACGGAGGACTTCTTCCTGATGCTCGCTCTCACCGATCCCACCGCGACACTCTGCGGCGCCATGGTCCTGGGCTTCGCTTTCGGCCTGCTTCTCCTCGGAAACCGCCGTCGGCAGTAGCCCACACTCAGGATCGGACCTTCATGAAGTCATCGTTCAGCAGTTCTCTCGCCCAGGATACCAGCATGGACTACGCCGCCGAGCTCGCCGAGCCTCAGGCCCCGGCCGCCCCGGCGCCGGTGGCCCGCAAGAACGCTCAGAAAGAAGGGACTTTCGGGCCCGACGTCATTCTTCCCGAGCAGTTCTACGACCGCGGCGCGGGCATGGAGGAAGTCTCCGGCGAGCGCGCCTTGATGCTGGCCGTCCTGGAGGACGGAATCCGGTGCTTTCAGGAGCACCTCACGAGCCCGCGCGTCCGCCCCCGCCTGCTCGCCCGTCAGGCCGAGAAGTGGATCCGCTCGGGCGATTGGGACTGGCCGTTCTCGTTCAACAACATCTGCGAGTCCCTGGCCCTCGACCCCGACTCGCTCCGAGAGCGGCTTCTGGCACCCCGCCCCGAGGGCGAGGCCCGACCGCGCCCCCGGCCCTCCAGCCACCGCGTCTACCGCCTCACGCCCCGGGTGAAGCCCCCCCGGAAGCGCTGAGCGCTCCCTCAAGGACGACTCACGACCCACGATCCGCTCGGCCCCGCTCCCCACCGGAGCGGGGCCGAGCCGTTCGTGGGTGCCGGCCGGCGCCGGCTCCCGGCGCGCTCAGGGCTCGGATTCCGACGCGGGATCGACGAAGCCCTGGTTGATCGTGCCCTTCAAGACCTGGCTGGCCTTGAACGAGAGGACGCGGCGACCGGAGATGATGATCTCCTCGCCCGTCTGCGGGTTGCGCCCCTTGCGCGGGCGCTTGTCGTGAACGACGAAGTTTCCGAAGCCCGACAGCTTCACCTTCTCTCCGCCCTCCAGCTCCGTCTTGATCACCTCGAAAACCAGGTCGACCACATCCGACGCGTCCTTCTTCGACACACGGGCGCGCTCGTAGATGCGTTCGACGATGTCGGCCTTGGTCATGCTGCCCCCCTGATTCGCCCCAACCCGCGTCGGGAGTGACCGCTGCGCCGCCAAGGGAACCGCGGCGCGACGTGCGGCTCGTCTCTGCCGGATCAGGCGGCGAGTGCCGCCTTGGCCTTGTCGGCGATCTGCCCGAACGCGTCGGCGTCGCGCACCGCCAGGTCGGCCAGCACCTTGCGGTCCATCTCGATCCCGGCCCGCTTCAGGCCGTCGATGAACCGGCTGTAGGACAGGCCGTGCGCTCGGGCCGCGGCGTTGATGCGCACGATCCAGAGCGAGCGGAACTCGCGCTTGCGGACGCGCCGGTCGCGGTAGGCGTAGACCAGCCCCTTCTCGACCGTCTCGCGGGCCTGCCGGTACAGCTTGCGCCGTCCCCCGACGTTGCCCTTGGCGAGCTTCATGATCTTCTTGCGGCGATTGCGCGCCTTCGTTCCTCGCTTGACCCTCGGCATGGATCCGTCCTCTTCTTTCCCTGCTACTCGTCGCTCAGAGGTACGGCATCAGCCGCCGGAGGCCCGGCACGTCCGCCTTGTCGACCAGGAGTGTGCCCCGGAGGCGCCGCTTCTGCTTGCGGGTCTTGGCCGACATCTGGTGACGGGCGAACGCCTTCGCTCGCTTGAGCTTCCCCTTTCCGGTCGCGCGGAAGCGCTTCGCGGCGGAACGGTTGGTTCGAATCTTCGGCATGGTCGTCTCCTCGGAACGTTCGGTCTGCTCAGGCGTCTGCCAGCGGGGTCGAGCCCCTCTTGCCGGGTACTGCGACCGCGGCGGAAACCTCGTCGACGAAGGCTCCGACCGCCTGCGGCGGGCGCCCCTTCTGGTCGTCGCCGCGCCACCGGGGCGCGACCGACTCGTTCTCGACTTCTTTGTCTCCAACGACGGCAATCACGGGAATCTTCTGCATTTCGGCCGCCCGGATCTTGAATCCGAGCTTCTCGTTGCGATCATCGACCTCGGCCCGAACGCCACGGTCTCGCAGCCGTTCCACCACGCCGCGGGCGTGGTCGGCCGCACGATCGGTCACGTTTAGCACCCGGACCTGAACCGGCGCCAGCCACAGGGGAAAGTCCCCGGCGGTGTGCTCCAGGAGGATCGCCAGGAAGCGCTCCAGGGAGCCCAGGACGGCGCGGTGCAGCATCGCCGGCCGGCCTTCCTGGCCATCGGCCGTCACGTAGCTCACCCCGAATCGGTCGGGCATCGCGCAGTCGATCTGCAGGGTCGAGAGCGTCCAGGATCGCTTCAGCACGTCACGGAAGTTGAAGGCGATCTTCGGGCCGTAGAAAGCGCCGTCCCCGGGGCTCATCGTGTACTCGAATCCGGCGCGGGTCAGCCCGTCGCACAGGGTCCGCTCGGCCTCCTCCCAGAGGACGTCCTCTCCGATGTACTTCTCGGGCTTCGTCTCGACGGCGACCTCGACGTCGTCGAACCCGAAGTCGTCGTACACCTCGCGCGTCATCGCGAGGAAGCTCTGGAACTCGTCGTCGACCTGCTCGGGGGTGCAGAAGATGTGGGCGTCGTCCTGCGAAAAGCCGCGCACGCGGGTGAGCCCCGAGAGAACGCCCGAGCGCTCCAAACGGTACAGCCGCGAGAAGTCGGCCATCCGGATCGGCAGATCGCGATAGGACTTCTTGCCCTGGCCGAAGAGATAGACGTGGCCGGGGCAGTTCATGGGCTTGACGCCGTACTCGTCGCCGTCGGCTTCGAGCATGAACATGTCGTCCTTGTAGGAGTCGTAGTGCCCGGACGTCTTGAACAGCTCGCTCTTGTAGAGCTGCGGCGTCATGACCTCCGCGTACCCGTACTTCTCGTAGAGGCCGCGCACGTACTCGACGAGCGTGTTGTAGAGGATCGTTCCCTTCGCGTGGAAGAACGGAATCCCGGGCGCCACGGGATGCAGAGAGAACAGGTCGAGCGCAGGCCCCACCTTGCGGTGATCGCGCTTCTTGGCCTCCTCGAGAAGGGTCAGGTGCTCCTTCAGTTCCTTCTTGTCGGCGAAGGCCGTGCCGTAGATGCGCTGAAGCATCTCGTTGTTCTCATCGCCGCGCCAGTACGCGCCGGCGACCCGCGTGAGCTTGAACGCCGCGAGCTTCTTGGTGTGGGGGACGTGGGGCCCTCGACACAGGTCGGTGAACTCGCCCTGCGTGTAGAGCGTGATCGGCTCTTCCGCGGGCAGCCCACGGATGATCTCGGCCTTGTAGGCCTCGCCCATCTCCTCGAACCGCGCGATGGTCTGCTCACGGTCCCCGACCGTCCGTACGACGGTGTGCTTCTCCTTCGCGATCTTCTTCATCTCCGCCTCGATCTTCTCGAGGTCCTCGGGAGTGAAGGGGCGTTCGAACGCGAAGTCGTAGTAGAATCCGTCTTCGATCACCGGACCGATCGTGACCTGCGCGGCGGGAAAGATTCGCTTGACGGCCTGCGCGAGGAGGTGGGCGGTCGAGTGCCGAAGGATCTCGAGCCCGTCGGGCGTCTTCGGCGAGACCGCCTCGAGCGTCCCGTCGCGCTCCAGCGGGCGCGACAGATCGATCAGATCGCCGTCGAAGCGAGCCCCGACCGCGTCGCCGCGCCCACCGGCGCGGTCCAGTACGGCGCCGGCCGTCTCGCCCACCTGGGCGACGGTCCGCTCGCCGCGGATATCGATCGAGATCTCGGACATGGGCGCACGGGAATCATAGGCACGGGCGGGATTGAACCGCCGACCCCCTCCGTGTCAGGGAGGTGCTCTCCCACTGAGCTACGTGCCTCTGAGTGCAGTAAAATCAAGCGGTTGGGGTACCAATGGGAGCCGGCACTGTCAACGTGGAACCGGCGAGGAGCGTCCCTCGCGTCTCGTTTTTCACCCGAGGAGCCCCCGGAGCTGGGCGCGACAGAGGGCGACGACCGTCTTCGCGTCGAGGATCGTCCCGTCGGAGACCCAGCGCAGCGCCTCGGGTACGGGCACCGGCTTCACCTCCGCGATCACCTCGTCCTCGTCGAGCTTCTGCGCGGCGCGACCCAGGCCACGCGCCACGTAGAGGCGGATGCGCTCGGAGGCGTAGCCCGGCGCGGGAAGCATCTCGCCGAGGTCCGTCCACTCCTCGGCCGTGAAGCCCGTCTCCTCCGTCAGCTCGCGTTGCGCGCACGCGAGTGTCGGCTCGTTGCCGTCCCGCGTGCCCGCGGGCACTTCCCAGAGGTAGTCGCCGGCCGCGTGACGGTACTGGCGGATCAGCACGACCTCTCCCGCGTCCGTCACCGGGAGGATCGCGGACGCGCCGGGGTGCCGGAGGATTTCGAGCTCCGTCGTTCGCCCGCCGGGAAGCTCCACGCGCTCGACACCGATGTCGAGAACGCGTCCGTCGAGAACCGAGCGACGTTCGAGAACCCGTGAGATGGCCATGCGTTCGAAACTACGCCCCGAGGGGCCCGATCACCAGCGGGTACGACCGTCGTGGAAACGGAATCGCATCGGCCTGCGCTGCCGGCACGCCGATGCGCGGGTGGGACCGAGTCGGGTCAGTCGTCGGCGTCGGCCGACTCGTCCTGGTTCACCTTGAGGGTGATCGTCGCCTTCACGTCGTGGGCGATCCCGACCGTGATGCGGTACGTGCCGAGCTTCTTGATCGGATCGGCGAGATCGATTTTGCGGCGGTCCACCTTCATCCCCTGGGCTCGCAGGAGCTTCTCGATGTCGAGGTTCGTCACCGAGCCGTAGAGCTTGTCCTCTTCGCCCGCGCGGGCCGAGACCTCGAGTACGAGTCCTTCGACCTTGTCGGCGACGCCCAGCGCCGCCTTGCGCTCGGTCGCGCGCTTCGCCTCGACCAGCCGCTTCTGGTGCTCGATCTCGGCGACGTTCTTGCGGCTCGCCGCCACGGCGATGCCCCGCGGGAGGAGGTAGTTCCGGGCGTACCCGGGCTTCACCTTCACGACCTCGCCCATCGCGCCGAGGTGCTCGACGTCTTCGCGGAGAATCACTTCCATCGCGCGCTCCTAGAGTCTCGTGTGTGCCGCCGCCGGATCAGCGACGCTGCAGGGTGAACGGAAGCAGCGACGAGGCGCGCGCCCGCTTGATCGCGGTGCAGAGGCTGCGCTGATGCTTCGCGCAGTTGCCCGTGATGCGGCTCGGGATGATCTTGCCGCGCTCGGTGATGAAGTTCGCGAGGACCTTCGTGTCCTTGTAGTCGATGATGATCGACTTCTCGGCGCAGAAGCGACAGACCTTGCGCCGGCCGCCGCGTCGGCGCATCGGAAAGCGATCGTCCGAGCGCCGGGGACGGTCGCCCCCACGATCGCTGCCCCCGCCGGGGCCTCCCTGCGGTCGAGCTGCGGGAGCGGACGTGGACGGGGCCGCGGACGGCGTGCTCTCGGTGGTCTCCGACATTCTTCTTCTCTCTCTGCGTCGTCAGGACGCCGCGCCGGCGTCGCTCGGGGTCTCGGAGGCAGGTGCCGCGGTGGCAGGCGCCTCG
>JAUIFY010000202.1 GCA_030430245.1 bacterium | reverse complement strand
AGTCCTCGAGCTCGGCGATGTCGAGGCCGGTGCGCTCGGCCACCGCATCGTAGGCGCGCTCGTCGTTGGCTCGGAGGTGCTCGACGACCCGCACCGCGCGTCGAAGATTCCTCCGCGCCATGAAGTTCGTGTAGCGGTTGTTGTCGACCATGGCCGTGTACTCGTCCGGCCCGGTGACGTCGTTCAGGCAGAACGACTCGGGCTTGCTCGGTGGGTAGCAGCCGAGCGCGACCCAGAAGCGGGCGGTCTCCACGAGGATCTCCGCGCCGTCGCCGTGCAGGAACGTGGTGTCGCCGGTCACGTCCGCATACTTGCAGACGGCGTGCGCGACGTCGGCGTCGATGTGGTACTGAGCGGTTCCCGCGGCGTAGTACGCGGAGGCTTCCTCCCCGTTGATGGTCCTCCACGGGAAGAGGGCGCCCTGGTGGCCGAGAAGGCGAGCATGCCCGCGCGCGTTGTCGAGCATCGCGTAGCGAACGCCGAGGAGGCTCCGGGCCTCCTCCGGCGCGGTGTAGACGACGAACGGGAGCACGTAGGCCTCGCAGTCCCAGAAGTAGTGCCCTTCGTAGCCCGGTCCGGTGAGGCCCTTGGCCGGGACGCCGAGCCCGTCCGCTCGCGCGGTCGCCTGCAGGAGCTGGAAGAGGTTGAAGCGGACCGCCTGCTGGATTCGAGGGTGGCCGTGGACGCGAACGTCGGCTCGATCCCAGAACGCCGCGACGCGCTGCTCCTGTTCGTGCGCGAGCCGGACGACGCCGGTCGAGATCGCTCGGTCGAGCGTCCGCTCCGTTCGGTCGCACAGCTCCTCCGCGTCCGAGCCGTCGGAGGTGTGGTACGCGATCATCTTGGCGAGCCGGATCGGTCGATTCGGCTCGGCCTCCAGCGAGAACGTCACGTTGCCGCGATCCGCTGCAGTGCTGGCGTCGCGCGAGTAGACCCGTTCTGCGTCGAGGACGTGGTCCACTCCGCACGCGATGCGCAGCCCGCTGCGTCTGGTCCGATGGGCGAGAACGAGCCTGGCCTCGTCGGAGCGCTGATGCTCTCCCGTGAGGACACGTCCATCGAAGTGGCCGACGCGACGCGGATCCCCATCCTCCTCGGCGTCGAGTCGCCGCGTCGCGATCTCGGAGACCAGAGTGACGTGTGCCGCGGCGTTCCGAACCATCACCTCATACTCGACGACCGCCAGGTGTCGATGAAAGAGCGACGCGAATCGACGCGACCGGATCCGGACCCGCTTTCCGGCCGGGGTGTCCCACTGGAGATCTCGCTCGACGACACCTCGCCGCATGTCGAGGCACCGACGGTAGGAGGCGAGACGGGCCGACGATGGCTCGAAGATCTCGTCGTCGACGAAGAGCCGGACGGTCTTTCCGTCCGTCACGTTGACGATGGTCTGACCGTCCTTCGCGAACCCGAAGGCCTCCTCTCCGTAGACGATCGGCCAGGATTCGTAGAAGCCGTTCACGAAGGCCCCGGGGCTCGACGCGGGTGTCCCCTCTTCGAAGTCTCCGCGCAGGCCGAGGTAGCCGTTGCTCGTCGCGAACAGCGTCTCCCCGCGCGCGACCATCTCGGGGCGTAGCTCGGCCTCGACGATGCACCACTCGTCGATCGGATGGAGCCGTTCGGAGAGCTTTCGCCGCACCCGCCAAGCCTAGTCCGAGCGCCGCGTCAGAGCCACACGGCGCCGTCGGCCGCGAGAGCCGGGGCGTCGTCGCTCGGCCCGGGAGACCTACCCGGCGGGAATGCCGGCGGCCTTTCCGTGGCCCGACGACGTCGCTCGAGCACGCGTGGAGAACGCGTCGTGGAGCTCGTCGAACGAGGCCTGCAGGCACTCCGCGTAGAAGCCCGGGTCCGGCATCTGCTTACGGCACGCGGTGAACGCCACGCTGATCTTGCCCGAGCAGCTGAAGACGGGATGGATGAGACCCATCCCGTCCATCACGGGGCCGGTGCCGTGCAGGGCCACCATGCGCGCCCCCGTGAAATAGAGCGGGATCTGGGGGCCCGGTACGTTCGTGATCACGGTGTTCAAGAACGGTTGGATGCGGTTCGCGAGCCCGAGCCTCGTATAGAGTCTCGCGGCGAGACCGGAGAGGGCGCCCGGCATGAACTGCGTGATGTCGGTCATCGTGCGCGCGCCGACCGCCTCCGCCATGGCCTTGGACTCCTGTGTTCCCTCGTGCACCTTGCGGAGTCGTTCTCCCGGGCTCGGCTCGTCCGAGAAGAGGGTGACCGACATCGCGGAGATCTGGTTTCCCGCCGTACCTTTCTCCTCCTCGCTCCGGACCGAGATGGGCGCCATCGCGACCAGGGATTCCTCCGGTAGCTCGTGGTGTGCCGTCAAGTAGCGCCGGAGTGCACCGCTGCAGAGCGTGAGGATGACGTCGTTGACCGTCGCACCGGGAACTCCCCGGCGAATCGTGCGGATGTCGTCGAGCGAGAACGATCGCCCGTCGACGACGCGATGAGGCGATACGACGTCGTTGAAGCGCGTCCGAGGGACAGGGCCCGAGTTCTCCACCTCGTCGCTCGAGGAGCCTCGCAGCAGCGCGCTCACGCCGGGAGCGACGCGACGAACGGTGCGTGCGAAACGCAGAGGGTCGCGGATGAGGTTGCCCACGTAGCTTCCGGCGAGATCCAGCACCGTCGGATCGGGCTCGGGTTTCCAGGGATGAGCGGGGGGCGCGGGCACGCCGTCGGGCTCGAGGTCGTGAACCGCCGCCGCCAGCTCCGCTCCGGAAACTCCGTCGATCGCGGCATGATGGATCTTGGTGAGCACGGCGAAGCTCCCGGGGGGGACCCCTTCGACGTTGTCGAGGCCCTCGATCACGTACATCTCCCAGAGGGGCTTCGAGAGGTCGAGTGGTCGCGCGTGGATGCGGGCGACCTGGATGCAGAGCTGACGCCAGTCGCCCGGGTGGGGCAGTGCGATGTGGCGAACGTGGAACTCGAGGTCGAACTCGGGGTCCTCGATCCAGTAGGGGTGATCGAGATCGAGCGGCACGTGGACGATCTTCTGCCGAAAGCAGCGCGCGAGATGGAGCCGGCTCTCGACGTTCGCGAGGATGCCTTTGAACGTCACCCGTCCGCCCGGGGCGGTGGTCTGATCGTAGATCGCGAACGATCCGATGTGCGTCGGCGCGTTCCTCGTCTCGAAGTAGAGGAACGAAGCGTCCATTCCACTGAGCTGTTGCACGGCGACCTCCCGGTCCGAGCCCCGGAAGCGGGGCCTCAGGAGTACCGAGATTCCGCTCGGCGAGGCAAGTCCCCGAGGGAAGCGAAAGCGTAGTCGCCCCTCGCCGTACCGGCCGGTCGTTGTTCCGCTTCGGTGGGTGGTGTTAGCTAGGCGGCGATCATGTCGACGAACACTCCCGCTCCGCTCCGGGCCTACGATCTGACGGGTCGCGTCGCGGTCGTCACGGGGGCCGCCAGCGGCATCGGCCGGCGCTCCAGCGAGTTCCTCGCGGCGGCCGGTGCGAGGGTCGTTCTGGGAGACGTCGACGCGGACGGCCTTCGGGAAACGTCGGAGCGAGTCAACGTCCACGGCAGGAGCGTCGCCGAGATCACCGACGTGACGGATCGTGCCGCGGTCGAGGCGCTGATCCGGCGAGCGACCGAGGAGTACGGGCGGCTCGACGTTCTCTGCAACGTCGCCGGGGCCATGTCTCCGGGGATGATCGAGGAGATCACCGACCAGCAGCTGGAGGACGCATTGGCGCTCAATCTGCGAAGTGTCGTCTGGGGCTGTCGAGCGGCGATTCCGGCCATGAAGAGGAACGAGAGGGGTGGATCGATCATCAACGTGTCGTCGGGTGCCATCGATGCTCCGGTCGCAGGGATCGGTCTGTACGCGCTCGCGAAGGCGGCCGTCGCGATGTTGACGAAGACGCTCGCGGTGGAGGTCGGTCCGTACAAGATCCGGGTCAACGCTCTCGCGCCGGGTGCGACGCTCACCAAGTTCACGACCTGGCGCCTCCAGCGTGCGGACGGCACCCTCGACCGCGAAGCGTACGACGCGTTCGTCGAACGGATGAAGGAGCGATCTCCCCTCGGGGAGATCGGAGAAGCCGAAGACCAGGCCCATCTGGTCCTCCACCTCGCGTCCGATGCGGCCCGCTGGACGACCGGCGCGATTCTCCGCGCGAACGGTGGGCAGACGTTCGCCTGGTGACCCGCTGGCTCGGAGGCTGGACGTCTCGCGTGGAGAGATCGCTCCCGCTTCGTGGAAGGAGGCGTCGCGGTCGTGTCTCCGGTCTCGGTCGTGTCCCGGCTCAGCCCGCGATGTCGAACGAGAGAACCACCTGGACCCCACCGCGGTCGACGGCCTGCCCGTCGACGGTCCGCGGCTTGTACCGGTACTTCTGGACGGCGGCGAGCGCGGCCTTCTCGAAGTAGCCCTTCGGGTCCGAATCCAGGACCCGGACGTCACGCGTGGTTCCGTGCGCGGTGATCGTGAACTCGAGCCATACCCAGCCCTCGACCTTCCGGGCGCGCGCCCGCGGCGGATACATGGGGTTCACGCGGACGAGGGGGACGACGTCTCCATCCGACGCGCCCGCGCCGAGGGCTGGACCCCCGGCCAGCGCCAGATCCGGACGACCGACCGATGCGGTTTGGAGTGGCACGCGAATGGCGACGGCTTCCCGGGTGCTCGACGAGACCTGAACCTGGGGTGTCCATTGTTGGACCGGGGTCGCCCGTTTCCGAGGCAGCTCGCGCTTCTTCGTCTCGAGCTTCGCGACGCGCTTCGTCGGCAGGAACTCGATCACCGTGCGTGCCGGTTTTTCGTTCAGATGACTCGATCCGACGCGCACGAGGGAGCGCATCACCGTGAGGAGTGCGAACGTGGCCAACAGCGAAGCCAACAAGGGAACCGAGAGCCTGTGAATCCACCGAAGCACGACATCCTCCTCTGCGCGCGATGCGCTCCCGGAAAAGGCGTGCAGGTGGTGTGCCAGCCGCCGGATCCGCGCGAAGCCGTGTGGGCAAGGTCGCCGGTCGGAGGCTTGTCAACTCTGCGAAGGACGAGGCCGAAGAACTTCCAAAATTGAGATTGATGACGAGCTCGTTACGGCCTCGTTACGAGGCGCGCCTCGGCGGGCGCTCTAGTAGAGATTCTGCTTCACGTCGCGGTCGAGCACGCGGTCGAGGATCCTGCCTTTGAGCGCACGGAAGCGGCCCGTCGGCTCGACCTGCTCGACGATCGTGCGCCCGAGGCTCGGGACCCTGGGGGGGGTCTCGGCGGACGCCCACACCGGTTCCAGGCACGGGGCGGGCGCCAGCGCGGAGCGCCGCACGCGCAGCTCGATCGCGAGCTTGGGTGCCTTGCCGCCGACGGCGAGCGCCGCGAGACGACGCGCGTCCGTGGTGAGACGCGCCTCGCCGCTCACGCGAAGCGCCCAGTCGATCTTCGGGATGAGGAACAGAACACCGGCGGTCGGCTGGGCCAGGATGTTGCGGAAGCTGTCTGCGATGTGATTGCCCGGTCGGTCGGGAAGAAGGAGGGTTCCCGGAGCCTCCTCCAGAGCCACGAGGCCGGGCGGATCGCCTCGCGGGGACACGTCGGCCTCGCCCTGCTCGTTGCACGTTCCGAGCAGGAGGAACGGTGACGCGGCGATGAACGCGCGCGCTGCGGCCCCGAGACCCTCGCCCTCCTCGGCCTCGCGGCGCCCGAGGCTGGTGGGTCGCTCCGCCTTCCAGAGCTCGGAGCGGACGAACGCCTTGGGACAGTGCATGTACGTCTCGCGGACGTTCAGCTCGATCGTGCCCGTGGTCGCCGTCGCGGTACCGTTCGCTCGAAGCGTGCTGTCGAGGCCGGGCAGGATCGCAATCATGCCGGTCGAGGGATTCGCCGCGAGACTCGGACCGATCGCGCCGATGCGGGCATCCGGCGCGTTGCTGATCAGGATGCGAAGATCGTCGGGAGCGTGCGCGAGGCTCGTAGGCTGTGCGCGGGCGACGGTCTCGACCAGTCCGTCGCCCGTTCGCGTCGCGAGGCCCACGAGGCCCGCGTTCCGAATCCAGGTGCGGCCGGTGCTCTCCAGCTGAGGCAGGATCTTGAGCGTCGTTCGCCTGGCGGGCGGGGGGAGGACCGCGCGTAGCTCGTCCTCGCTCGTGACCCATGCGCTGGATTCGTTCATCGCATCCTCTCTCAATGCTGGAGCGCCGGCCTCACGTCGGCGCCGTCGCTGCGTGCCGGGACCGATTGATGGGTTTCGGAGACCAGGTACATGAAGGGACCGAAATCGCGGCCGAGCTGTCCGTATACCACGGCTTGTTCGTCGGCCGCGTCACCGGACGTCTGGTCCAGGACGAGCAGGACGGTCGGACAGCCGCCGCTCGCGTAGAGCCAGATGGCGGGTGCGGAGCGCCCGCCGGCGCCCTCGACGTTTCGGAACGCCACCGCCCCGAACGCGCGCGGGGTGAGGTGCACGTGGGCTCCCGGGACCACCACGTTGGCCCAGCCGTCGACCAACTCGATTCGGTTCAGGTCGACGAAGACCTCCGCGAGTCCACACGAGTTCCGGAGGACCATGCGGACGGGGCCCAGGTCCCGGCAGCGTCGCAGGAGCGTTTCGGTAAAGGCGGCTCGATTGGCCATACTCGGTCTTCATCCTTTCTCGGGGGCGGGCCCCTGTCGGAAGGGCGCCCGCCCGGGCGGACTGCGCAGGAGCGGGTCCGCACATGAAAATGAAATTGATTCTCAATTTCACTACAGGCATCGACGGACGCTGTCAAAGGCGTCCGGCCGGAGGGCCCGGGCGGTTCCCGGCGGCCGGCGGCTCGGCGCTTCGCGCGCTCAGGAGGATCGGGTCTCCCGGCCGCGCCTAGGCCGGGTGGAGACGGTGGATACGGACGCCCTCGGGCGCCTCGCCTCGGGGGGCGGCGTCGGGCTCGAGCTCGATCTCCAGTCCGTCGAAGCCGGCGTCGTGGCTCGGGCGCGGCGAAGGGCCGTCCCATCGGTGCTGGATCTCGAGCGTCGTGTAGGGCCGGCGCCAGAGCCACCGTCGGTTCTGGACGGCTTCGAGGTCGCGAGCCGGTGGCACCTCGTCCGTGAACGCGAGGAAGTAGAGAGTGAAGCGGTGCTGGGAGACGGGCACCCGGAGAAGAAGCCGCATGCCGAGCGTGTCCCGGTAGAACGCGAGAGCGCCATCGGGGTCCGCCGTTCGCAGCGTGATCTGCCCCAGGGAGGGGCGACTCCCGAGCGCGTACCGCTCGTCCGGCAAGGCTCGTCGGTGTTCGTCCTCGAAGTCGTGCTGGAGCAGCTCGATCTCGTGTCCGTCCGGATCCGACAGATGGCACAGGTAGCCGACCTCGAGGAACTGCGCGGGCTCGGTCACGGCCGTGCCGCGGACGGAGAGCCGATCGTAGGCGACATCGAGCTCGGGCAACGTGATCCCGATCTTCCAGTATGCGTCGTTGCGGTCCGCCGGGCGCGAAGGCGCCCGCTCGCGCAACACGATCTCGGCCGAGGCGTTCGGGAAGCCGACCCGGGCGTGTCGTGCGCCGCTGCGCACCACGCGCATGCCCAGAGTCGCGCCGTAGAACTCGAGGCTCCGCTCCAGCGAAGCCGTGTCGAGGCGCAGTGCTCGCAGACGACGCACGGCTTCGAGTCGCTCCCCGAGCGCGGTCAGCGGCTCCGTCCGCCCACGAGGCCGGCGAAGACGAGGACCGCCACGAAGCTGCCGAGGACCAGGGCGACGACGGCGACGCCCGGAATCGGTCCGACCCCGGACCGCGAGACGATCTGCGCGACGGACGTCGCTGGTGTCGGATGCGACGCCAGCTTCACGATCCACGCGAGAACCTGGACGCCGATCAGATAGCCGTAGACGCGACGAAGGCGCCGGGCGATCGCCTTGCGAAGCCGCATCCGCGGCACGGTTCGGCCCAGGTGGGGGGCGAGCTCCCGGCGGAACTCGATCTCGATTGCGTGCGAATCGAACTCCGGCTCGTCGTCGCCCGACAGGAGCGCCGGCCGGATCAAGCCCCGTTCGAGTAGCAGGGCCCGGTGTTGCCAGAGGTTGTAGAAGCAGAGCCGCCGGGCTTCGAGAAGCAGGAAGCTGAGCGTCATCAGGGAAACGATGGCGAGGCTCCAGTGCGGAACGGTCGCGCTGCCGAGTGCGAACGAGATCATGCCGGCGGTCACGACGATCGCCCAGTTCGTGGTCGCGTCCATCCGATTGCGCCAGGTGTCGGCGCGTCCGATCATCGCGCGGTAGTAGTGGATCAGAATCGTCGAGCGATCCTTGGCGTACGGGGAAGCCTCGGCCACGCTGAGGTCCTACAACCTGCGGCTCGGCAAGGGAACCGCGTCAGGCCCGACGCCGCGGCGGTCGAGACGCGCCGCGCCTCAACGTGAGCTTCGGTTGCCGCGCAGGCCGGTCCAGAGCAGGTCGGTGAGCTGCTCCGCGAGCTCGGCGCGGCTCCGATCGGCGGTACGGAGCCACCACAGCGCGACGAAGTGCAGCATCCCGATCACGCCATACGCCCAGGGGAGGGCGGCGGCGCGTTGCTTCTTCGTGCGGGCGCCGCGGAGCTGAGCGAGGCGCTCGGCGAGGCCCGCGGCGGATTGGTCGGCGAATCGCAGCACGCTCTCCGGGTCGCCTCCGGAGCCGCCGCCTCCCGTGACGTACAGGTACAGGTTGCGATCGCGCTCGAGTCCGTCGAGGTAGGCGTCGACGAACGCGCGGATCGCCGCGGCGGGGTCGCGTCGTCCGGCGACGGCGTCCCGGGCGGCGTCGGCGTGGCGTTCGTTCAGGCGCCACGCCAACCCCTCCACCACGGCATCCTTTCCCCCGACGTGGTGGTACACGATGGGCTTCGTCACGCCCGCCTCGGCCGCGATCGCTTCGAGCGAGACCGTGGGACCCTCGCGTCGGATGAGACGCTCGGCGCATTCGAGGACGGTCGCGCGGTCGACCGGGGTTTCCCCCGCCGACGGCCGGCCGGGGCGTCTTCGTCTGGGCTCCAAAGGCATTGACATCGAGGGCGCCTCGTGAATTTATCTACCCCCGGTATATTTCATCCGTCAAGGGCTGCCGAGCGCCGTGGGGCGCCGGGAACCCCAACGCCACGCTGAGAACGATGCGCAGAACAAAGACCTTCTTCGCGGCTTGCTCCCTCATGGCCCTCTCGTCCTTTGTCGTCTCCCGGGCCTCCGGGCAAGAGGCGATGGGTGAGGTCGACGCGCCGCCCGATTACACCGCCGGGGAGGAAGCCGGTACGACGCCGATCCCCGAGGGCGAGCCTCGGAGCTTCGATGAGCCCCCGCCCGGCATCGACATCGTTCCGCCCACCAAGGCGAGGAACGTCGGTCCGGCGGTGGAAGAGCTCGTCGTCACGGCGCAGAAGCGTGCGCAGGACATCCAGGACGTTCCGATCTCGATGACCGCCCTCACCAGCCAGTTCATCGAGGACTCGGGTCTCACCAACATGCTCGACATGTCGCAGTACACGCCGAACGTTCAGATCAACGCCGTGACGGACTCTCGCTCCACTGCGATCCGGATTCGCGGAATCGGCAGTGACGGCAACAACGCTGGGATCGACCCCAGCGTCGGCGTGTTCATCGACGGTGTCTACCAGGGGCGCAATGGTGCGTCGGCGATCACGGACTTCGTCGACATCGAGCGGATCGAGGTCCTGCGCGGCCCGCAGGGGACGCTCTACGGGAAGAACACCGCGGCGGGCGCCATCAATGTCGTCAGCAAGAAGCCGATCCTCGACGTGTGGGAAGGATTGATCGAGGGGCAGGTCGGCAACTTCCAGAACCGCCAGATTCGCGGGACGATCAACGTGCCGGTGATCGAGGAGCTCCTCGCCATCCGGCTCTCCGGCTTCTACGTCGATCGTGGTCCGTTCGACCAGCTGCTGGAGGGCGGCGGCGTGAACGACGCGAAGAGAAGTGGCGCTCGGCTTCGCGGCCTCTTCGACCTGGGTCCCGACGCCGAGTTCATCCTCTGGGGCGACTACAACTCGGAGTCGAGCAAGTGCTGCGTCGCCGACATTCAGTCGTACGACGGATTCCCGAATCTCGACGTCGTCTTCGGTCAGGATCTCGCCGACCAGATTCCCGGCGTGGGAAGCCTCGAGGGGGCCACGGGTCGGCCGCTGCCGTCGGTCGTCGATCCGTTCGATCGTCGCGTCGACGCGAACGAGGATCCGAAGAACGACGTCACGGTCTGGGGCATCGCCGGCGAGCTCAACGTGGATTTCGCCGACGACTACGTGTTCACGCTCCTGAACGCCTATCGCCGATTCGAGAGCTCGAGCGTCCTCGACGGCGACTTTTCGAGCTACGACGCGGTCCTGCAGATCACCGACGAGACGTTCGAGCAGTGGTCGACGGAGGCCCGGATCACGTCGCCCTACGGAGAAGATCTCGAGTACGTGGCCGGGCTCTTCTTCTACTACTCGAAGGACGAGACACGTGGCCAGACCGGAATCGGTCCCGACTACTTCCTCGCGTCGGAGTCCATCGGCGACTTGTTCCTGATGTTCGGCGAGCCGGACGAAAACGGTCGGATTTTCAACCGCGACACGAACACCCACAAGACCTGGAGCTACGCCTTTTTCGGGCAGGGCACCTATCACTGGGAGAACTGGGACTTCACGCTCGGCCTCCGCGGCACCTATGAGGAGAAGAGCCGCGTCGGCTCGCAGATCTCGGGGTTCAAGGTGACCGATGCGGGCCCCTTCGGACCGGACCGGTTCGCCGACGAGGAGTTCGGCGTCTTCAACGTCTCTCCGATGGCCGCCGTGCAGTACTACCCGACCGAGGACGCGATGGTCTTTGCCAAGGTCGCGCGCGGGTTCAAGTCCGGAGGATTCAACCAGCTTCGCACGCTGGGTGGACTCAACACCCAGTTCGACGACGAGAAGGCGCTCGACGTCGAGACAGGCATCCGAACGAGTTGGTTCGACCGCGCGATCACGTTCAACGGGACGTTTTTCTATACGTGGTACAACGATTTCCAGTCGCAGGTGTTCGACGGGAACTCGTTCACGGTGACCAACGCGGGCAACCTCATCAGCACCGGCTTCGAGACCGAGACCTTCATCGTGCCGCACCCGATCTTCTTCTTCGGGATGTCGACCGGGTACACCTACGCCCGCTACACGGACTTCGACAACGCTCCCTGCACGGCGGCCCAGGCCTTCGCGGAGCGGGTCGCGAACGGGAACCTCGCGGCTCCGACGAACTGCGTGCAGGACCTCACGGATCGCCCGCTCGACAACGCTCCCGAGTGGTCGGTCTCGACGTTCGCCCAACTCAACGCCCCGATCGGGGACGCGCCCTGGCTCGAGTGGCCGCTGTTCGGCTTCCTGCGCGCCGAGTACTCGTACCGCGATCGCTCTTACCTCCAGCAGGATCTCGACGAGAACCTCGTTCAGCCTCCAGTCAATCTGGTGAACCTTCGAGGCGGCATTCGCACGGAGGACGATTCGTGGGAGCTGACCCTGTGGGCGATGAACCTCCTCAACGAGGGCTGGAACCCCGTCGGCATCGACGTGCCGATCATCAGTGGCTACGCCGTCATCAACGGACCGCCACGGACGTACGGCGCGACTCTGCGCTATCGATGGTTCTGAGCGCGAGGGCGAGCAGCGACCTCGTGTCCCGATTCCGAGGTTCGGCGAGGTGTCGGCGAATCTCCGAATCGGAACACTAGCCGATCACCCCGCGCGCACGGAGGTCGGCGCGCGCATCGTCGTCCAGTCCGAGCTCCTTCGCGAGCACCTCGTCGGTGTGTTCTCCCAGCCACGGCGGGCGCGTCTCCGGTCCTTCCGGGACGTCCGACATCTTCACGGGGTTGCCGGGGATCAGGACCGGATCGCCTCCGTCGGGACGTGGCATCGCGACCAGCATGTGACGGGCGGCGACGTGCTGGTCCTCGACGAGGTCGCGGCTCGAGTTCGAGGGGCCCGCGGCGATCCCCGCGGCCGAGAGCCTGGCCACCGCGTCGCGATTGGTCAGATTCGCCGCCCACTTCTCGATGCCGGGTCGGATGATGTCGTCGAGGTGGCGTTGCCAACCGTCCCTCGTGGCGAGGCGATCGTCGTCGAGCCATGCCTCGTTGCCGGTCGCTCTCGCCAGCAACTCGAAGTGGTGCTCGCGCACGACCTGCAGCACGAAGTGTCCCTCGCCCGCCGCGAAGGTCTCGACGATGCCGGTCACGCTCGAGGCCTCGTCGGGAATGCCCATCGAGTAGAAGTTCGAAACGATGTCCGTCATCGCGATCGTCGCGTCGAGCATCGCGACGTCGACGTACTGGCCCCTCCCGGTCCGCTCCCGTTGTCGCAGGGCCGCCAGCACACCGATCACGCCGAAGAGCGCGCTACTGATGTCGCCGAGCGCGCCGACGGGGTTGGCCGTCGGACGCCGCCCGGGCTGGCGCTTGTACTCGTAGATGCCCGACATGCCCTCGACGATGCACGCGTACGCGGCACGATCGATGTAGGGCGACGCGGTGTCGTTCCCGAAGCCGGACACCGAGAGGTAGACGACCGAGGGGTGCCGGGCGTGTACGGTGTCGAACCCCAGCCCGAGCCGGTTTGCCGTGCCCGCTTTGAAGTTCTCGCAGACCACGTCGAACTTCCCGGCCAGCTTCAGTACGAGCTCGACGCCGTCGGGGCTCTTCAGGTCGATTCCGAGGCTTCGCTTGTTGAGATTGTTCCGTAGGAACGTGGCGCCGACCCGCCGCCCCTGCGGATCCTCGATCGCCGGGAGGGCCGCGCGCCCGCT
>JAUIFY010000201.1 GCA_030430245.1 bacterium | reverse complement strand
AGGTCGTCGACGCGGGCGATGACGTCGCGTTCGCTCGCCCCGTGGTCGAGGGCGAGTGAGAGGTCGTTGAACGCGCCCTTCAGATCGTACGCCGCTTCGAGCGCGGACCGGTTCATCCACAGGACGCCGAACCGTCGGTCGTCGGGAAACAGCTGTCCGGGGCCGATCGCGTAGACGAACTCCGGGGACAGGGCAATGCCGACGATCTTCAGGCGCCGCCTCTTCTGGTTCATGTTGACGTCGAGAGTGTCGCCCGGCGTGAAACGATTCGCGTCGGCGAACGCCTCGTTGACGACCACCTCGTCGGGATGTTCGGCCCGCGGCCGCCGTCCCCCTACGATCGCGATCTCGTTCAATCCGGGCGCGCCCATGTCGGGGATCGAAAGGAGGCGGCCGCGGGCTGGCTCGTCGACGGCCTCCAAGTCGAGAAGCACCTCCTCGGCGATCCGCGCCTCGGCGCGCCGGACTCCGGGGATCTCTTCGACGCGTCGCTCGATCCAGAGTGGCGTTCGCCGCGAGGCGGCGAAGACGTCCGCGAAGCGGTATCGCTCGTAGAAGGCGGTTCGGGTCTCCTCGAGCGAGTAGCGGGTGCCCGCGGCGAGTACGACGGTCGCGACGCCGGCCGCGATCACGAACGCGATCGCAACGGCTTGCCCGCGCGTGTGCCAGAGGTCGCGTGCGAGCTTCCTGTGCAGGGTCCTCCGGCTCACCACTGCAGCTCCCGAGCGGGACGCTTTTCTTCGTTGACGCGGACCTCCAAGATCGCTCCGTCCGCGAAGACGATGGTGCGGTCGGCCATGGCTGCGATCCCCGAGTTGTGCGTGATCACCAACGTCGTCGTGCCGAGCTCCCGGTTGACCGATTCCAACGCCTCGAGGACGGTGATGCCGGTGGCGCTGTCGAGTGCACCGGTCGGCTCGTCGCAGAGAAGGACGTCGGGACGCTTGGCGACCGCGCGCGCGACGGCGACGCGCTGCTGCTCGCCTCCGGAAAGCTGCGACGGGAAATGGTCGATGCGCTCGGCGAGGCCGACCATGCCCAGCGCATCCTCGGCGGGCATCGGGTCGTTCGCGATGTCCGTGACGAGAGCGACGTTCTCCCTCGCCGTGAGGCTCGGGATCAGGTTGTAGAACTGGAAGATGAAGCCGACGTGCTCCCGGCGAAAGCCGGTCAATGCCGTGTCGTTCATCCGCGTGAGCTCGGCGTCGCGGAAGAAGACCCGGCCCTCCGTCGGTCGATCCAAGCCTCCCAGGATGTTGAGCAGAGTCGACTTGCCGCTGCCCGAGGCGCCGAGGAGGACCACGAACTCGCCGTCGGGAATCTCGAGGTCGACGCCGCGAAGAGCGTGCACCTCGGTCTCGCCCGTCGGGTAGACCTTCGTGACGCCGAGCGTTCGGTATGCGACCGAGCCTCGGTCGCCGTCGTGAGCGGGGTGGGGCACCGTTCCAACTTCGGACGCCGCCCTCCGACGCAACGGACGTGCCACGCGTTCGGCCCCTGGCGGGCTCGTTCTGCCCCAGGTCCTTCCTGGCCCTGAGACGGGTCCGACGCGGTGTTTCCCAGCGGGCGGAAATCGGTCGGGGCTCTCGGCGGACGGAGGGCGCTCCGGGCCGCCCGGGCGCGGCGGGCTCGAGATGGGGACCCACCTCGCTTTGGCACCGGACCTGCATCCGTCCGGGGCATCGCCGACCGAGAGACACGACCGACGACCGCCCTGGTCCTATCCGGTGGCGGGGCTCGCGGGGCCTACCAGATCGGCGTTCTCGGCTGTCTGCTCGACCGGGGAATCCTCCGGCCGGACCGGGCCCACTTCGAGTACCTCATCGGGTCGAGCGCGGGGGCGTTGAACGCGGGTGCGCTCGCCACCGAGGCGGACGCGCTGGGACGGGGCGTCGAGGTTCTGCGCGAGATCTGGGGGGGGATCGAGCCGGAGCACGTCTTCCGGACGGACCTCGGGTCGCTCGGAGGGATCGGCTTCAAATGGGTCCGGGATCTGTCGTTCGGTGGTCTGCTCCGCTCGAGCGCGCCGAAGTTCCTCCTCGACACGGCCCCGCTGGGCGAGATGCTCGCCGAGCGCCTGCGGTACGACCGGATCGAGATGCACGTTCGGTCCGGCGCCCTGCGCGCGCTCGCGATCCTTGCGACCAATCTCTACACGGCCGATGGCATCGTGTTCCTTCAGGCCCATCGCGAGGTGCCGCTCTGGAAGCGTTCTCGCTGGAGCGTCGAGAGAACGCGGATCGAGCCGGCGCATCTGCTCGCGTCGAGCGCGATTCCTCTCTTCTTCCCGTCGGTCCAGATCGACGGGCGCCATTTCGGCGACGGGTCGGTCCGGAACACGACACCGCTCAGCCCGGCCATCCAGCTGGGGGCGGATCGCATCTTCGCCATCGGGGTCCGGTCTCCGGAGCTCGCGACCGAGACGTCGGGCGCACGGCATCGGCATCCGCCCACCGTGGCCCAGGTCGCCGGCACGCTGCTCGACGCCGTCATGCTGGACGCGCTCGAGGTCGACGTCGAGCACGGTCAGCGCGTCAACTCTTCGGTCCTGCGCCGTCCGGTCGTCCGGGAGGACGGTGACCTCCGGTGGATCGACATCCTCCACGTGAGTCCGAACTACTCCTTCGGCCAGATCGCGGAGGAGTTCAGCGAGGAGATCCCCCGAGCGCTCCGCTACCTCCTGCGCGGTCTCGGCGACGACGAGTCGACGATGGAGCTGCTCAGCTACCTGCTCTTCGACGCCGCCTACTGCCGCCGCCTGATGGACATCGGCGCCCAGGACGTCATCGAGCGAGAGCCCGAGATCCGAGCCTTCTTCGCCGCCCCCTAACCCGAGGAGGACCCGAGGAGGGGACGTTCGTTACCTTTCGCGCGTTTGTTACCTTTTCGACCGTGAAAGGCCCGAAACCCAACGAAACGATGGAAGGCCATGAACGTCCCCGCCCGGAGCGGGCGGCGTGGCCGTGGCCGCTCGACTGGATCGCCGGGCTGGTGGAGCGCGTCACACCGGGGCCGATCGCGTGGCTCGCGAGTCGAGCGCGGGCGGGGGTCATCGGGGTTTGGCCATCGCTCGACGATCTTCTGCCCGGTGGTGGGGAGTCGCTGGGGGACGCGCCTCTCCATGCGCCCGGCCGGGACGGCGCGCGGCCGGCGGGGATTCGGCCCGGGACGGGGGGGGATGCGGGCGAGCGACGTGGCCCTTGCGGTGACGGCGGGCCGGAAGGTCTCCGTAGAGCCCTTCGGGACCCGAGCGCCGAGGTGGCGATCGCGGCCGCAGAGGCCCTCGCCGGTACGACGAGTCGCGAGGCGCGACGCGAGCTCGTCGCGGCCGTCCGAAACGCGGACGGCTACCACGCACCGAGTGTACGAAGGGCCAGTCTGCGGGCGCTGGGTCGTCCTCGGTCCGACGAGGAGCGGGCGCTCGTCGATGCCGTCTTGCGGGACGTCGATCCCGACGTGTGCATCGCAGCGGTCGAGATCGTGGGTGCGCTCCGGGATCGCGAAGCCACGGACGCCCTCTGCCGTCTGCTCGAGGACGACTCCGGCTTCTACCTCCCCACCGCGAGGCTCGCCGCGGCCCGAGCCCTCGTCGGCTGCGCGGGGCTCGCGCCCGGGCGAGTGCGGGAGCTGCGACGACACGAGAACGACTCGGCGGTCGCGGCGGCCCTCGAGTCGGCGACCCTCGACTGAAAGGATCGCGAGTCTGGAGTTCCCGCCGAGCCGAATGCGGGTGCACTTCTCGGCCGGGACTCTAGCCGGGCTCGTGCTCCGCGCCCGGGCTCCGCTTGACGAGGCCCCGGTAGGCGTCCATCGCCGTGCTGCCCTCGTACAGCACGTCGTAGACGTCGCGACAGATCGGGAGGTCGACGCCGAGCTTCTCGCCCAGGTCCATGACCACGCGCGTGGTCTTTACGCCCTCGGCGACCTGGTTCATGTCGGCGATGATGTCGTCGAGCTTCCGTCCCTTGCCGAGCTCCTCGCCGACGTGGCGATTGCGGCTTTGCTTGCTGGTGCACGTGGCGATGAGATCACCCATCCCGGCGAGACCCGCGAACGTCGCGGGGTCGCCCCCCATGGCGACGCCCAGCCGCGTGAGCTCGGCGAGCCCGCGCGTGATGATCGCCGACCGCGTGTTGTCACCGACGCCCAGACCGTCGCCCATGCCCGTCGCGATCGCGATCACGTTCTTCAGCGCACCGCCGAGCTCGCAACCCACGACGTCGCGGTTCGTGTAGCAGCGGAAGAGCCCCGAGTTGAAGACTCCCTGTAGCTGGCGGGCGATGTCGTCGTCCTGGAAGGCGACGACGCTGGCCGCCGCCATGCCCGCCATGATCTCCTTCGCGAGGTTGGGGCCCGTCAGAGCGCCTGCACGGTGCTCCGGTAGCATCTCGCGAATCACCTCGGTCATGCGGTAGTTGGTGTCGGGCTCGAGCCCCTTCGCGAGGCTCAGGATCGGTACCCACGGACGGACGTACCGCGAGACCTCGGTGAGCAACTCGCGCATGCCGCGTGAGGGCACGCCCAGCACGAGCACGTCGGCCTCGCGAACCGCTTCTTCCAGGTCCGCCGTGGCGCGGACTGCGCGGTTCACGGTGTATCCCTTCAAGTACCGGTCGTTCGTGTGCTCGGAGTTGACCTCCTCCGCGGTCTCCACCCGGCGGCACCAGAGCAGAGTGGCGACGTTTCTCGCCGTCAGGTGGGCGACGGTGGTGCCGAACGAGCCGGCGCCGAGCACGGAGACGCGGAGCTGCATGGGCCTGTCCTTTCGCGGGAGGGAACGTTCGTTCCCTCTGTGGCGTGTGTCACCCTTTTGCCGCAGAACGCAACACGTGGCCTGAAAAGGTAACGAAAAGCGAAAAGGTAACGAACGTCCCCCCCCGTTCAGGGGAGGGCGAGGTGGGGGGTGAACCAGGTCAGGATTCTGTCGTTCTCTTCGCGGGGGTAGGTGTGGGAGAGGTCCTCGATCTCGCGGAAGACGAGGTCGGCGCCGGCTTCCTGGAGTGCGTCGCGCGTGCCGTGGGCGATCATGACCGGGAAGAGCCAGTCGAGGGAGCCGTGGACGAGGTAGATGCGCTTGCCCTTCGCGCGCTCGATGTTGCCGTTCTGGAAGTTGGCCGGATGGAACACTCCGGAGATGGGCGCCAGTGCCGTGAACGGCGCGTCCTCCTGGAGACCGAGCAGCAGGGTGTACGTCGCCCCGTCGGAGAGCCCGGTCAGAAGGATGCGCGACGGGTCCACCTTCCAGTTGCTCTGCACGTACTCGACCATCGAGCAGACCGCCGGCGCGTCGATGTCCGGGCCCATCATCGACCAGGTGTCGCCCCGCGCCGTCGGCGCGAGCAGGAGGAACCGCCGTCCGCGCGCTTCGGCGAGCCACGTCCACAGGAAGTCGTTTCCGTCGCCGCTGCCACCGTGGAGCGCGACGACGAGCGGCCACGGCTCGGTGCCGTCGTAGCTCTCCGGGACGTAGAGCACGAAGCCGCCACGGGCCGGTGGAGCGCCGCCCGCGCGGTGCAGGCCGACCATCGCACCCTCGGCGGGCTCCGGGTCGAGCTCGTCCAGCCGGTCGCGGAACGGAGCCTCGACGAAGAAGCGGCTCACCGGAGGAAGGACCTTGCGCAGCGGGTAGAGGAACTGCTGCGCCTGGCAGTGTCGATGCATCGCCCGCAGGATCTCCTCGGGGCCCGACATCGGCTGTAGGAAGCCGGAGAGAGCCTTCTCCGCCTCTCGCGCCGACTTCGCGATCTGCTCGGCGAACGCCGCCGCCTCCTCGGGCGCCTCGCTCGCCTCGAACGTGGCCAGCGCGCTCGCGAGCTTCTCGTGCAGAGGCGCGAGCGCTTCGCGGACCTCGCTGAAGCGCTGCGGGTGAAGGTGCCGACGCGCCGTTTCGAGCGCGTCGAGGCCGGTCAGGAGAGCCGGACCGAGCTTGGCGAGCCGGTCGAGAAAGGCGGGGTCGTCGATCACGTCTCTACGGTCGTGCGCCGATCGTCGTGCGGTGCAGGAGACGCTCGTGCCCGTCGTACCCGCCGGTCGCCATGTGGAGAACCGAGCGGTTGTCCCACATGACGAGCATGTCCGGCTCCCACGTATGGCGGTACTGGAACTCGGGGCGGCTTTGCCAGCGGTACAGCTCCATGAGGAGCTCCATCGCGGCCTCGTGCTCCATCCCTTCGACGCCCCGGATGTACCCCAGGCAGCCGTAGATGCCCTCGCGGCCCGTCTCCGGGTGCTGGCGAAGGATCGGATGCGCGAACTGGGCCTCCGCCTCGTCCGAGTAGAGGATGCTCATCGCGCGAACCGACTCTCGATCGGACTTCCCGTAGATCCGACCGCGGCCGAATGGATCGCTCGCTTGCCCTCGAGCCGCGCACGGAGGTCGGACGGCATCTCGTCGAGCGCCTTGTGCTGATTCGCGAACAGAGTGTCGCCGCCCTCCGGCGGAATCCGGAGCCCGAGCAGGCATGTGCCCGCCGGCGGATGCTCCTGGAACGACCAGTCCGTGTGCCAGGCCTCGGCGAAGATCGTCGCCGTCTCCTCCGCCGCGCGGTGGATCGCGATGACGTGCTCTCGGCCCTCGATGGGCGCGATGAAGGGATCGTCGCCGAACGGTCCGAAGTAGAGCGTGAATCGCTCGAGGTCGTCGTCCGTCATCGGCTGGTCGGGAAACGCGAGGACGTGATGCTCGAGCCACGCGGCGCGGACGGCGGCGATCTCGTGCTCGGTGAGGGGCTTCGTCAGATCCAGGCCCCGCACGTGGGCACCGCAGGCCTGATCGGTCGGCGTGATCGTGAGCGCCATGGTCCTCCTTCTCTAGCAGCGTGGCCGTCCGGGGTGAATCGCCTCGTTCGGCGCCCGATTCCCTTTCTTTCTCGTGCCTCTGTGGGCATACAGGCGCAATGAGCTATCAGCCGATCGAGAACTACGGGATCATCGGCAATCTCGAGACGGTCGCCCTGGTGGGGATCGACGGCTCGATCGACTTCCTCTCGTTTCCGGAGTTCGACTCTCCGACGATCTTCGCGGCCCTGCTCGACGAAGAAGAGGGTGGCCGCTTCTGCATCACGCCCCACCTGGGGCACGCCAAGCGGACGCAGATGTATCTGCCCGACACGAACGTACTGATGACGCGGTTTCTCGCGCCGACCGGCGTGGCCGAGATCATCGATTTCATGCCGATCGCGGACGAGCACCACCACAGCGCGATCGTGCGCCGTGTTCGCACCGTGCGCGGCGTCGTTCGGTTCCAGGTCGAGTGCGCACCACGGTTCGACTACGGGCGGGCGAACCACACGACGCATCGCAGAAAGGACTCGGTCCTCTTCAAGTCGACGGGGCGCGACAAGACCGCCGTGCGCCTTCGCAGCACCCGCAAGATGAATCTCCTCGGAGGTGACGCGGTCGCCGACTTCTCGTTGAAGGCGGGGGAACACGTCGACTACTACCTCGAGGACGCTCGCCCCGAGGCGGCGTCGGGCCGGGACTTGAAGCAGTGGTGCGAGGCGTCGTTCGACGAGACCGTTCGCTATTGGCACACGTGGTCGTCGCACTCCAACTACACGGGGCGGTGGCGTGAGGTCGTGCAGCGCTCGGCGCTGACCCTCAAGCTTCTGACGTCGCGCAAGCACGGCTCGCTCGTGGCGGCGGCGACCTTCGGGCTGCCGGAGGGGATCGGGGGCGAGCGCAACTGGGACTACCGGTTCACGTGGATCCGCGACTCGTCCTTCACCCTCTACGCTCTGTTGAGACTCGGCTACACGGAAGAGGCCCGCGGGTTCATGAACTGGATCGAGGCCCGCTGCGACGAGCTCGAGCCCGACGGGTCGTTGCAGATCATGTACGGCATCGATGGCCGGCACCGCTTGCCCGAGCGCGAGCTGGGGCACTTCGAGGGATATCAGAAGTCGAAGCCGGTGCGGATCGGAAACGCCGCCTATGGACAGCTGCAGCTCGACATCTACGGCGAGCTCATGGACTCCGTCTACCTCTACGACAAGTACGGCTCGCCCGTCTCGATCGATCTCTGGCAGAACCTTCAGCGGCTGATCGATTGGGTCTGCAAGAACTGGCGGCGGAAGGACGAAGGCATCTGGGAGGTGCGGGGCGGACAGCGCGAGTTCCTCTACTCCCGGCTCCTCTGCTGGGTCGCGGTCGACCGGGGTCTGCGACTGGCCGAGCGACGCTCACTCCCGGCTCCGATCGAGCGCTGGCGCAAGGTCCGGAACGCGATCTACGACGACATCCTGAAGCACTTCTGGAGCACCAAGAAGAAGGCCTTCGTCCAGTACAAGGGGGCCGAGGCTCTCGATGCCGCGTGTCTTCTGATGCCGATGGTGCGCTTCATCTCGCCCGAGGATCCCCGCTGGCTCTCGACGCTCGACGCCGTCAGCCGCGAGCTCGTCGACGACTCCCTCGTCTACCGATACCGGGTCGAGCATGCGGCCTCGGACGGTCTCGACGGCGACGAGGGCACCTTCAACATGTGCTCGTTCTGGTACGTCGAGTGCCTGGCGCGCTCCGGGCAGCTGGACCGGGCACGCCTGCTCTTCGAGAAGATGCTCGGCTTCGCGAACCACCTCGGCCTGTTCTCGGAGGAGCTCGGCCCCTCGGGGGAGCACCTCGGCAATACGCCGCAGGCGTTCACGCATCTCGGGCTGATCAGTGCCGCGTTCGCTCTCAACCGTGGACTCGACGGCGATTGGCGCGCGTGACGTGATTCGGCGGGCAGGTTAGAAACACTGCGTGGATCCTGCCGTCGAGCCCGCCCGAGAGAAGCTTCAATCCATCGCCTCCGAGCTCGGACAAGCCTTCGTCGAGCGCAACGAGGTGGTCGACGGAGCGCTGGCCGCGCTCCTGTCTGGGCAGCACGTGCTGCTCATCGGTCCGCCGGGAACGGCGAAGTCGATGCTGGCGGACGGGGTCTGTCGGAGGATCGAAGGAGCACGATACTTTCAGTGGCTTCTCACGAAGTTCACGACCCCGGAGGAGGTCTTCGGCGCGGTCAGTCTGAAGGCGCTCGAGCGCGACGAGTACCGTCGCGTGACCGCGAACAAGCTGCCCGAGGCGCACATCGCGTTTCTCGACGAGGTCTTCAAGGCGAGCTCGTCGATCCTGAACGCGCTCCTCACGCTCTTGAACGAGCGTTGCTTCGACAACGGCAGCGAGCGCGTGCGCACGCCTCTGATCTCGCTCTTCGGTGCCGCGAACGAGCTTCCCGAGGAGGACGAGCTGTCCGCCGTCTACGACCGCTTCCTCGTCCGCTTCGTCGTGGAGTACATCTCCGAGGACTGGAAGTTCCTGCGGATGCTGTCGGCGGAGGAGCCTTCGGTCGCGACGACGCTCACCCCGGACGAGCTCGGAGCGCTCTCCGCGGAGGCCGCGCGCGTCGAGATCCCCGAGGCGGTGCTCGGGCGGATCGTGGAGTTGCGGAGCGACCTCACGGAGAAGGGTGTGATCGCGTCCGATCGCCGGTATCGGCAAAGCCTCGGACTCCTCCGGGGCCTGGCGCTGCTTCGGGGAAAAGACGCCGTGGGCGACGAGGAGATCGCGTTCCTCGAGCACGTTCTCTGGACCGATCCGGCCGAGCGGTCCGTGGTCAAGGACGCCATTCGCACGCTCGTTCACGGTCTCGACGAGGAGGTGCAGGAGCTGCTCTTCCAGGCGCGCGAGCTCAAGGAGTACGCGGGCCGCGGCTGGAAGAGCATGGACGAGCAGACGCAGGCAATCATCGAGGTCGAGACCAAGCTCCGGCGCATCCTCGTGCGCCTGGACGAGCTCGAGCGCGACGCCGCGGTCTCGGGACGAAGCGTGCCGCGCGCGGCCGAAGCGCGGAGCGAGATCGAGTCGATCCGGACGGCACTCCGGTGATCGGGTGAGTCGATGAGCGACCGCGACGAAAAGGTCGACGCGCATACCGTCGAGTCCGATCTCTACGATCGTGCCGCCATCGCGCGAATCCGCGCCGCGTCGACCGCCTGGCAGCAGCTCGACGACGAGGGCGGCCGCCTGGTCCCCCACTTCGACGCGCTTCTGGACGACGTCTTCTGCGCCCTCTTCAAGTACAACGTCGTCTCCTTCGATCCCGCCACGACGCCCCCCAGCGCGGCCCTCAACCGCAAGGTCGTTTCCGAGCTCGTCGAGGGGCGCGCGTATCCGGCCCTTCGACCTCAGACGCTCCTGGACGAGGCGCACGCGGGTCTCGCAACGGTCTCGATCGGTGAGTCTCTTCTGAAAGCGCTCAAGGAGGATCGCGTCCTCACGGCGGGCGACCTGATGGATCTGTGGAAGCTCACGCAGGAGGAGGAGGCCGTTCGCGAGGCGGACGAGCGAGCGCAGGTCGCGGAGGACCTCGCCGCGGACGAGTCCGACGAAAAAGACGGCGATGCGGATGGGGCGCCCGCGTCGGACGAGGGTGCGGCCGATCCCGCCGAGGACGGAGACGAGCCGGACGAAGCCGCGGCTTCGGGGGACGAGGTCGGGGAAGAGAGCGCGGCGGGAGAGGAAGAGGAGGTCCCCGTGGGCGCCGCGGAGATGGATCCGACTGGCGAAGACGGCGAGGGCGAGAACGCCGAGCCGACCGATGACCCGTCGGCGATGCGCCGCGCCGCCGACGGTGCGAAGCGTGCGGCGCGCGTCGCCAGGGCCCAACGGCGTCAGAAGGCCCGCCACGTCGAGGAGAGTCTCGACCGGGTCGGGGAGCGACTCGACAAGAGTATCCTCGGTGCCGCCGCGCAGGCGGCGACCAAAGTCCACGACCTGCCCGAGGCACTCTCGAGCTGGGGCCGCGGGCTCGGCGCGGGGGGGAAGCTGGACGCCGGTCAGCGAATCGATCTGGGGCGACGCCTCGCCGACAACGAGAAGCTCCAGAAGCTCGCCCGGGTTTTCGGCCGGATGCGTGAGAACGCGCTCGCGGTTCGGAGAAAGGTCCTCGACCGCGCCGATCAGGAGATGTTCGAGATCGGCCGTCACAAGAGCCTCGACGACATCGCGCGCCTCGTGCCGCACGAGCTCGTCGCACTGAGCCATCCGCTCCTGAAACGCGACTTCCAGCGGCGCCTCCTGGATGGGGGTCTGCTCACGTATTCGCTCAAGGGTGTCGATTCCCACGGGCACGGACCGATCGTCGTTTGTCTCGACACGAGCTCGTCGATGTCCGGCGACAAGGAGATCTGGTCGAAGGCGGTCACGCTCACGTTCGTCGAGATCGCGCGCCGTCAGCGGCGTCGATGCCACGTCGTTTGCTTCGCCGACGCCACGGCGCTGCGCGAGTTCGACATGAATCCCCGAACGAGCTGGCAGGTCGCGATGGACGAGAGCCTCGATCTGGCCGAGCACTTCTCCGGAGGCGGAACCGACTTCATGGCGCCGCTCGACGCCGCTGTCGAGAAGCTCTCGACTCGCGAGCTGAAGCGGGCCGACATCGTGATGATCACCGATGGGGAATGCGCCGTCGACGCGGAGTGGCGCGACGAGTTCCATCGCGCCAAGAAGAAGAAGAACTTCTCGCTCTACGCGATCCTGGTCGATCGGGGCTCCGCCCGGAGTGATACGATCGAGGACCTCGCGGACCGGGTCTCGCGTATCTCGGAGCTCACCGAGGACGGACGCGAGATCTTCTCCCGCACCGACGTGCGCTGAGGCCGCCGTTCGGTCCCCATGCCGCTCTCCGGTCTCCGCGTCCTGGATCTGTCGGACCACGCGGGAGCGCTCTGCTCCTCTCTGCTCGCCCAGTGCGGTGCGGACGTCGTTCGGATCGAGCCGATCGGAGGCGCCCCGGTGCGGCGCCTGGATCCGCGGCGCGGCGGAGAGAGTCTGGCCCATCTGTACGCGAACCGCGGCAAGCGACGGGTCGAGATCGACTTCGCGACCGAGCGCGGCCGCGCGGAGGTTCGCACGCTCGCCGAGCGGGCCGACGTCGTCTTCGACGCCCGTGCGATGGCGCTCGACCCGTCGTACGGTGGGGTCCTTCTCGGGCCGGCGCCGTCGGGCGCGGTCGTCGTGCGGATCACCCCGTTCGGCGCGGACGGACCGCGCGCCGACTGGGCCGGCTCCGACCTGGTGTGTGCCGCGCGCAGTGGAATGGTGTTCGTGAATGGGCACCCCCACGATCTGCCGCTCCAGCCCTTCGGGCTCGCCGCCTACGCGGCCACCGGACTCGTCGGCGCGGTGGCCGCCGTGACCGCGCTCTTCGCGCGTGATCGGACGAGGGAGGGCTCGGTCGTCGACGTCTCCGTCGCCGAAGCCGCGGCGGGCGCGGTCGAGCACGTGACCGCACTGTGTCGTCAGACGGGCGAGGTCCAACGACGGCAGGGGACCTTGCATTGGAGTCGGACGTTTCGGGTCGGCCGGGCCCGCGACGGGCTGGTGCTCCTCTCGCATCTCGGCGACTGGACGACGCTCGTCGAATGGGTCGCGAGCGAGTCTTCGGTCGGCCATGCGCTGCGGCGACCCGAGTGGGAGGCCGTCGACGCGCGCAAGAGCGACGCGGAGGAGATCTTCGCCCTCCTCGACCGTTGGATCGAGAGTGCCAGCGCGCACGAGATCGTGGACGGCGCGGCGCTCCGCCGGCTCCCGTTCGCCGAGGTCCGCCGGCCGGAGCGACTCGCGGACGACGAGCAGCTCCGAACCCGGGGATTCGTGGGTACGGCGGTCGTCGGAGGAACCGACGTCGGCCTGCCCGGGCCGCCCGCGCGCTTCGGCGCCTCGCGGCGCCCGCCTTCGCTGCCGCAGACCGCGCGCGACGCAGCCGACATCCTTTCCTCGTGGACGCCGCGCGACGTCGTCGCGGGAG
>JAUIFY010000200.1 GCA_030430245.1 bacterium | reverse complement strand
GTGGACGGTGTTCGAGGAAGTGCTCGGCTCGCCGGCGGTGAACGCGAAGCCCTCGTCGAACACCGTCCACCGAAACGAGATGGCGTCGGGGTCGTCGCCGAAGGCGTGCTTCGCGATGCGTCTCAAACCGCTTTCGAGCTCGACCCGCTTCTCGTGTGGCGGCTGACCCTTTTGAATCATGCAAACGTAATCGGGCATCGTCGTCTCCTCGCGTCGTCTCGAAGATTACAACTCGACGACGATCGGCGCGAGTTCCGGGGGCGAACTCGGAAGGGAATCGGCGACGTCGCCGACTCGTTCGCGCGGTACGCTTCTCGGCGAGCGCGGACGGGTCAGCTTCCGAAGACCACCGGCAGAGCTTCGAGTCCGAGCACGAAGTTCCCGCGCCGCCTGCGAAGCGCTGCTTCGGGATCCGCCAGCTCGATGTCGGGCAGCCGGTCCAGGAGCTCGTCGAAGAGCACCGTGAGCTCGAGGCGAGCGAGCTGCGCCCCCAGGCAGTGGTGGCGCCCGTAGCCACCGAACGCCATGTGCTGGTTCGGATCCCTGTGGATGTCGAACCGATGCGGATCCACGAAGACCCGCTCGTCGCGGTTCCCCGAAGGGTACAGGAGGAGCATTCGATCCCCCTCGCGGATCTGCTGCCCGGCGAACTCGACATCGCGGGTGGCGGTCCGGTTCATGTTCTGGATCGGAGTGACCCACCGGAGCATCTCTTCGACCGCGCTGCGCAACGAGGAACGATCCGCTCTCAGATCCTCCCACTGATCTCGGTTTCGCATCAATGCCTCGAGGCCGCCGGAGATGACGTGGCGCGTGGTCTCGTCGCCGCCCACGAGGATCAGCATCGTCTCCATGATCAGGTCGGTGTCGCTCAGACGCTGCCCCTCGAAGTCCGCGTTCACGACCAGGCTCACCAGGTCTTCGGAATCGCTTCCGCGCCGCCGTTCGACGATCTTCATGATGTAGTCGGCGTACTCGAGCACCGCCGGCCCGACCCGTTCGCGCACTTCGTCGCCGCCGGTCGCGAACAGATCCGACCACTCGAGGAGCTGAGCGTGGTCCTGCTCGGGCAACCCCATGAGCTCGCCGATCATGAACATCGGCAGCGGCGTGGCCACGTCGCGAACGAAGTCGCACTCGCCGCGCCCGGCGACGTCGTCGAGGAGGGCGCGCACCTTCGTGCGCAAGTACGCTTCGTGCGCCTTCACGCGCCGCGGCGTGAACCCCGCCGAGATGATGCCGCGGCGGCGATCGTGGTCGGGTGCATCCGTGTTGATCATGCTCGGCACGGACGAATCGGGGCGTGAGCCCTGGCCGGAGCAGAACGTCTTCTCGTCCCGCGAGATGGCCATGATGTCGGCGTAGCGCGTGATGCCCCAGAGGCCGGTGCCGTCGTCCCAGTAGACCGGCGCCTCCTCGCGCATCCACGCGAACAGGGGCTCCGGGTCGGCGTAGAAGTCCGGATCGAGGAGGCGGATCTCGGGTCGGGTCGGGTGGTCGGCCTCGCGGGTTCCAGCCCGGTCGAGGACGACCTGAAATTCGCTCGCCTGCTCGGGGTCGAAGCGGGTCTTCTCACGCACGGCGTTTCCTCCCGTCGCCGATCGTAGTCGCAATCGGCCGGCGGAAACACCCCGGGTGGCGGGCGGGCCTCGGCTCTCGGCCTCGGGTGTCCCGCTCCTGGCTCACGCCGGAACGGCAGCGGGCGTGCGCGATTCGCGACGAACCGCCACACTGTCGGTGGCCGGTGCGCAGCGCTCCAGGGACGCCGCCCAGCGGACCCAGAAAGAGGAAGCCATGAAGACTCGCGTCGACGAGATCGCCGAGGACATCTACCGAATGAGCACGTTCGTTCCGGACGCGAACATGCAGTTCAACCAGTTCCTGGTCGATGGCGACGAGCCACTGCTCTTTCACTGCGGCCTGCGTCGGCTCTTTCCTCTCGTTTCCGAGGCGGCTGCCACGGTGGTCGAGCCCGACCGCCTCCGCTGGATCACGTTCGGTCACGTGGAGGCGGACGAGTGCGGCTCGATGAACCAGTGGCTCGCGCTGGCGCCGCGGGCGACCGTGGCCCACGGGCAGATCGGGTGCATGGTGTCGCTGAACGACCTCGCCGATCGCCCGCCGCGCGCGCTCGCCGACGGGGAGGTCCTCGATCTCGGGCGACGGCGTGTGCGTCACATCGATACCCCCCACGTGCCCCACGCCTGGGAGGCACGGGTGCTGTTCGAAGAGACGACGAGGACGCTCTTCTGTGGCGACCTCTTCACGCACCTGGGGGATGTACCTCCGCGCACGTCCGACGACATCGTCGGACCGGCCGCGGCCGCCGAGGACGCCTTTCAGGCGACCTGTCTGACCCCGCACACGGGGCCGACGCTGCGCAGGTTGGCCGACCTCGCGCCGGAACGGCTGGCCCTGATGCACGGATCCACGTTCGAGGGCGACGCCGCCGCGGCGCTTCTCGCGCTGGCGGAGGACTACGAGCGAAGGGTGGGAGAGGTGGCGGGCGCCGACCGATAGGTTCGACGGCGCCCCCGTCTCGGCGGTCAGGTGACCCTGCGAAACGGCTCGGTCGGTAGCGTGAGCGGCAGGTCGGTGGCCGTGACGATCCCCGGATCGGCAGCACAGACGGCGGGAACGGCGTTCACGATCCGCATCGTCGTTGCGATCATTCCGTGCTCGCTGAACGTCTCCGGTGATCCCAGAGTGAGGTCGCATCGAAGGCTCGGATCTCCCTCGAGAACGATCCGATACGTGCCGTCGCGGGCGGCCGTGGGCCAGTGCGGCGCGAGGTCTTCGGCCATGCGATTCACGTGCTCGATGACGATCGCTTCGCGGCCGTCGATGACGCCGATGGTCTCGAAGCGGACGGCCCCCACCGTGCCGGCTTCGATCGTACCGGCGGCGACGTGCAGAGTGCGCGGGGTGACCTCCTTCTCGTAGGTCTCGCGGATCTCGACGTCGGCCGCGCCGAGGTGGGCGGCGACCATTCGAACGGGCGGCCCCCACGCGGACGCCTGCACCCCGGGGAGCTCCATCAAGCACGCGTGCTCGAGCGGTTTGCCGAAGCCGAACACCTCGAACATGGTGAACGCGACCGGATAGGCGCCGTAGGTGAAGATCTCCTGGGTGCGTACCGTGTCGATGCGGTTGGACAGCGTCGCGAGCGTCAGAACGAGATGGTCCGCCGCGAAGCCCGGCTCGATCCCCGAGGCGTAGAGCGAGGCGCCGCCGTCCCGGCAGGCGCGATCGAGCCGCCCGACGACGTCGGGATCGTAGCCGGAGGGATGGACCAGCCCTGGGATCGACGTCGTGACGACGTTGATGCCGCGAGAGAGCATCTCGACGAAGTCGTCGGCGCATTCCCCGGGCCGCGACTCGCCCGAGGCCGCGTAGATCACACAATCCGGCTCGAGTGCGAGCAGCGCGTCTGCATCGTTCGTCGCGGCGATCCCGACGGCCGCACCGCCCGCCAGCGCGCCGGCGTCCCGTCCGACCTTCTCCTCCGATTGCGTCCAGGCGCCGACCAGCTCGAGCTCGGGGCGCTGAAGGACGGCCCGGAGGGCGATCTTGCCCACGCCTCCCGTGGACCACTGGACGACTCTCCGCTTGGACATGTGGACTTAGTACACGTCATGATCGCGCACGACACGGTCCGCCGCGCATCGTCCGGGTGAGACGGGCGCCGGGAGAGGCTGGAGCTCGTGAGGCAGACCATCGAGAGCAAGCTCGCGGCGCGGGAAGGCTCGCAATCTGCCGACGACATCGCTGCTCACATGTGGATCAACCTCTGGGAGATCATCAGCGAGTTCCCGGGCGGCGACATTTCCGTGCTCGGGCCCGACGGCACGGTTCTCGACCCCTTCGACGCGGACGGTCCCATCACGGGGCCCTGGGGCATCGCCATCGACTCTTTCCGCTTCACGGCAGACCCGTCGCGCTAGAAGTCGTAGGTGGTGCTGGTGCCCTCGAGAACGTTGGTCCAGGTCTGCGAAGACGGCACGATCGTGACGACCTCCGACAGAGGATGGCCCGGGGACGACGGCAAGACCTGCTCGACGCTCACCACTCGCGCGTCTGCGAGCCCGACGGTGCTCTCCAGTTGCGGTGCGCCCGCGTCGTCGGCGGTGAAGAACTTGATTGTTCCGCTGAGTACCTGGTTTCGGACGACGGCATCAATGAACAACGGACTCGTCTGATCTTGTCGTTTGCGAATCACGATCCTGGAAAGGCCGACCTTGCCGGTGGCAATCCCCTTCTTGCTCTGTTTCTGCGCCACGGTCTGGGCGAATTCGTCGACCTCGATGTGGTTGCTGGAGACGTCCACGCCGCCGACCTCGGTCTGGGAGACGTGGCCGTCCAGGGCTTGTCCGTTGATCTCGAGCTCCGCGAAGGCAAGTGGTACGGCATGGGCCGGCGCCGCCAGGACCATCAGCAGCATCCCGGCCGACAGGTGCCCGATCATCGTTCGAATTCGCATCTGGTTCTTCCTCGTTTGGTTTCTTGGTTTGTGACCGCACGTCACCCGCGCCGTTCCCGCGCGAGCGTAGACGGCGATAGCAACGGAAGAAGGGGGCAAGCAACGTGCTGTTCATCGCGCGGCGGCGAGGGCCAAGGTGCCCGCCCGCGTGGGATGTCGGGCCGGCGCGAGGATGTGCTCCTGCGCAAGCCCTGCCTGCTTCATCACCAGCGCTTCGAGATCGCCGGCTCCGGTCTCGAGCAGGCCGAGCGGAACGTGCCAGCGTTCTGCCAACGCGCCTCGCTCTGGCTGTGTTGCGCGTTCACCTGATCATGGAAGTTTGAAGTCGATGTTCAAGACGGCGCGGCTGCTCCCGAACCCCGGAGTTCGAGACGTTCTTGCTCGTGCTCGGCGACATGGCCGTTGCGATCGAAGCGAAGTCCAGCAGCCGTACCGCGAGCGACCATCCGAAGGGGCTTCGGAGCCTGGCCGGAGGCCATCCAGGAGTAGGTCGCACGATCGTGGTGTGTCGAGAGCCTCAGAGCGGGGGCCTTGCCGGGCCCTAGCTGAAGGGGGCGGTCGTGCCGGCAGTTGGCACATGGCCATATGCCTTCGCGCGTGCCGTTCGTGTTGGCGGGAGCCGGTTCGCTCAAGCTGGCGCGCCAACTCGGTTTTTGAAGAGCCACCCGCCGGAATTGAACCGGCGACCTACTGATTACGAATCAGTTGCTCTACCAACTGAGCTAGGGTGGCGTGGGACGGAGAATCCGTACCGGATGGCCGCGGGGCCGGCAAGCCGGCCGGTCGGGCGCCGCCGTGGAAAAGCCCCGGAATGCGGGGCCGAATCGGGGGCGGGGCGGGGAGTCGACCCGGCCTCCCTGCGGCGCTAGGTTTCTCGGCCGGAGGGACGTTCATGGCACGGAAGAAGTCGAAGTCGCGGGCGAAGAAGAAGCCGGCTCGGGCCGCCTCGCGGCCGAAGACCCGAGCGCGCGCCGCGAAGAAGGCGTCGGGCAAGGCTGCGGCGAAGCCGGCGGCGCGTGGGGCGGCATCGCCCGGCGCGTCGAACGACGTCGAGCGGCGGTGGAAGGAGTACTGGGCCGCGCGCAAGAAGCTCGAGGCGGCGGTCGAGACGGTGAAGGCCGCGCGCGATGCGTTGAACGAAGCGCAGGAGGCGGAGCGGAGCTGTCGGTCCGCGTTCGACGAGATCAAGCGCTCCTTGACGGAGCTGCTCGACGTCGATCCTGCGGGCGGTCCGCAGCGGGGGCCGACGCCGATGCCGCGCCGGCAGCAGGGCACCGCACCGCTCGGGCTGCCGTCGGCCCACGGCGAGGGTGCGTCGCCCGGCGAAGAAGACGACGCCGATCCGAGTGCTGCGTCCTGACCCGAATTGAACCCGAAACCCACGGAGAACCGATGAGCCATACCGCCGTCTTGATCGACGACCCGGCGCCGCACGTGCGCCGGGTCACCCTGAATCGTCCCGAGAAGCGCAACGCGTTGAACCACGCCCTGCGGGGCGAGATCATCCAGGCCCTGCAGGAAGCCGACCGCGACGCGAGCGTGCACGTGTCGATCCTGCGCGGCGCGGGGCCGTGCTTCTCGGCGGGCTACGACCTTCAGGGGAGTCCGGGGCAGGAAGAGCCCTGGTTCACCGCCGACGGCGAGGGCCACTGGCCGCGCCACGTGACGCAGGGCTGGTTCTCGATCTGGGATCTCGCAAAGCCGGTCATCGCACAGGTCCATGGGTACTGCCTCGCGGGCGGGAGCGAGCTCGCGACCTGCTGCGACCTGGTCTACATGGCCGAGGACGCGCAGATGGGATACCCGGCCGTTCGCTTCGGCGTGCCGGACAACCACTTCCACGCGTGGTTCGTCGGCATGCGCAAGGCGATGGAGATGATGCTGACCGGCGACTCGATCGACGGCCGTGAGGCCGTCGAGAAGGGTTGGGCCAACGAGGCGTTCCCGGCGGGCGAGCTCGAGGCGCGCGTGGTCGAGAAGGCCGAGCGGATCGCGGCGATGCCGCAGGATCTGGTGCAGCTGAACAAGCGGGTCGTGCACCGGCAGATGGAGATCATGGGGCTGCGCACCGGCATCCGTGCGGGCTCGGAGCTCTGCGCCCTCGGCATCCACACGAAGACGATGCAGGAGTTCGTGGGGAAGATGCAGAAAGAGGGCGTCGCGAAGGCGGCGCGCGAACGCGACGAGCGCTTCGGGGACTACGCGTCGAAGAAGTCGTAGGCCGTCCCGGCACGTGCGGGCGGCACGTGGTGGCGGTGCGGCGGGCGTCCGCGGTGGGCGTGCGGCGGGGACGCCGAGCGAGCGAGGCGGCGAATCGGGCGGGTCGACGTCGCGGGCCCCGGGCCAAGCGCCTCGCTCTCCCGGCGGCTGGACCCGCGGAGCCATCCGCGTCGGCGGACCCAGGCCGAACCGTAGGAGACCTGCCACCGCGAGGGACCGCTGGCACCCCGGAAGGGCGCTCCGCCCGCATGGGTGCGAGGCCGCCATTGCCGGGTGTGCGACGGGCCGGATAGAGAGCGATCCATGGCGGAATGGATCTCCCGGATCGTGGGTGTGGCAGTCTCGCTGTCGCTGGTCTCGGCCTCGCCGGCCTCGGCCGCCACCCTGACGCACGTGGCCACCTATACCGACGGCATCGGCGGGATCAGTGGGCTCCCCAATCCCACCGAGGTTCTCGTGAGCCCGGATGGAGCCCACGTATACGTGCGAAACGCGACCGACGTGCTCTCGGTCTTCGAGCGCGACGGTGTCACCGGGGCGCTCACGTCGGCCGCCAGCTACGCTCTGGGCGTGGACCTCCCCGAACCCGTCGGGGGATGGGCGACGTGGATCATCACCCCGGATGGTCTCTCGGTTCTGATCGGGGGCGACTCGATCGGCAACGGAGAGCTGATGGTCTTGGAGCGCAACGCCTCGACCGGGGCGCTCACCTTCGTCGAGAGCCACGTCTCCGCCGGGGCCGTTCTATCGCTCGCGGCCTCCGCCGACGGCGAGTACGTCTACGTGGGGTCACGGGACGGTCTCTTCGTCTTCGACCGGAACACCGGCACCGGGGAGCTCGCTCCGTCGCAGCAGTACTCCGCCGCCAAGTTCTTCCCCAATCGAATCCTCGCGACCGCAGACCATCTCTACACGGTCACGCCCGGCTTCCACACGATCCGGGTCTTCGAGCGCGACTCCTCGACGGGCGAGGTCTCCATCCTCCAGAAGCTCTCGCCGGACTACGAGCCGCACTGCCCTGTGGGTACGTTCAACTGCGACGTCGAGGGACGAAACCTCGGCGCACTCGTGCCGGATGCCGCCGGCACCTTCCTGTACGGAACGGGCAGGCACCACGGGACGTTCGAGGGCGCCCTTCTCGACACGTGGCGGGTCGACCAGGGGAAGTTGGAGGCGGTCGACCGCCAGTTCCTGAAGCAGTGCTACGCCGCAGATCCCGAGCCGGGGCTACACCTCCACCCCGACGGTCTCCGGATGTTCGGCAGCGATGCGGTGTACGCGCTCGACCCGACCAGTGGCGCCATCTCGCTCCTCAAGGACCTGACCGCAACGATCGCGAGCGCGGGGATCACCGCCCCGCGGCTCCCGGCCGTGAGTCCCGACGGCCTACACTTCTACATGCCGGGGCTGAACGACGACAGCATCGCACTCTTCTCCATCGGAGCGAGCCCGACGACCGGTCCGACGCGGGATTGTCGCTATTGGGGCCAGAGCCTGGTCGTCCGCAACGCCGGGCCGGGCGGCTTGATCACGTCGATCAACTGGAAGGCGGTCGGCACGATCGGGCTTCCGGTCGAGGACTCGCCGAACGACCCGCGATGCAACGGAGACCCGGCTGGAACGGTGAAGGCGACGCTGCGCTTCGCGAGCGCCACCAGCGGCGAGGACACCGGTGACCTGCCGCTGCCCTGCGAGAACTGGAGGACGTTCGGTAAGCCCACGAGCCTGACGCGGGGGTATCGATACGACGACAAGCAAAAGACGTCGGGTCCCTGCAAGAAGGTCGTGCTGAAGGGCAAGAAGATCGTCTCCGCCGTATGCGACAACAAGGGGCCGAGCCCTCTCTCGTACGCGCTCACCGGCGGACTGTCCGAGGGAGAGATCGACGCCGTCCTCCAGGTGGGCGACATTCGCTACTGCACCCGATACGACGCCCACAACGGCGCCGATGGGAGCGACGGAAAGAAGTTCCAGGGCAAGAAGGACGGCAAGCCGTCGGCGTGCCCTACGTTTTGAGCCGCGCCTGCAGGGCGGCCTCCCGGCGCGGCCGCGTGGAGCTCGCTCGTGTGTCGAGCTCGAGGCCCGCACCGGCGCAGGCGACCTCGTCTTCCTCGAAGAAGAGGATCGTCGAGAACATCGTGAAGAGCGGGAACACTGGCAGCGTCCTGCAGAGCAGGATCCAGCCCTGCACGCCGATCGCCATCGCGGCGGCGTAGGGGCGCGCGGGGCGAAACCAGAGCAGGAACGGGATCGCCAGCTCGACGAGTACGCTCGCGAGCGTCAGGCTCGTGTAGACGAGCGGGTAGTTCATCCGTGCTTCCACGCCGCGCACCGGGAATGGTTCGGTAGGGGCGCCGGCGGCGCGACGCGGAGCGGTCGTTGGGACCGGAGTCGCGCTCAACCCGGGACGGTGCGAGCGAGCTCGTGCGCGACCGCGCCCTCGACGCGGGTTCCCCGGAAGAACTCCGGGTTCGTTCCGCACCAGAGCGAGACCGGATTCGAGAAGACGAAGTCGCGGAAGTCCTCCGCGTCGAAGTAGCCGTCCTCCACCATCTCGTACGCCTCGGCCAGGACGTCGCTCATGTCGGGCACGTCCCAGTGGCCGATGTCCGAGCTGAAGAAGGCCCGCAGGCGTGCGCCCATCGGGTTGAGGCGCGTGTCGAAGGCGCCGGCGTTCATCGGGTCGTCGGCCTCGCAACCGAAGTGGAAGCGGTGGACGAAGACGTCGCGGATTTCCTCGGGCTTCGAGATCGGGCAGCGTGCGAAGTCGTCGACCGTCGCGGGATCGGTCTCCGGGTCCGAGAGGAAGCACAACGCTTCGTCGAGTCGATGGCGGTGCGCACGCATGGCGTCGGTGCCGTACTCGTCGAGCAGCCGGGCGAACTCCGCGCGGTCGAGGTTGGCCGGGTCGTAGTGCGGCAGGAACTCCTTGTTGCGCTTCGTCCAGTGGGCGAGAAGATCCGAGAAGAGGCCGCGTGCCCAGTTCACGCCGCCCTCGAGGAAGGCGAAGCGGAGCTTCGGGAAGCGCCACGGCACGCCGCCCATGAAGAGCGCCCGGCACGTTCCCTCCTGCGCGGCGCCGAAGCTGCCGACGTGGTTGGCCACGTAGTTCGACGTCGACGCGCGCGTGCCCCAGCCCATGCCGGTCGAGTGGAACGTCGGCGAGACACCGAGCTCCTCGCAGCGCTTCCACACGGGATCGTAGTCGTAGGGCGAGTCGAGCCCGAACGTGTCCATCCACGTGGCGCCCCGCGGTAGGTTCTCGCCCTCGTACGGTCGCATGGCGAAGCCGGCCATCATGACGGCGCGCATGCCGAGAGTGCCGACGGCGTGATCGAGCTCGGCGATCGCTTCGGCCGGCGTGTGCATGGGCACCGTCGCGACCGGTGCGAGGCGGTCCGCGTAGGGCGCGTACGACTCGGCGGCCCACTCGTTGAAGGCGCGGCAGAGCGCCTGGCGGCGGTCGTCCTCGACGAGGTGGACGCCGACCAGTCCGTAGGTCGGGTAGAGCACGGCGAAATCGATGCCCAGCGCGTCGAGTCGCTCGTGGAGGAGCTTCGGCAGCATCGCCGTCGCGCGGTCGATCGTCTGCCGGGCGGGAAGCGCCCAGAACGGGATGCGGGTGAGAGCGAGCTGTCGGCGCTGCGCGTGGTCGAGCCGTTGTGCGAGCCGCGCGCCGTAGATGATCTGGTCGAAGCCCTCGACGACCGACGGGCCCGCCAGGGACGCGAGGCGTTCCTTCACCTCGGGAAGAAACTCGATGTAGTGCCCGTCGGAGTCGATGACGGGATGATCGAGGCGGGTCTTGATGCGGGCGACGGCGTGGGTCGCCCCGGGCACGTTCACTTCTTCCTGCCCTTGGCCGATTTTTTCTTCTTTCTCCCCTTGGACGCCTTCTTCGCCGCCTTCTTCTTGCCCTTGGCCGCGGCTTTCTTGGCCGGCTTCTTCTTGCCCTTCGTCTTGGGCTTCTTCTTGCCGGCCTCCTTCTTGGCCTTCTTCTTCTTGGGCTTCCGGTCGGTGGTGTCGGCCCCGTCGCCGCGGATGGCGTCAGCTTCGTCGATGACCGCCTTCACCGACAGCCGGTCGTACAGGTCGAACTGGCTCTTGAACTTCCCGTCGCCCGCGTATTCCAGGACGGACATCCCGGGGCACTCGATGACCGAGCCATCGGGGCGGCGCTCCGGTGCGCGATTCGACCAGCGGGTGACGACGCGATTGCCGTCGATCACGATCCACTGGAAGGGGAACGTCCACCCCTCATAGTCCTGCATGTCGCGGCCCATCACGATCTTGCGGATCTCTTCCTTGCCGCGAGCTTCGACGAGTCCGTTCGAGGTGAGGCCGACGTACGTGTACACCGCGTCGTCGGTATAGAAGTCGGCGAGAGGCGACCAGTCGCGTTCTTCTTCCGCGCGGACGTTCGCGTCGGCGAAACGGTTGGCGGCGGCGGCGACCTCTTCGCGCGGATGGTTCATTTCCCGGATCCTTCCCTGGGTGCCTCGGGGGCTTCGGCCTGGATCGTCTCGAGGTAGGCGACGAGCAGGGCGACCCGGCCCTGGATGAGCGACTCCTGATCGGTCTCGTCCTGTGCGTCCTGGCCGAGGAACTTGCCCCAGATGGGCATCTCGCGGGAGCCATGGGCGGGCATGTCGCGCCGACCGTCGATGGTCTCGGCGACGGCGGTCGCGTCCCATCGTCCCCCGTTGCGGGCGGCGATCATCGTCAGGTCGGCCGGCTTGTCCTTCAGTGCGGCGGCCGCGACGCCGTCGCCCTTCGCCGATTCGCCGTGGCACGGCACGCAGTACGTGTTGAACTCCTGCCGTCCCGCCTCGGCGGCCGGGCTGAGCGTGTTGTCGTCCGCCTGGGCGGCCGAGGCGAGGCCGACGGCGACGACGGCTGCCAGGAACGAGCTCGCGAGGGGCTTCAAATCGAGATCTCCTATGGAATGCGGGGCGGCGGCGGGCTGCCGGCGCTCCTGGTACGATCTCTAGACCAGAATTCGAGGTAGGCTGGCAAGTCCATGGCACATCGGTACGAAGTGGTTCTGCTCGACCTGGGAGGCGTCGTGATCGAGCTCTCGGGCGTCCCGATCTGGCAGAGCTGGACGGGGGCCGGCGACGAGGCCGAGGTCTGGGAGCGCTGGCTCCGTTCGGCGGCCGTGCGGCGGTTCGAAAGCGGTCGGGCGAGCGCCGACGAGTTCGCGCGAGAGATCGTCGCCGAGTTCGGCCTTGCGGTCGAACCGGCCGAGTTCGTTCGCGAGTTCACGGGCTGGCCCAAGGGGGTCTACGACGGAGCGAGGGAGATCATCGCTGCCGCGCGGCGGCGCGTGCGGGTGGGCTGCCTCAGCAACTGCAACGAGCTCCACTGGCCCCGGTTCCTTGGGGAGATGGGACTGCGCGAAGCGTTCGACGACCATTTCTCCTCCCACGAGCTCGGCGCGCTGAAGCCCGATCGGGATGTGTTCGACCTCGTCGTGTCGCGGCTCGGCTGCCGGGCGGAGCAGGTCCTCTTCCTCGACGACAACCAGCTGAACGTGGACGGGGCGCGCGAGGCCGGGCTGCACGCGGAGAAGGTGCGTGGGCCCGACGACGTCCGCGTCGTCCTTCGCCGCGCCGGTGTGCTCGAGCCGGTCTGAGCGGGGCGGGCTCCGGGGGGCCGGGCGACGTCAGGTCTTCGGGCGACCCGCCGGTGTGGCCGTCCCCGGGCCGGTGGCCGCCGCGGCCTTGGCCGAGCGCGCCCTCTCGTCGCGCGGCTCGTGCGGGTGCGGCGTTCGGATCGGCTCTCCTGCGTAGCCGCCGGGCCCGCGGGGCGGCGTTCCGGTCGGGGGCCGGTCCGGGCGCGTGTCGAACGGCCGGGCCGTTCCGCGCGCGGGTGGGGATGTGGGCTGCGTCTCGGGGGGCTCCGTGGACGAAGGAGCGGTCGACGTCGACTGGGGCGGGTCCGGTCGAAGCGTGGCGGGAGGCTTCCGCGGCTCGGCCGACGGTGGCGTGGCAGGCCTCCCGGGATCGGTTCGAAGGGGAGCGGGCGTCGCCGGCTCCGGGCGTCGAGGCGTGTGCGTCGTCGACTCCGTCGGTCCGAGCGCGGGAGGCTTCCGCGG
>JAUIFY010000199.1 GCA_030430245.1 bacterium | reverse complement strand
GGGGCTCGGCGTCGTGGGCGTGGAAGACACGGCCGAGGCGCTCGACCACGGCCAGGTCGACGAGCTCCTGATCTCGTCGGACGTGGAGGAGCTCGCCGGTGACCTCGCCGACCCAGGTGACGACGATGGCGTCGATGGGGCGGGCGAGAGCACCGACCGCGTCCGCATGGCGGCCGACCTCGTCGCGCAGGCGCGTCGCACGGACGCCGGGATCCGCTTCGTCGAGGACCCGGGGCTCCTCGAGGCCGTCGGGGGAATCGGTGCGACCTTGCGCTACCGGCGATGAGGGCGGCGACGACGTGGGCTTTGCGAGCGCCCGATGAGCCCCGACGGCCTCCCCTGGTGGCTGGTCCTCGTCGCCTTCGTGGTCTCGACGGCGATCATCGCGATCGTCGGCTCTCGTTTCGCGCGGCTCGCGGACCAGCTCGCCGACGTGACGGGCCTGGGCGAGGCGTTGTTCGGCGCGGTGTTGCTGGGTGGCTCGACGTCGCTTCCCGGCATCGTGACGTCGACCACGGCGGCGGCCGGCGGGCATCCCGAGCTCGCGGTGAGCAACGCGGTCGGTGGAATCGCCGCCCAGACGGTCTTCCTCGCGTTCGCGGACATCGCCCATCGCCGGGCCAATCTCGAGCACGCTGCCGCGTCGGTCGAGAACCTTCTCCAGGCCGCACTGCTCGTGACGCTTCTGTCCGTGCCGATCGTGGCGATGGCCACGCCCGAGGTGCACCTCCTGGGAATCCACCCTGCGTCCTTCCTCCTCCTGATCGGCTACGGACTGGGCCTGCGGCTGATCTCGAGCGCGCGGAACGATCCCCTTTGTACTGAGACGGCGACCACCGAGACCGAGGTGGACGAGCCGGACGCCGAGACTGTCGCGCACCCGCGGGCGCTCGCTCTCTGGGGTCGGTTCGCGCTCGCGGGGGCGATCGTCGCCGGGGCCGGATGGCTCGTCGCGGTCTCCGGCGTCGTCATCGCGGAGCGGACCGCCCTGTCGGACACGATCGTGGGCATGGCGTTCACCGCGGTCGCGACGTCGCTGCCGGAGCTCGTCACGGCGGTGGCCGCCGTGCGCCAGGGCGCCCTCACCCTCGCGGTGGGCGGGATCATCGGGGGGAACACGTTCGACGTGCTGTTCCTGGCGTTCTCCGACGTCGCGTACCAACACGGGTCGATCTATCACGCGATCGCGAGCGACCAGCTCTTCCTGATCGCGCTCACCATTCTGCTGACCGGCATCATCGAGCTGGGGCTCTTGCGACGCGAGCGCCGCGGTCTCGCCAACATCGGCTTCGAGAGCTGTCTCGTGATCCTGCTCTACTTCGGTGCGCTCGGGCTCCTGCTCGTCCGCTCGTAGCGCGTCGCCGTTCGAGGGCGCGCCAGCGGAGCGGCTCGTCCCAGGTGCGGTAAGAACGCGTGTAGAACTTACGAGCGATGGCGTCGGCGAGCGCCGTAGCCGCCATCCACCGCAGCTCGGGGCCGTGGTCCGATGCTTGCAAACGCTGGATTCCATCATCGCAACGTCCGAGCCGAGCGCTCGTGCCCGCGGAAAGAAAGCAGATCAGGAAGGGGAACCATGCAGGGATCAACGGAGCTTCACGAGAAGGCCGAAGTGCTCGGAGAGGAGGTGGTCGACCGTCACCGAGCGACCGTCTCCTTGATGGAGGAGCTGGAAGCGGTCGATTGGTACCAACAGCGCGCGGCGGCCACGAACGACGAGGAGCTCCGCGCGATTCTACTCCACAATCGCAACGAAGAGATGGAGCACGCGGCGATGGTGCTGGAGTGGATGCGTCGGCACGATTCCGAGTTCGACGAGCAGCTCCGTGCCTACCTCTTCCGCGACGGATCGATCGTCGGGCACGAGGCCGCCGAAGCGTCGGAGCCCGACACGCCGTCCGCGGCGGACCACGAGGGGTCGCTCCGCATCGGCTCCCTGCGCGGGGAGGTGACGCGGTGAACCATCTTCTTCGAGAGATCGCTCCGATGGCGGACGTCGCTTGGGCGGCCGTCGACGAAGAGGCGAGCGAAGCGGCCAAGGCGACGCTTGCGGGACGTCGTCTCGTGGACTTCACCGGGCCCCTCGGCTGGGAAGCCCACGCGGTCGACCTGGGCGAGGTGGCCGAGGTCGGAGATGCTCCCTTCCCGGGCGTTCGTGCGCGTCAGCGCCGGGCACTCCCCCTGGTGGAGCTGCGCGCTCGCTTTCGCCTTCCGCGTGAGAAGCTCGACGCGCTGGCCCGCGGCGCCCAGCACACGGACCTGGACGAGGTGGGGGAGGCGGCCCGAACGATCGCGCTCGCCGAGGACGCGATCGTCTTCGACGGCCTGGCGTCGGCGGGCGTGCAGGGGATCCTCGGCGCTTCGCCGCACGAGCCCATCGCCCTCCGCGCCGACTACGAGCGGTATCCGAACGCGGTCGCCGAGGCGATCGTGTGTCTGCGAGAGGCGGGGGTCGACGGACCCTTCGGAATCGCGCTCGGCTCTCGCTGTCACACCGGCCTCACCACGACGACGTCCGGCGGCTATCCCGTACTGGAGCACGTCCGCCGCATCCTCGACGGACCCATGGTCTGGGCCCCGGGCATCGACGGTGCCTGCGTTCTCAGCATGCGCGGCGGCGACCACGAGTTGATCGTCGGTCAGGATCTGTCGGTCGGGTTCGAGTCGGCCGACGGGGATGGGGTTCACCTCTATCTCGAGGAGAGCATGACCTTTCGCAACCTCGAGCCCGCGGCGGCGGTGCCGCTGCGATACCGCGCCGAATCCGAGGATTCGTAGGCGACGCGTCCAAACCAAGGAGTGTACGGATGAAGTCCAAGCCGGAGCCCTCGTCGCACGTCGATCACCAGCAGGAGCTCGGTGCCGACGTGGTCGTTCCACGGGGACCGGAGTCGCCACCGGTCACCGCGAAGGTGCGCGTCCCGGTTTCCGACGGAGGGTCGGGCGCGCGAGAGCGGGGTCGGTGCGCGTCGGCACGGCAATCGCGGGTCGGTTGGATCGTGGCAACGGGAGCGGCGCTCTTCCTCCTGGGCGTCGTCGTGGCTCTCGCATCGCCCCAGTACGGTGCGCTCGCCTACGGGGCGGGTGGCGTCGCCCTCTGCGCCGCCGGCGCAGCGGCGGTCTTCGTCTGGCTCGGCGGTGGAGGTCGATCAGGAGGCCGTCCGACGTTCGCCTCCGGGCGTTGAAGGCGGGGCCTGCGCGTCGCGGCGCGCGGCGACGAACGCGCCGAGTACGCCGATCAGCATCGCGACGAAGCCGATCGCGACGATCGTTCCGCCCACGCTGGGGACGAGCATCATGAACCCCAGCCCGAACACGACGAGGAGCACTCCGGCGGCGAGCGAGGACCCGCGCTTGGTGTCTCGACGAGAGGCGTGCCGTTCGGGCGTCTCCTCGGTCGAGCTGCGGATGATCTCCGAGGCGTAGTCCCGCAGCGCCGTGCGGTCTTCCGGAGGGGCGTTGCGCACGGCTCGTGCCAGATCTCCGGCCAGCTCCTCGATCTGCTCGTCGCGTCGTTCGGAAGCGTTCATGACCGCGACTCGACGCAAGCGGCGTTCCACCCTTGCTCGCGCGTTCGGTTCGACGGAGCGCGACCGCGCGACGCCCTGAGAGCCCTGGTGCCGTCGTGCGACTCTGCGGGCCCAGCGGGTTCTTCCGTAAGGATTGCGCGCGTCGATTCAGTCGCATGGACCCATTTTCAATCGATCGTTCCACGATCGCCTGATGGCGGAACGCCGCGTGCGCGATCGCTGCGATTCTTCGACGACGGCAGACGGCTCGTCCCGGCGTCGGGATGCAGTCGAAATCCGAAGGCGATTCGGGCGAAACTCCCGCTCGGCCGCATGTGCGGATCCCCTCCGATCCCCGGCGCGCTCGTCGCGAGTCCGGAGCGCTCGCGCCCTGGCAGGACTCTTGCGGAATCGAATGGCACCGGCGCAATCCGGCGCCGGCCAACGCGTGCACTCGTAGGTGCATCCAGGAAAACCAGAATGGGAGAGGGTCTTATGTTGAAACGCTTGTTGTGTACCGCCGCGGGTGTCGCCGTCCTCGTGGCGGTCGGCGCTCCCGCCTTCGCGCAGAGCCAGCCGAAGAAGGCGAAGACGCTGAAGGCAGAGCTGGTCGGGGGGTACGGTGAGTGCACCTCGCCCAACACGACGACCGGCGGCGTGCTGTCTCTGCCGGCGTGCTCTCCGCCGGTCCGCAATGACGAGGTCTGCAGCTTCGGTCCCAAGGGAAGCGGCAAGGTCATCGCGAAGGTGAAGGGCAAAGGCGAAGACAGCGACATCCTGATCAAGGCGATCCTGAAGGGACTCCAGGGATGCGAGGGTGAGACCCTCTGCCCCGTGGCCTCGGTCCGGGTCACGACGGACAATTGCTCGAACGGCCTCGACTGCACGGCAGTCGACGTCCAGAATCTCCAGGTCGGGATTCCGGCGGCCGACGGGTGTTGCATCGTCGAGAACGGCAAGTGCAAGGCCCAGGCGAACGTCAACGAGCAGATCGCGGGCGCCATCGTCGGCAACAACAACACGGGTCTCCAGATCCTCGGCTGTGGCGTGAACCGGGTGACCGGGGCGCCGGCGACCACCGGCCCGAGCTTCACGTGCGGCCTGCTCGTGCCGTAGCGACGGCGATCGAGTTCCGCGCTTCCACCGAGCTCGAACGCTCGGCTTCCGACGGGCCCGGGGGTCCAACCCCCGGGCCCGTTGGCGTTTCAGGGCTCGGTTCGAGTCGCCTGTACCGCGAGTCGCACCGTGCCGTTCGGCGTGTCGAACTCGAGCTCGGTACCCCCGGTGGGTTCGGCTCCCGGGGCCGGACGCAGGATCGACGGGAGAAGGGCCGTGACCGGCCGGTCCATCACGTCGCGAAGAGAGTCGTTTCGAGCCGACGCGCCGGCCATGCCGCGGAGCCCGATCGCCGCGCGCCCGTGGACGACCAGCAGGGGCACGTCGAGAAGCGGAGACTGCAGCGATGGATCGACGAGGACGAGATCCTCGGGATTCGTGAGCTCCGCGATGCGGGCCGCACCGCCGGTGGTGTCCGTCAAGAGCGCGGCGCTCCATACCGGTCGCCCCGTCGACGCGACGAGCGCCAGTGCGAGCGCGGACAACGCTCCGCGGGCGATCGCGGGAAGTCGCTCGGTGCTGCATGCGCAAGCGATCGCGAGCGCGAGGGTGGGAAGCACGAGCGGCACGAGTCGTCGCGACGCCCAGAGCGGCGAGCCCGCCGCCGTGTGCGCGGCCGGAAGAAAGTGGAGCGCCGACAGCCCGGCCAGAGCCAGAAGAAGGAGGCCGGCGGTCGAGCGGCCGACGCCTCGCAGGAGTGCGGGCAGGCCCAGCGCCGCGAGGATCGCCGTGACGACGGCCGTGGCGGCGGACATCCATGCGAGGCTGTCGCCGGCGAGATGAAATCCGCCGCGCGACGCGAACGCCACGAGCCAGACCAGAGCGGCGCCGATCGCGGCGATTCGTCCGACGAGCGGAAGCTCGCGCCGTCGCGCGGCCCGGCGGAGAAACGGCACGAGGGCGACCAGGGTCGCGGCCGCCACCCAGAGCCACGCCTCGAAGCTCGCGAGGGGAGTGTCTCGTAGCTGAAACTGGGCTTGCAGAAGCGCGTTGCGCGCCGGCTCGCGGTAGTGCGTCGGGACCACGTGGAAGATCAGCAGCGACGCGTACGCCACGCCGGCGAGCGCCGGCGCCCAGGTGCCGACCGGTAGGCGCCAGGACGGGCGAGCCGCCCACGCGACGCCGACGGCGAGTGGGAGGAGGACGATGAGCTCGGGCCGGCACAGCGCGCTCGCGGCGAAGCAGAGCCCCGCGATCCAGCTCGCCCGTAGCGTGCCGTCGCGGTACGTCGCGTCCAGCGCGAGCAAGCCGTTCCAGACGAAGAACTGCCCTGCGGCCTCTGCCATGGGAAGCCTCGCGAAGAACATCTGCGGCAGGCACACGGCGAGGAGTGCCGCGGAGAGCAGCGCCCGACCCACGCCGAGGTGTCGCCGCGCGATCGCGAAGAGCGCCGCCGTCGCGCCCGCTGCCAGGAACGGCGTCACCCAGACCGCGCCGCGCGGGCCGCCCACCGACCATCCGAAGGCGAGGAGGACGGACGGGAGCTGGCTGAAGACCGAGTAGACCCGCGAGTCCAGGGGAAAGAACCCCAGCCCCGCCGGACTGCGCGAGCGCGCCGCGTCCCACACGAGTCCGTGGCTCGGAAAGAGCGTCGCTTCGACGGCGTGCGGTAGCCGGGCCAGCACGGGATCGTCGACCCAGAGCTGGCCCGCGGACGCGATGTGCGCGCCATAGGCATAGTAGACCGTCGCGTCGGACCCGTAGAGCATCGCGTCGTAGCCGGGACCGAACCAGGCGAGCGCGAGCGCGAAGACGACGAGGCCCGCCCAGCCGTCCCGCGGACCGGCGAGCGCGGCTCGGAGCGCCAGGAGCATCGTCGTACCCGTCGCGGCGGGCAGCACCCAGGTGGGGAGGATCCCTCGCTCCGCGAGGACGAGCGCCGCGATGCCGAAGCCGCCGGTGCAGGCGGCCAGGGTCACGAGAAACCGGGCGTCGGCGGAGCGTGGGAGCGCGACACGGCGGGCGGGCGAAGCGGTCTCCGAGGTGGCCATCGCACTTGGGAAAGGCAACCCCTATGCCAGGGCCGGTGGAGCACGAGGGCCTCGTTGGCACTTCGTTTGCGGAAGATCGTCCCCGTGATGGTTCTGGTCGTCGACGACGATCCAGGTGTCCGCGACGCGGTCGTCGAAGCTCTCGAGGAGGCGGGGTACGAGGTGTGCTGTGCCGCGTCGCTCGCCGATGCCAAGCGCCTCCTGGGACGCGCCCGACCGGACTGGATCCTCAGCGACCTCGATCTCGATGGCTGCGACGGCGCGGAGATCCTCGCGGCCGTCCGCGGCTTGCCCGAGGGACCACCCGTGGTCTTCGTGAGCGCCCGGGTGGAGGAGCAGCAGCGCCTCGTCGAACTCGGGGCGGAGGACTTCCTGCCGAAGCCCTTCGACCTCGACGCGCTTCTCGACGTGAGCCGTCGATTGGCGACGGCCTGAGTTTGTAGAATCGACAGACGATCCTACGGCACCGCCGATTCGCGTCCCGCTCTCGAAGGCCGCGCCGCGAGGGCGGAGGCCCGCGACCGTCGACCGATCCCGGCGATCGGAGACGCGACGGAACGGAGAGGCGCTCGCTACTCCGCGAGCGGGACCTTCAGGCGATTCTCGACCTCGACCACGCCCCGGACGCCTGCCGCGATCTCTTCGGCCCGGCGGTAGTCGGTGAGGTTGGCCGCGCGCCCCCGCAGGCACACCGTCGTGCCGATGGCGACGGCTTCGACGTCGGTCAATCGGTCGAGGCCGGCCGCATCGAGCGCGGTCTGGGCCGACGCCTGGAGAGCCACGTCGGCCGGCGTCTGCGCGGCCAGGACCACGTCTCCGTCCGGGCACGGGTCGGGCTCGAGGATCGGCTCGGGCTCGGCCGCGGGCGAAGCGGTCGCCAGCATCGCGAGAAGGACGATGGTTGCCGTATTGATTCGGAGGATCTTCATGCGGTCGCTCCTTGCGGTCGATCGATCTGACGCCGTCATGCCGCCGTGATTTCGCAAGCGGGATGCCAGGGCGGCGACGGGCCCGCGGCGCGACCGCTGCGCTCCTTGGAGAAATCTGCTGCTCGGGGGTGAGAAGATCGTACAACCTCGACGTGCGGGCCCCGACCGACCGAACGAGACGGTGGCGATCCGCCGCGACGACGACGTCGGCCGGGCGCAGACGGCGCGAGACGAGCGGTTGCGCAGGGGGCCGGTCGTTGCATCCTGCAGGGGGGGCGTGCGGATGCGCCCCCGAGGCCGGTGAGTCGCGTTGCGGCTCTCGGTGCTCGTCGTCGACTTCTTGCATCGTCTCGCGCGCTCGAGGAAGGGCGACGAGTCGTGCGCCGGCGTGGGATGGGGCATAGGACATGGAGATGAACGCTGCGACGTTGCTGGTGCGGGCTCTGGAGGCGGAGGGCGTCCGTCGGATCTACGGAGTCCCGGGCGAGGAGACCCTGGAGCTCCTGGAGGCGCTCCGTACGAGCGCGATCACCTTCGTACCGACCCGCCACGAGCAACACGCCGCGTTCATGGCCGCGACGTACGGGCGCCTGACCGGGCGCGCCGGGGTTTGCCTCGCCACCCTCGGGCCGGGAGCGACGAACCTCGTGACCGGGATCGCGCACGCACAACTGGGTGGCTTTCCGCTCGTCGCGCTCACGGGGCAGAAGGCGGTCCGCGGCAACCTCGAGGGGGCCTTTCAGCTCCTCGACGTCGTGGGCACGATGCGGCCGCTCACGAAGTGGGCGACCTCGCTCGCGTCGGTCGACCAGGTGCCGCGCGGTGTGCGACACGCGTTCCAGACGGCCGAGACGCCGAGGCCGGGCGCGGTTCATCTGGAGCTGCCGCAGGACGTCGCCGCCTCGGATGCGAGCGGATTCACGCCGCACCTCCGCCTCCCCGTTCACGCGCCACGCGCGGCCCCCTCGGCGATCGAGGAAGCCGCTCGCGAGATCGCGGCGGCGCGGCATCCGATCGTCCTGGTGGGCAGTGGCGGCAACGATCCGCGTGTCGCGGCCGGGATCGAGCGGTTTCTGGAGTCGACCGGACTGTTCGCCGTCACGACGCAGAACGGCAAGGGGGCGGTCAACGAGGCGAACCAGCAGAGCCTCTTCGCGTTGGGGATCCACAAGCTGGACTACGCGCACGCGCCGCTCCTGCGAGCCGACCTGGTGCTGACGGTGGGATACGACATCGTCGAGCATCCCCCTTCGGTCTGGAACGAGGCGCGTGACAAGCGGATCGTCCACATGGGGGCGACCTCCGCGGTACCCGACGCGTACTACGCGCCGGAGCTCGAGGTGGTCGGGGACGTCGATGACGCTCTCGGTCGTCTCGGCACCGCACTCGCGGATCGCGCACCGCACGACGCGTCGCTGTCCCGGCTTCGCGGCCGCGTCGCCGAACGGCTGTTCGAGAGTGTCTGTGAGACGTGCTTCCCTCCGAGTCCGATGGCGATCGTCTACGCGGTCCGGGAGGTTCTCGACGAGCGCGACGTCTTGAGCCTGGACAACGGGATCTTCAAGGTCTGGTTCGCGCGCATGTACCGGGTTTTCGCCCCCCACACGCTTCTCCTCGACAACGCCCTGGCCACGATGGGCGCGGGACTCGCGATGGCGATGGAAGCCCGTCTGGTCCATGCGGACGCGCGAAGTCTCGCGGTGGTGGGGGACGGCGGCTTTCTGATGAATCTCCAGGATCTCGAGACGGCCGTGAGGCTCGAGCAGGACCTCACGATCCTCGTGCTCCGTGACGACGCGTACGGATTCATCCGCTGGAAGCAGAGTGACGAAGGCCTGCCCGACTACGGAATGACCTTCGGCAATCCCGATTTCGTCGCTTTGGCGAGGTCGTTCGGCGCGGCCGCGCACGAGATCGCGTCGGCCGAGGAGCTGGTGCCGACCTTGCGCCGGGCGCTCGACGAGCCCGGCGTGTCTCTGGTGACCTGTCCGATCGACTACTCGCACAACGAAGAGCTGAGTCGGGATCGAACCGAAGAGATCGAGGCGATGCTGAAATGACGATACGAACCACGAACCCGGCGACCGGGAAGGCCGGCGAGAGCTACGACGAGCTCGCGGCCGAGAGCATTCCGACCGTGCTCGAGGCGACCGCGGCGGCCGCGCGGGAGTGGGCCCGGCAGCCCATCGCCGAGCGATCGTCGCTCGTGCGCGCCGCGGCCGGCGTCCTGCGCGCCCGCGCGGGCGAGCTCGCCGTCTTGATGGCCGAGGAGATGGGCAAGCCCGTCGCCGCGGGCCGGTCGGAGATCGAGAAGTGCGCCTGGGTGTGCGAGTTCTACGCCGACCACGGTGCCGCGTTTCTCGCGGACGACGAGATCGCCTCGGACGCGCGCCGCAGCTACGTTCATTTCGCACCGCTGGGAGTCGTGCTGGCGGTCATGCCGTGGAACTTCCCCTTCTGGCAGGTGTTCCGCTTTGCGGCGCCCGCATTGGTCGCGGGGAACGGTGGCCTTCTCAAGCACGCCAGCAACGTCCCGGGGTGCGCCGTCGCGATCGAGTCGGTGCTCGCCGAGGCCGGTCTGCCGGAGGGAGTCTTTCGAACGCTGCTGATCTCGAGTGACCATGTTGCCGGCGTCATCGAATCGCCCCACGTACGCGCCGTGACCCTCACGGGAAGCACGCCCGCGGGACGTGCCGTGGCCGCCGCGAGCGGCAAGGCGCTCAAGAAGACCGTGCTGGAGTTGGGCGGCAGCGATCCGTACGTCGTTCTCGAGGACGCGGACGTCGCGGCCGCCGCCGAAGCGTGCGTGACCGGCCGGATGGTGAATGCGGGGCAGAGCTGCATCGCCGCCAAGCGGTGGATCGTCGTCCGGGCGGTGCTCGACGAGTTCTGTGGTGCCGTGGTGAAGCGCATGCGGGATCAGAAGGTGGGAGATCCGCTCGCGGAGTCGACCGAGGTCGGGCCGATGGCCCGGGAAGACCTGAGGGACGAGCTGCACGAGCAGGTCCGCAAGAGTGTGGCCGCGGGCGCGCGGCTGCTCCTGGGCGGCGAGGTGCCCGAGGGCGCCGGCGCCTGGTACCCGCCGACGGTGCTGACCGACGTCGGCCCGGGCATGCCGGCCTACGACGAAGAGACGTTCGGGCCGGTGGCCGCGATCATTCCGGTCGCGGACGAGGAGGAGGCGGTGCGCGTCGCGAACGACTCCTCCTTCGGGCTGGGCGCGGCCGTGTTCACGCGCGACCTCGAGCGGGGGGAGCGCATCGCCGCCGAGCGGCTCGCGGCCGGGAGCTGCTTCGTGAACACGTTCGTCCGATCGGATCCGCGTCTGCCGTTCGGTGGGATCGGGGAGTCGGGCTACGGGCGCGAGCTCGGCTCGTATGGCATCCGCGAGTTCGTGAACGCGAAGACGGTCTACCTGGCGTGAGGCGACCAGGTGCGGGCTCTGCTCACGGCCGCGAGCTCGCCGCGATTGTGGCTTGACAGGTACGGGCGGACGCTCGATTTAGGAGGAGGTCGCCCGCGTCCGTGCGGGCCCGAGCCCACCCCATGGTCAGCAGCCCCTTTTCGGCCCGTCGCTCGGTCGCATTCTTCACGCTCCTCCTGTCGACGGTCTGGCCACTCGCGGCCTCCGCGGATGGCGAGATCGACGCGAGCTTCGGTACCGACGGCGTGGCCCTGGCGAGCCCCGGCCTCGCGGTGACTTCGGCCGCGGGCCTCGCCCGCAGGGACAACGGGAAGCTCGTCGTTCTCGGGAACGTGGAGGGAGGCGACGTCGCCGTCGCTCGATTCACGGCGGCAGGGACGCTCGACACCACGTTCGGCGGCGACGGCACCGTGGTCCTCGACCTGGGCGGGACGGAGGCTGCCGCGGGGGTCGCGCTGGACGCACAGGGGCGGGTGGTCGTCGCCACGACGCGCACGCAAGGGTCGACCGTGGAGTTCGCCCTCGCGCGCCTGCGGACGGACGGAGAGCTGGACACGAACTTCAGCGACACGGGGCGGCGCGTGCTCGACTTCGGTTCGAGCGCGGAGAGTCGTGCGGCCGGGGTCGCGGTCCAGCCCGACGGCAAGATCGTCGTCGCGGGGACGCGGACGAACGCCGGCGGCTCGGTGTTCGCGATCGCTCGACTCGAGCCGGACGGCGACTTCGACACCACGTTCGCCGGAAACGGCAAGCGGGTCGTCGACTTCGGCGTCGACAACGGGAACGACGTGACCGCATCGGGCGTTGCGATTCAGGACGACGGGAAGGTGCTCGTGGCGGGCACGTTGCAGGGGGCCGCGGGCTCGCAGTTCGCGCTCGCCCGCATCGACGCGGCGGGCGAGCCCGACGAGTCGCTCGACGGAAACGGGAAGGTCGTGACCGACTTCGGACCGGACGCGATGGGGGCCGCCGTAGCGGTCGGAGCGACGGGCCGCATCGTCGTGGCGGGGACCCGCCAGGGAGCCGGCGACGACGACTTCGCGTTGGCCGTGTACGAGCCCGACGGCTCGCTGGATGAGAGCTTCGCCGGAAACGGGAAGCGGACGATCGACTTCTCGGCGGACGAGTCGGCGAGTGGAGTGGCGATCCAAGCCGACGGAAAGATCGTCGTGGTGGGGACGCGCTCGGGCGTGAACGGCGACGATTTCGCGCTGGCGCGCTACCTGCCCGACGGCGAGCCGGACGAGACGTTGGATGAGGACGGCAAGCGACGCCTCGACCTCTTTCCCGACGCGGGAAGCCAGGACCAGGGCACCGGGTTGGCTCTCGTGCCCGGCGGGAAGATCGTCCTGGCCGGGACCTCGGCGCTCGGCGGCAGCTCCGACCTGGCGGTCGTTCGGCTGCTCTCGACGGTCGATCGGGCGACGGGCACCATCGAGATCCCGGGCGATGGCTCGCGGCAGAGTGGAGTCGGCCTCGTCTCGGGTTGGGTGTGCGATGCGGACGAGGTGTCCGTGGTTCTCGATGGCGCGACGGTCCCGCTGGTGACCGCCTACGGTACCCCGCGAGCCGACACGGCCGGCGTTTGCGGCGACGCGAACAACGGCTTCTCGCTTCTCTTCAACTGGGGGCTCCTGGGCGACGGGGTCCACGTCGTTCGTGGCCTTGCAGACGGCGTCGAGTTCGCGCACGCGGTGTTCGAGGTGACGACGTTCGGCGTGTCGTTCCTCCGGGACGCGAGCGGCGCCTTCCCGCTCTCCGGGTTCCCCGAGGCGGGTGACGACTTCACCCTGGTGTGGACGCAGGCGCTGCAGCGCTTCGTCGTGACCGACGTCGAG
>JAUIFY010000437.1 GCA_030430245.1 bacterium | reverse complement strand
CAGGTTCCGTACACCGTGAACCTGTACGAAGACTGGGAGAACCGCATCATCGAGGCCGCCCTCCAGATCGATCCGCACCGGGCTCGACGGGCCGGGGTGACCAACGAAGAGATCGCCGCGTCCCTCCGCGGGGTGCTCGAAGGCAACTCCCCGACGGCCCTGCGCGAAGGAGACGAAGAGATTCCGATCACGGCGCGCGCCCTCCCGGCCGAGCGGCTCTCGGCGGATCGGCTCATCACGACGAACGTCTTTTCGCAGACGTCCGAGTCCGCGGTTCCGCTCGTCCAGATCGCGACGATCCGACCCGAGAGCGCCTTCGGCATCATCGCTCGACGGGACTACGAACCGACGATCACCGTGCAAGCGGTCAGCACGACGCTGACCGCCGGCGAGCTCGAGGACGCCGTCGAAGAGCAGATCGACACGATCATGACGGAGCTGGGGCCCGGCTATCGCTGGGAATGGGGCGGTGAGAGCGAAGGGCAAAGCGACGCACAGGGCGCGCTCTTCGCCACCGTGCCGCTCGCGCTCTTCGGGGTCCTCATCTGCCTGGTCGGGCAGTTCAACTCCGTTCGCAAACCCATCGTGGTCCTCCTCACGGTCCCGATCGCCATCACCGGCGTGGCCATCGGACTGCTCGTCATGCACGGATACAACAGCTTCATGGCCCTCCTCGGCATCTTGAGCCTCGTCGGCATCGTGGTGAACAACGCGATCGTGATGCTCGAGCAGATCGACATCGAGGAACGCGGCGGCGCGACGCCCTACGACGCGATCCTCCAAGCCTGCCAGTCGCGCCTGCGCCCCATCCTCATGACGGCGATGACGACGATCCTCGGGATGATGCCGATCATCATCTCGCGCGATCCGTTGTTCTACGACCTCGCGGTGACGATCGCGTTCGGTCTGGCGTTCGCGACCGTGGCCACTCTCGGTCTGGCGCCGGTCCTCTACGCGACCATCATGCGCGTACCTCTCCCGGCACGGAGCGGATGACCGGCGCGTCGCCAGCCCTCGAGCGGAGTGGCTCGCGTCGACTCCGGCGTTCCCGTGCGGAGGGCCGATCGGCTCCGGCCGGTTTGGCAGAGCTCCTCGACCGGGTATCGTGCTGGAGGAACGGGACCGCATCGGGTCGACCCGGATCGGAGGCCAGAGATGATCGAAATCATGACGGATCTGCCCGACCACGTACTCGGGATTCGGGCTCGCGGGGAGGTGTCGGCGGACGACTACCGGCAGGTGCTGGTGCCCGCGCTCGAGAAGAAGCTGCAACAGCACCCGCGCGTGCGCTTGCTCTACGTGATCGGAGACGGCTTCGAGGAGTACACGCGGGGCGCCGCGTGGGAGGACGCGAAGGTCGGCATGCTCCACCTGACGGCCTTCGAGCGGACGGCGATCGTCACCGACGTGGAATGGGTCGAGAAGATGACCAAGGCGCTCGGCTTCGCGATCCCCGGCGAGGTCCGCATCTTCGACGACGACGACCTCCAGGAGGCACGCGAGTGGGTCTGCGAGCCTCTGCCCGTCGGCGACCTCGAGTTCGAGCTTCTCGAGGACAGCGGGATCCTGATCCTGCACCCGCACGGCAAGCTCGAGGCGGGCGACTTCCAGAGGCTCGGCGAGGCGGTGGACCCCTACATCGCCACGGCGGGCGGCTTGAGGGGACTGATGATCGAGGCGTCGAGCTTCCCCGGCTGGGACGATTTCTCGGCGCTGACCTCGCACGTCCGCTTCGTGAAAGACCACCAGGCAAAGATCCGCCGGGTCGCATTCGTCTCCGACGCGAAGCTCTTCGCCGCCGTCCCCAAGATCGCCTCCGTTTTCCTGTCGGCCGAGGTCCGACGGTTCGCCGCCTCCGAGCGCGACCAGGCCCTCCTCTGGCTCGGTCGAGCCTGACCCCGTCGTCGGACGCCCGTCCCCGGGGGTCCACCCGCCCCATCTTGCATTGACCGACTCGCCGCGGGGCGCCATAGGTCTCGGATGCTCCCGAGAAACGCACCCACGCCCCTCACCCCGGGCCGCTGGCTCCCCGTCGTCGCGCTCGTCGCGGCCGTGGGCTGTGGCAGCGACGCCACACCGCCCACGAACGACGGACCGGTCGCACCGACGAACGGTTGGACCGTGGCAGCGCCCGAGGACCACGGCATGGACTCCGCCGTGCTCGAGGCCGCCCGCGACTACGCGTTCCAGGACGGCAAGAACACGCAAGGCGTGGTCGTCGTCCGCGAGGGCGTGATCGTCGGCGAATGGTACGAGGACGGCCGCGACGAGACGTGGTTCGCCACCAGCTGGTCGGTCGGCAAGAGCTTCACGAGTGCGCTCATCGGCATCGCGATCGAGGAGGGTCTGATCGAGGGCGTCGACGTGAGCATGGCC
>JAUIFY010000198.1 GCA_030430245.1 bacterium | reverse complement strand
CGGCCCGGCCGGCGGCCACCGGCCTGATCGAGAATCCGGCCGACGGCTCGGTGCAGAGTGGGATCGGGATCGTGTCGGGTTGGGTGTGCGATGCGGAGGTGATCGAGGCGCGGATCGACGGCGGCGCGCCGCAGCCGGTCGGCTACGGGACGGGACGCGACGACACGAGTAGCGTCTGCGGGGACGGCGACAATGGGTTCGGCCTCCTGGTGAATTGGGGCCTCCTCGGTGACGGCCCCCACACCGTCGAAGTCTTCGCCGATGGGGAGAGCCTCGGTACCAACACGTTCACCGTGACGACGTTCGGTGTCTCGTTCCTCCGCGACGCGAGTGGCAGCTACACGCTCGAGGGATTTCCCGAGGCCGGCGCCGAAGTCGACGTCGATTGGGACCAGGGCCAGCAGGGATTCGTCGTCACGGGATTCCGTCCCTGACGAGTCGGACGGCGTGCCGTCTCGGCCCGCGGGCTCGCGTCGGTCCTCCGCGCACCGCGGCGGCCTTGGGCGGATGCGCCACCCGCTCGGTGGGGCCTCGGGCAGCCGCGGCCCCCGGGTGCGGGGCGGCTCGCGATCGAGACGCGCCCCGACGAAATTCGTGCGGCCGCGGTAGGGCCGCGACGCGGAGGAGGCAGCACGTGCGGGCGCGGGCGCCGCAGTGGGCCCGATCTTGTCCGAGTCCGGCCGCTGCGGATACCTGGAGACCGGGGCGGGAGTGCCGGGAGGGCGTGATGGGACGTCGACGAAGGGATGGTTGGTGTGGGATGGCGGTCGTGAGCGTTCTCGCGTTCTCGACGCCAACCGTGGCGGCGGACTACTGGGTCGGACCGGGCGGCAGCGACGCCGACACGGGACTCTCCGCGGGCACCTCCTGGGCGACCTTGCAGCACGCGGCGGATCAGGTGGGCCCCGGGGACACCGTGCAGGTGCTGGACGGCAGCTATGCGGGCTTCTACCTGGACACGTCCGGCACCGCCGCTCAGCCGATCACCTTTCGGGCGGCAGGAGCCGGCGCGCAGATCGTTTCCGACAACCCGACGACCCCGGACGGCATCAACCTGGAGGGCGTCTCTCACGTGGTGATCGACGGCTTCGTCGTCGACGGGCGTACGCGCGCCGGCGTCCGGGCCGTGTCGGGGTCCTTCATCACCATTCGAAACTGTCGCCTGGGCTACAATGGGAAGTGGGGCGTGCTGACGGGCTTCGTCGATGACGTCTTGATCGAGGACAACGTCGCGCATCACTCCCAGATCGAGCATGGCATCTACGTCTCGAACAGTTCGGATCGGCCGACCGTCCGGGGCAACCTGGTCTACTCGAACAACGCGAACGGCCTCCACTTCAACGGCGACGCGAGCCTCGGCGGCGACGGACTGATCGAGGACGCGCTGGTCGAGAACAACGTGATCTTCGACAACGGCGTCGCGGGTGGCTCCGGCATCAACATGGACGGGAGCGTCGGCGGCGTGATTCGCAACAATCTCCTGTACGACAATCACGCCAGCGGCATCAGCCTCTACCGGATCGATGCCGGCGCGGGCGCGACCGACAACCTGGTCGTCAACAATACGATCCTGAGCGCAGCCGATGGACGATGGTGCATCAACATCGACAACGGCTCGACGAACAACACCGTTCGAAACAACCTCCTCTGGAACGACCACTCGTTTCGGGGGGCGATCTCGATCGACGCGTCGAGTCTCGGCGGATTCGCGTCCGATCACAACGGCGGCATCGACCGCTACAGCGTCGACGGCGGAAATTCCGTTCTGACGCTCGCGTCGTGGCAGGGCCTCGGCTACGGCGCGGGCTCGTTCGTGGCGACCCCGGCGGCCCTGTTCGTCGCGCCGGGCACGGACTTCCACCTGCGCGCGAGCGCTCCGGCCGTGGACGCGGGCGCCGCCAGCGGCGCGCCCGACACGGATCTCGACGGCACTCCGAGGCCGGTCGGTCTCGCGGTCGACGTCGGCGCCTACGAGCGGGTCGAGACGACCTGCGGGGACGGTGCCCTCGACGCCGGCGAGGAATGCGACCCTCCGGGCGCCTCCTGTGGAGAAGGGCAGGTTTGTTCCCAGTGCCGCTGCGAGAACGCCTCCGCGTGCGGCAGCGGCATCGGGCTGGAGCGTGCGAGGCTCAAGCTCCGTGACGCGCCCGGCAAGCTCGTCGTGAAGGGGCGGGCGGTGGTTCCCCCGCCCTGGGTCGCCGTCGATCCGCCGAGCAGCGGGATCCGGGTCGTCGTCGACGCGACGCACGGGGACGGCGGTCTCGACGTCGTCCTTCCCGGCGGTCCGCGGTGGACGACCAGCGCGAACGGCCGGCGATGGCGCTACGTCGACCCGACCGGTGCGGCGGGCGGCGTGACTCGCGCCGTCGTGGTCGACGCGTCGAACAAGGAGCCGGGACTCCTGCGATTCAGCGTTCGCGCGCGCGCCACCTCGTACGAGCTCCCCGATTCGGTGGGCCTTCGCACGGCGGTGGTCCTGGGAGCCGCCGACGAGTGCGCCCACCTGGACTGGAATCCACCTGGCGGGGAGCGTCCGAGCTGCAAGGAGGCGCCCGGCAAGCTGACCTGCCGCTGATCGGGAGGACGAAGGCCGCGGTGGGTGCCCCCGTGCCCGTCCCCCATAGCGCGGCGTGGTCGCCGGGAGCGGTGTGACGGCGCGAGCCGTCTACCCTTCGTCGGTCGCGCGCGTCCGTTCCTTCTGGCTCTCGGTGCTCGAGAACGGCATCCGCAGGGAGTAGGTCGTGCCTTCGCGGCGGGTCTCGACGTTGAGGCCGGACTTGTGGAACACGTCGAGCATCGCGCGGTTGTTGGAGAGAACTTCGGCCGTGAAGCCCCGGATGTCGTTCGCCCGGGCGATGTCGGCCAGATGGGCGAAGAGCGCCGTACCGATGCCCTGGCCCTGGTAGTCGTCGCGGATCGCCAGGGCGACCTCGGCGAATCGTGTGGCGGCGTCGGTGTGGTAGCGGCCGATGCCGATCAGCTCGTCGTCGCGGCCGGACGCCGTTCGTTCGACGACCATGGCGACGTTCTCGGTGTCGTCGACACGGAGGTATCGCTGGAGCTGGCTGTGGGGCAGTCGGCTCATCGCCGTCATCCAACGCTTGTACACCGTGTCCGCGGAGAAGTTGTAGAACAGGTCCCGCATCTTCCCTTCGTCGGTCTCGCGTACGGGTCTCAGTCGGAGCTCCTCGCCGGTGCGGCTCCGGATGAGCTTCTCGTAGCGGGCCGCGTAGGTGGCGCGAGGCTCGATCTGGTCCGCGAACACGTAGTGTCGCTCTTTGGCCGTCGCGAGCAGGTCGGACCGGAAGTCGGGATGCGCGATCGAGATGAGCGACATGGCACGCTCGCGGATGGACTTCCCCTGCAGGTCCGCGATGCCATACTCGGTGACGACGAACTGAACGTCACCCCGCGAGGTGACGACGCCGGCACCTTCGTCGAGTGTTGCCACGATCTTGCTCACGGAGCCGCCGAGCGCCGTCGACCGGATCGCGAGGATAGGCTTTCCACTCGGAGCCATGGACGCCCCGCGAATGAAGTCGACCTGACCTCCGATGCCCGAGTAGAACTTCGTTCCGATCGAGTCCGAGCAGACCTGGCCGGTGAGGTCGATCTGCAGGGCGCTGTTGATCGCGACCATCTTGTGCTGCTGCGCGATCCGCGACGGGTCGTTCACGAAGTCCGACGGGTGGAACGAGAAGGCGGGATTGCCGTTCACGAAGTCGTACGTCCTCTTCGTGCCGAAGGTGAACGAGGCCGTCACCTTGTTCGGCTGGATCGTCTTGTAGCGACCGGTCACGTTGCCGTTCTCGACGAGATCCACGAGCCCGTCCGACAGCATCTCGGTCCACACGCCGAGATCCTTCTTGTCGCGGAGTGCGGTCGCGACGGCGTCGGGGATCTGTCCGATCCCGACTTGAACGGTCGCACCGTCTTCGACCAGCGTCGCGACGTGGCGGCCGATCTCGAGCGACACCTCGTCGAGCTCCTCGCGTTCGACGACCGGGATGTCGGCATCCACCTCGACCCACGCGTCCAGGCGATCCATGGGAAGGAAGCCCGCACCGTGGACGACGGGCATCCGCGGATTGACCTCGGCGATGACGAGGGAGGCCGCCTCGATGGCGGGCAAGACGACGTCGACCGCGACCCCGAGGTTCACGAACCCGAAACGGTCGGGCGGCGTCACCTGAACGAGTGCGACGTCGATGGGGAGACGGCGTCGTCGCATGAGCTCCGGGATCTGGGAGAGAAAGACCGGCGTGTAGTCCGCCCGGCCCTCGTGGACGGCCTCGCGCACGTTGGGACCGATGAAGAACGCGTTGTGGCGGAATCGATCCTGGTACTGGGGCTCGACGTACGGCGCCGGACCGAGCGTCAGGATGTGGACGATCTGATTGTCGGCGAAGCGCGTGTACTGTCGGACCATCTCGTCCACGAGGGAGGTCGGCTGCGCCGCGCCCGAGCCCACGAAGATGTGCTTTCCCCTGGGAATCCGGGCGACGGCGTCCTTCGCCGAGGCTCGCGACGACGCATGTCGATCTCGCCAGTCCATGGAACGGGGCTTCTAGCACTCGGGGGTGAGCGTCTCGACCGTGCGCCTCGGCGGAGCGGGTCGACGGCCGATCGGTCAGCTCGGCCGGCAGGGGCCGCTTCGCAGGTCGTCGACGTGGACTTTGAAGATCCAGGCGGTGTTGTGGAAGGGGTGACCGTTGTGGTCGAAGCCCCCCACGTAGATCACGTCGGCTTCGGAATCGAAGGGCGACCGGGCGAGCAGGGCGCGTGGGCCGATCACCGGCGGGTGGATCTCGAGCGTCGGGTCGACGATTCGTTTCAGGCAGTAGGCGTCCGGCGATTCGCGCCAGAGCAGCAATCCGTCCGTCCATTCGTACCATCGCCCGAGGTCGAGGGCCGGCGTGCCCAGCGCCCGCGGGCGAAGGAGCTCGAGGCCGAGGAGCACGGCCTCGCTGCCGTCCGGGAGCTCCCTCGTCCTCGCTCCGTTGTACGCGGCGATGCCGTAGACGGCCGGGCCGAGGTCCGCGAGCGGATCGTACTCGACGGTCGCCGCGTCGTCCGACGACGGGTCGACCCGGACGACGCGGCTGTGGAGGCCCTCGATCCCGAACAAGAGCGCGGCGTCGTCCTGCGGGCCGCGGATCTGGACGGCCTCGCGCAGCGAGTCGGTGGTCGTCGGGAGCTCGTCTCGAAAGACGACCCTCCAATCAGGGTTCTCGCCGTCCTCGCGTCGCAAGAGTAGTGGCCCGACCGACGCGTACGCCGCGCCGGCGGCCGTCGTGAGGCCCATGACCCGCCACGGCTGCTGGCGCGTCGCCGCGAACGGAAACTCGGGCGTGGGGGCCCAGGCGAGGAGGCCGGGCAGGGACGGTGCGTAGGTCGCGCGGTAGAGTCCGCCGCCCGCGCCGCGCCGGCCGCTCGAGTAGGCTCCGGCGAACAGATACGAGACGCCCGTCTCGGCGTCGGTGTGGCTGATCACGCTCCGGGCGTCCGCCCGGGCGCCCTCGCGGTCGAGGTTCGCGGTGACCACGTCGACGAGTCCGGTGGCGACCCAGCGAGCCGCGTCTCCGGGGGTGCGCAGGTAGAGCTCGCCGTTGCCCGCGACCGCGGCGAGGAGCTCCACGGGTTCGGGAAGCGGTGTGCCGTCGCCATCGGTCTCGAACGTGACCCGCTCGAGAAAGACGATTCGAGGCGCCGGGCCGGCTTCGTCGCGCGGCACCAGGAAGTCGATGCGCCACCGGCCGCCCGGCTCGTCGAGGACGAGGACGGGTGCGCCGGGCGGTGGGGGGTCGACGCTGTCCTCTTCCGTGTTGCGCCGGTAGCTCACGCCCGCGAACACCTTGCCGTCGAAGGCGGCGAGGGTGTCGACTTCGACACCGCCCAGGAAGGCGCCGTTCTCGTCGTGACCGCCCGCGAGGAAGCTCAGCTGGAACCCGTCCCCCGGGCGCACGCGGCGATTCAGGTCGAGATCCTCGTACCACCCGACGCGAAAGCCGGCCGGAGCCGAGGCTCCGCGGAGCCGCACCCGGCGTCCCACGCGAAAGCGGAGCTCGCGCGACTTGTTCGTCTCCTCGAGCGCGACGATCTCGCCGTCGGCGTCCCGCACACCCAACGTTCGCGGATGGCCGTCTTCGTGGCGATCGACGACGACGACGGCTCCCTCCAGGGTATCGTCCAGCGAGGGCGGCTCGGTCGGTGCCGCGACGACCCGTCGACCTTCCAAGTCGTAGGCGCGGACGAACATCGTTCGCTGCTGGTCGAACCCGGTTGCGAGAACCCCTTCGACGACGACGTCGCGTCCGACGAAGTCGACGAGCTCCCGAGCCAGCGGACCGTCCCAGAAGTAGATCGGCTCCATGCCGTCGATCGGCCAGAGCGTCGCGTCGCTGGGCTCGACGGCGATGCCGACCTGGCGGGGATGTCCGTCGGGGTGACGGTTCCACACCGTGACGGGACCGCTCAGGGTCGTGAGATCCCCGCCGGGTGGGGTGGTTTCCATCGGCGGCGCCGCCGTCGCGGTCGGGGCGGGCGTCGGCGTCGGCGTCGGCATCGCCGGCGGCGCTGGACGGGACGCATCGTCGCCGCAACCGCTCAGGGACAGAAGCAACGCGACTGCGACGAGCATGGCGCACCGTGCGGCACCCGCGCGGGGGAGGCTCACGGAGCATCTCCCCTCGTCAGTTCCCGGCAGGCCGGTCGTGGCTGGCGGCGCGCCGCCGAGCCGGGTCCCGCGAGCCGTGTCGCTCCGCACGCCGCGTCGGGCGCGTCGGGCGGTGCATAGAAGATCGGAGACGTCCAGGCGCGCTCCTGGATGGAGCGCGGGAAGAGGGCAGAGCAGCAGTTGGCGTATTCCTCCGGCACGGTCTCCGGGTCGTCGCACCGGACGCCGAGATCGTTGCAGACGAAGGAGTGCCAGCGACACGTCGGGTTCTCGACGACGCGGGCGTAGTAGAAGGCGTGCTCGCGGGGGTCGAAGTCGGGATCGGCCCAGACCGAGCAGAGGGAATCGAATCCGTCGCCGCGGGGGATGCAGGTCTCGGGATCCACCGTCGCCTCGTCGTCGGGAGCGCCGGCGACGTCGTAGACGCGTTCTCGCGCGACCCCATCCTCCCCGATCCAGCCCTTCACGATCTGCACCCGCTGCAGGGGAGCTCCGGGAAAGTCGGCGGTGCCGGGGTCGCGCAGGGCCTGCACGGCGAACCGGGGTCGCCCGCGGATCTGGCCTTCTTCGAGGGTGCCTCCCATGGGTACGCCGCTGCGGTAGCCTTCCTCGACGAAGTCGCCGCGCGTGCAGAGATCTTCGGGGTAGTCGCCTCCGAAGAACCGGACGATCATCCGAGGCCCGCTCGTGCCGTACACCTCACGCCGGCGCATCGCCGCAAAGAGGGCGTCGCGCGTGTTCTCCTCGGCCCACACGGCGGCGAGTCCGCCCCCGTTGGGCTCGATGCCGCCCGGGGGCTCCTGCGAGAGCAGAATCGTCGGCGACGAATCGACGACGCCGAAGTTCCCGGCGACGGTGAAGTCGGGCTCGCGGACCGAGCCTGGTGCGGCCGTATGGCCATCGGTTGCGGCGACGAACCCGAAGGCGAACGGATTCACACCGAGCTGCTCGTCCAGGGCGAGGCCGGTCTTGAGCGCGTTGCGGACGAACGAGCGTGGTTGGAACTCCTGGTCCGGATCGAAGGGCTGGAACGAGCTGCCCGTGCGGTTCAACTTCTCGAACGCACACAGCTCGTCGTTCGTGCCGACGCCGGGTCGGCACTCCGAGTCTCCCTTTGCCTGCATGATCTCGACGATGGGCTCGAAGGCCGCTCGGGTTCGTGCCGAGCGTCGAGTGAAGGGCTTGCCGTCGAGGTTCAGAGGGTCGAACATGTACCCACGGCTCAGGTTCGAGCTGTGGGGAATCGTCAGAACGTCGCAGGCCCCTGGCGCGTCGAGACAGTCGGCGGTGAGCGCGGCCCACAGTCGCTCGGGCGTCGTTGCGGTGTCCGCGGTCTCGGCGAGCGGAGGCACGTCCGCGTTCCGAAAGATCACGTTTCGGTGCAGGCTCCCGGCGCGCGGCGCGGGAGCCGGTCGGCGGCCGCGGCCCGTCCACTCGTAGGCGATGAACGTGGTGAATTCGCAGGCGGCCGATCGGTCGTAGTGCTCCTCGGCCGCCTCCTGCATCAGGCTCCAGACCATGGATGCGTCGCACTCGGCGTCGTCGACGACCATGCCGTCGCGTACGCACGTTCGAATGAGGTTGTCCCCGTCCGCCCCGAAGGACTCTGCGTGATCCGTGACGGCGACGAAGTCGAGTGGACGGCCCAGTCGCGCCACCCGGTCCGGCTCGCCGTTCTCGTCGAAGGGCGCGACGCCGATCGGAGCGCCCTTCGCGAAGCGGTACGCGTCGCGCGGGCCGCTGAGCGTTCCATTGAGCGCGGCGTCCGAGGAGTAGGCAGTATGGATGTGCAGCTCGCCGAAGAACGGCTCCCGCGTCGCCGAATACGCCTCGCACGGCGCACGGTCCTCGGTCCGTGGAAACGGTGGCGGTTCCCCCTGGGCGCTCGCCGGCGCCGCGCAGGCGAAGAGGAGCACGAGGGCAGGCACGGGGAGTCGTCGGTATCGGGGAATCTGGGGCATGCCGTCTTCGGGGAGACGTTCTTCTCTTGCGTGCTCCCGCTGAGCGGTCAAGACGGAAGGTGGTAGAGACCGCAGAGACGGCCGGGGGACGCTCGTCGGGCGGCTGCGGGGAAAAGCGGCCGCGAGGGCTCGGTCTCGGAGCGATCGAGAACGTCGTACTTGAAGACCGGACTCAGGACATGCACTCTCGTGATGTGGGCTCCCGATCGGCTCATGAGGACCGACCGCCAACCCGAGTGGTGATCGGTGCCGTCGAGCCCATCGTCGATGGCGGTCGATTCCCCATCAAGAGGGTCAGCGGCCAATCGGTCTCGGTCCGCGCGGTCGTGTTCACCGAAGGGCACGACCGGCTGCGCGCGGTCCTCCGGCACCGCGCGCAGGGGGAGGCGGAGTGGACCGAGGTCGAGATGAGCTCGCTTCCGAACGACCGGTTCGAGGCGACGTTCCACGTCGGCCCCCCCGGAAGCCACGAGTACGAGGTCGAAGCGTGGGTCGACTCCTTCGCGACCTGGCGGAGCGGCCTCGACAAGAAGGTCGACGCGGGCGTCGACGTATCGGTCGAGCTCCTGGAGGGGGCCGGTCTCGTCGAGGCGGCCGCGCGGCGTGCGTCCGCGGCCGGGCAGGACTCCGAGCGACGCTGGCTGGACGACCGAGTGCGGTCCCTCCGTCCGCCGCAGGAGCCGGGCCGGCGCATCGCGACCGCGCAGTCGGAGGACCTGGCGCGGGCGGTGGAGCGCCACCCCGACCGGAGCAACGCGGCCCGCATGGAGCGGGCGCTCTCGGTTCAGGTGGAGCGGGAGCGCGCGGGCACCGGCGCGTGGTACGAGTTCTTTCCGAGGTCCACCGACGCCGGGAGCGACACGCACGGCACGTTCCGCGACGGCGAGACCCGGCTCGAGTACGTCGCGCGGATGGGATTCGACGTCGTGTACCTCCCGCCGATCCATCCGATCGGCCGCACGCACCGGAAGGGGCGCAACAACGCGACGACCGCGGAAGCGGGAGACCCGGGAAGCCCGTGGGCGATCGGCTCACGCGAAGGCGGCCACAAGTCGATCCATCCCGAGCTCGGCACCTTCGAGGACTTCGACCGATTCGTCGCGCGCGCCCGCGATCTCGGAATCGAGATCGCCCTCGACGTCGCCTTCCAGTGCTCGCCCGACCATCCGTACGTGCGGGAGCATCCGCAGTGGTTCCGCCGGCGTCCGGATGGGTCGATTCAGTACGCGGAGAACCCGCCGAAGAAGTACCAGGACATCTATCCCCTCGACTTCGAGTGCGAAGATTGGAGGGCGCTCTGGGACGAGCTGGCGAGCGTCTTCTTCTTCTGGATCGAGCGGGGCGTCACGATCTTCCGCGTGGACAACCCGCACACGAAGCCCTTCGCATTCTGGGAGTGGGTCATCCGCGAGGTCCGCGGGCGCCATCCCGAGGCGGTGTTTCTGGCCGAGGCCTTCACGCGGCCGGCCGTCATGCAGCACCTCGCGAAGGCGGGCTTCTCGCAGTCGTACACCTACTTCACCTGGCGAAACACGAAGGCGGAGATCCAGGCCTACTTCCGCGAGCTCTCCTCTTCGCCCGTCTCGGACTACATGAGGCCGAATCTGTTCGCGAACACGCCCGACATCCTCCCCGAGTACCTGCAGTCGGGGCGGCGCGCCGCGTTTCAGGTCCGCGCCACGCTCGCGGCCTTGCTCGCGAACACCTGGGGCGTCTACGGACCGCCGTTCGAGCTGTGTCTGTCGAGGGCGCGGCAGGGCAGCGAGGACTACGAGGACTCCGAGAAGTACGAGATCCGCAGGTGGACGCTCGACGATCCCTGGAGTCTGGCACCGTACCTCGAGAGCTTGAACGAGATTCGTCGGGCGCACCCGGCGCTTCGTGAAGGTGACGGCCCGGTCTTCTACGAGGTCGACAACCGGGACATTCTCGCATTCGGCCGACACGCGGACGCCGCCGACGAGACGATCGTCGTCGTCGTGAACCTCGATCCCCACCACACGCAGTCGGGCTGGCTGAGTCTTCCGCTCGACGATCTCGGCATCGACGGGGACCGGCCGTTCCAGGCACACGATCTACTCGGTGGCGAGCGCTACCTCTGGCAGGGCTCCACGAACTTCGTGGAGCTGAACCCCGAGCGAGCTCCGGCGCACGTCTTCCGTCTGCGCCGGCGGGTTCGATCGGAGAACGACTTCGACTACTTTTGATGAAGAAGCTCACGGCGAACGGGTCCTCTCGCTCGAAACGTACTCCTGGGGATCCGCTCTGGTACCGCGATGCGGTCATCTACGAGCTGCGCGTCGGTGCGTTCCAGGATAGCGACGGCGACGGCATCGGCGACTTTCGGGGTCTGACCTCGCGGCTGGACTACCTGCGCGACCTGGGCGTGACCGCGCTGTGGCTGCTGCCGTTCTATCCGTCCCCCCGGCGCGACGACGGCTACGACATCGCGGATTACGCCGGGGTGCATCCGGACAGTGGGACGCTGGACGACTTCCGCGCGTTTCTACGTGAGGCGCATCGTCGCGATCTTCGCGTCATCACGGAGCTGGTGATCAATCACACGTCGGATCAGCATCCGTGGTTTCAGCGAGCGCGGCGCGCTGCGCCGGGCAGCCGGCATCGCGACTACTACGTCTGGAGCGATACCGCGACGGAGTATTCCGGAACCCGGATCATCTTCAAGGACTTCGAGCACAGCAACTGGAGCTGGGACCCCGTCGCGAAGGCCTACTACTGGCACCGCTTCTACTCGCACCAGCCCGACCTCAACTTCGCGTCGCCCGACGTGCGGCGGGAGGTGATTCGCGCCCTGGACTTCTGGTTCGGGATGGGGGTCGACGGTCTCCGTCTGGACGCGATCCCGTACCTCTGGGAGGAGGACGGCACGAACTGCGAGAATCTCCCGGAGACCCACGCGATCCTCCGCGATCTGCGACGGCACGTCGACTCGAAGTACGAGAACCGCATGCTCCTGGCGGAAGCCAATCAGTGGCCGGAGGACGCGGTCGCCTATTTCGGCGACGGCGACGAGTGCCACATGGCGTTTCACTTTCCGGTGATGCCGCGCCTCTTCATGGCGCTGCACATGGAGGATCGCTACCCGATCCTCGACATCCTCGCCCAGACTCCCTCGCTCCCCGAGGGGTGCCAGTGGGCGCTCTTCCTGCGGAACCACGACGAGCTGACCCTCGAGATGGTGACCGACGAGGAGCGCGATTACATGTACCGGGTTTACGCCAACGACACGCAGGCACGGATCAATCTCGGCATCCGGAGACGACTCGCACCCCTGCTCGGCAACGACCGTCGGCGCATCGAGCTCATGAACGCGCTGCTCCTCTCCCTTCCCGGAACGCCGGTCGTGTACTACGGCGACGAGATCGGGATGGGAGACAACATCTACCTCGGCGACCGGGACGGGGTTCGCACGCCCATGCAGTGGAGTCCCGATCGCAACGCGGGGTTTTCTCGCGCCAACCCGCAGCAGCTCTATCTGCCCATCGTCATCGATCCCGAGTACAACTTCGAGACGGTCAACGTCGAGGCGCAGAGTCACAACCAGCACTCTCTGCTGAACTGGATGAAGCGGACCATCGCGCTCCGAAAGCGCCATCGCGCCTTCGGCCGCGGCAGCATCGAGTTCCTTCACCCCGCCAATCGCAAGGTGCTCGCGTTCCTGCGGGTCTGGGAGGACGAGACGATCCTCGTGATCGTCAACCTCTCTCGCTACGTCGAGTACGTCGAGCTCGATCTCGCGGCCTACCGAGGGAGGGTCGCGGTGGAGATGTTCAGCGGCCATCCCTTCCCGCCGATCGGGGATCTGCCGTATCTTCTCACTCTCGGCCCACACTCGTTCTACTGGTTCCGTATCGAGGAGCGCCGCGACGCTCGAGGCCACTCGATGGATGCCGGGGAGGAGCGGCTTCCCCGCCTCGTCGGCGACGCGGTCGGAGGACTGGAGGCGCTCTTCCGCGAGGACGAGCGCGTCGGCGTCGAGAGCCTTCTTCCCGACGTTCTCCGCACCCGACGGTGGTTCGGCGGGAAGTCGGACGCGATCGACGGGGTGCGGGTCTTCGACACGATCCGGGGTCCGATCGACGGCTCGCTGATCGTTCTCGCCGAGGTCCACCAGCCGTCGGGCACGACGGTCTACCTTCTTCCGCTGCGGTGGGCGACGGGCGGGGAGATCGAGGTGGTG
>JAUIFY010000197.1 GCA_030430245.1 bacterium | reverse complement strand
ACCACGGCCACTACGGAGAGGCCGCTCAGATCGGCGCCCGCAATGTCACCGGATTCCACGCTCCAGGCCATCACGGCGAGATCGCCTTTGATGCCGGACTCGGAGTTGGCGAAACAGTGCGATGCGTAAATTTCGGCGTTCCGCGTCTCCAAATAGGAGCCGCGCACCTCTGCGGCGAGCGTCGAGCTCAGGGTGAAGGCGACTACAGCCGCCAGGACGAATGTTTTCATATCGTTCTTGCTTCCTCCAACCAGGTCGTATTCTAACAGAACATTCGGTTTGTCAAGCCTGGAAATTGGCGAACCGAAGGCCACGAACGCCCCCCCGAACGGCAATCGGCCGCAGCGCCGGAGAGCCCCTGGCTCTCACGACGACCTCCTTCCGAAAGAACGACGAGCGCGGTGTGCGAGCGCTCGGCGGCCCGTGCCAGACGGAGCCAGGTCTGCGGGGCCGACAACATGCGACGTCCCTTCTTCTGCTCGCGTCGCTCGCGACTCGTCTCCCGCGCGCGAGCCCACTCCCTCACGCGGGCGGCATCGAGAAAGACGGCCGCGAAGCCCCCGGTGGCCAGAAGGATCTCGGTCGCGGCGAAGGCCGCGACCGGGTCGGGCGGGCGAACCCAGAGGAGTCGGTGGAGAGCGACTCCCGCGGCCGACGCGCTCGCGGGATCGAACGCGTCGGCGACGTCGACCCACGCAGCAAAGCTCTCGTCGGTCGTGACTCGAGCCAACAACCGTTGCGCGAGACTCGTCGCGCCAACGGATCCACGACCGACCCACTCCGAGAGCCGCCCCCGGGGGACGCCGCCTCCCAGAAGGTCGTCGATCTCGGGGATGCCCGTCGAGAGACGAGCACGTCCGGGGCCTCCCTCTTCTCCCGAGCCCCCCGGCACGTGCCCGCGCCGGAGGGTTCCCGGAAGACGAGAGAGGAGATCTTCTACGCGAAGCTGGGAGGCGGCCTGCACCCTCCGATCTTCGCTCTACCTTCGCCTTCGGGTCAAGAGGCGAAGCGAAGGGATGGGCGCTCGATCAGTCCTTCTTGATCACGCCGCAGGCGATGATCTGGCGCTTGGCGTCGTTCGTGCCGCGGTACAGGACGACCGACTTTCCCGGAAGCTCGGAGAGCGTGATCCCGTTGGCGGTCATGCTCACCAGAGCGTTGCCGTCCTGGCGCACACCGACGTCGGGCAGAACTCCCGCCTGCGAATCCGTGGCCGTGGTGTCGCTACAGTCGCCGGTCGCCCGGATGCGCATCCCGTGCTGATAGGTCGCGAAGCCACTCTCCGTCATCAGCGGTTGCTCGCTCTGGACGACGGTCAGGTTCTGTATGTGGACCAGGATCTTCACCTGATCGGGCTTCTTTCCCTCGGTGAAGCGCAGGTAGCCGACGGCGCGGCCGGAGACCCGGCCCGTCGGAGCGTCCACCGGATGGAGCTCGGCCTCGGCCGTGTCCGCGTACGCTGCGGGCGTCCACAGGAGCATCCCACCGGCCATGGCGGCCACCAAGAAGATTCCGGTCGTGTCGATCAGTCGTCGCATATCCAAGAGCCCTCCTCTGCTCCAGCAATTCCTACAACATTTGCGAAGCTCACCCAAAGGGTCGGATGGAAATCGAATCGGAATTGCGAGGCCGGTCGTCGTATAGTAGGCGAAGCCCCGATCCCCGGTAGCTCAGTTGGTAGAGCAGTCGGCTGTTAACCGACTTGTCGCTGGTTCGAGTCCGGCCCGGGGAGCTTTTTCGATTCCGGGCGAGGCCGGCACGTGAGAGGCGGAGGAGAATCATGAGCAAGCTCGTCGGTCGTACCCTCGTTTCCTGCGCGGTCTGCTGCGCGGTCCTCGGAGGCGCGCTGGCCACCGCGGCGAACGCGGCCTGCACGTACGGCGTCGCCGAAGACGCCGTGAAGGTCGAGTGGACGGCGTTCAAGTTCACCGAGAAGACCGGCGTCACCGGCACGTTCAACACGATGACGCTCGCCGGCCCCCGAGAGGCCCCGAGCCTCACCGCCCTCGCCGAAGGCCTCTCGATGAAGATCGACGGCACCTCGATCGAGTCCAACAACCCGGGTCGCAACGCGACCATCAGCCAGTTCTTCTTCCAGAAGTTCGCGCCGTCGCCAGAGATCACCGGCAAGGTCGAGAGCGTGGACGGCGACGATTCGAAGGGCACGCTGAACATCGCCATCACGATGAACGGCACGACCCGAACCGTTCCGTTCGCCTACACCATCTCGAAGGATCACGCCGTCACCGCCAAGGCGGCGGTCGACATGATGGACTTCGCTCTGCAGAAGCCGTTCGACTCCATCCACCAGGCGTGCGAGGAGCAGCACACGGGCGAGGACGGGGTCTCGAAGACGTGGACCGACCTCGAGCTCACGCTGTCGGGCACGTTCCGCGAGTCCTGCGACTGAGCCGGGCGGCCGTCGCTCCTCCGATCAATCCGTGCCGGGCACCCAGCCCGTCTCGGGCGCGCCCGCCAGAATCCAGAGCTGGATGATGTCGCGCAGGAAGCTCTTGAGCTTTCCCCTGCCCCGCGGCATCCGGTCGCCGAACGGGTCGTCCAGCCCCCCCTGGACCTTCTGATGGAGGAAGCTCGTCGCGTCGTTCCCGGGCGTCACGCGTAGCCAGCCGGCCTGTCCCGCCGCGAAGTTCACGGGCGCGACGTTCACGAGCGACGTGTACGACGCTCCCGTCTCGAGAAGCAGCCCGCCCGCGAAGCTCTGGGAGTCGTGGCACGCGCTCACCGCACAGCTTCGATCGAAGATCTGCGTCTGGATGCGATCGTACGTGCCCGCGAAGAGGCTCTGGGGGTCGCAGCCGGTCGGTGCCGGCTTGCAGATGAACTTCATCGCGTCCTTGTCGACGAAGGTCTTGCCGGCGCCGATGTCGAACTCGGACTGCGTCGTCGTCTTCACCTTCTTCTTTCCGGCTCGACACCGATTGCCCGGGTACGGGCCATCCACCCAGACCGTGAGGAAGCTCGCGTTCGTACACTCCGCGTCGGAGTTGGGGAGGTCGAGCTCGTTGTCGATGCGGTCCTGCAGCGCCTGGAAGTCCGGATCGAACTTCGGGTCGCCGTTGTCGGCCGAATGCTCGACGAAGATCGATTCGACGCCCGTCAGGTTGCACTTCGGGCTGAAGGTGCTGTTGACGCAGACGGAGAGATCGAAGGTGCACTTGCCGTCGATCGTCGCGTCCGTGTCGCAGGCGGGATCGCCGTCGACGCAGATGATCCTGCGCTTGCCTTCGGGCAACGCGACGGACGTCTCGAAGACGCCCAGGCAGTCGGTCTTCTTGCTCCCCCCGCCTCCTACCGTCGTGCCTGCCGCTGGATCCGCGGCGAGCACGAGCGCCAGGAACCCCAGAACGGCTCGCGCCGCGCACCCCTCGATCGACTTGACCATTCCGTGACCTCCCCCACGGGACTCCTCCCGTGCCTCTCGCTCGGGCCCCCGACCTCCGCCGAGCCACTGCGGCCGGCCCCGCCACGCGGGACCGCACGCGTCAGAGCGTGAAGATCCCTCCCAGGATCGTGCCAACCACTGCGAGAATCGTGACGATGTCACTGGGGCGTATCTTGCTGTTTCGTCCGGGCTGGCTCATGCGTGCGCACTCTCTCGTTTCGTGTGGTGACGTGCCGGGCTCGCACCCGACGCCGCCGCAGTGTCTTGGTTCTGTGCTCGTGAAGCCCCTGTGGGGCTCGCCCTCGGGCGTGGGGCCTCGACCGTCGGAGCGTTGCCGACCGTCGAGGGTGCGTCGCTCGGGGACGTCATACGCCCGAGTGTTCCCCAGGCCTCGCCGGGGACGCAAGGGAGAACTTCCGGCCTCCGTCCCGCCCACCGAGAGAGCGCGAGGAGCGGGAGCTCACTCGCGCCGCGGCGTCGCGTGGACGGTCTTGTAGCGCGCGAGCTCCACCTTGCCGGCGGCGAAGCCACGCGGCTTCCGGACGTCCGACCTCTGGGCCACGTGGACCGCCACCCGCCCCCCCGCGCGCGCCTTCGAGTGTCCGGCGGCCAGGCCCGCGGCGTGCTGCAGCGTGTCCCGGGGCGGCCGATCGGCTCCGTCCGGGTTGCGAATCACCACGTGCGAGCCGGACTCCGCCGCGACATGGAGCCAGAAGTCCTTCGGCGCGGCGAGGCGCAACGTCAGGACGTCGTTGTCCGACGCACTCCGGCCGACCAGGATCGTCCAGCCGTCGGCCGACACCACCCGCTTCGCCACGGAGCGCCCCTGGTAGATGCCCTGGTCGGGATCACTCGGAGGCGGTGGCCCTCTACGCTCGCGTGCCATGACCGGGACGGATGCCATAGCACCCTGCGGCTCCGGGCCGAACCGACGGTGCGGCTTCCCGGCGTGTCTCCCGCTCCCGTCCCCGTCAGTCGGCCAGGACCTCGTCGGCGAAGTACGCCGCCCCGAGCAGGGCCGCCCGCGAGTTCGTCGAGACCCACACGTCGATGCCGAGCATCATCTCGCGGAATCGTCCCTTGTCGGTGAAGCCGCGCATGAAGCTGCCGTTTCGAAGGAAGGCCAGGTTCTTCGGCGCGATGCCCCCTCCGACGAACACGCCGCCGTACGTCAACGCGCGAAGAGCCATGTTGCCCGCCTCGGCTCCGTAGAGCTCGCAGAACAGATTCATCGTCTCGACGCAGATCGGCTCGCCGCTTGCGGCGGCCTCGCTCGAGACGATGGCGCTCGGGTCGCCGCCGCGGATCTTCTCCGCGAGCCACGGCGGCTCCGTTGCGCGCCCGGTGTCGCGGAGGAACTCGTAGATCTCGAACACGCCCGGACCGGACAGCACCCGCTCGCAGCTCACGCGGCCGCCCAGCTTCTTCCGAAGGTACAGGAGCAGGTCGACTTCCTCGTCGGTCCGCGGAGCGAAGTCCGAGTGGCCGCCTTCGGTCGCGATCGGCAGATGACGCCCCCCGTCCCAGTACAGATACGCCTCACCGAGCCCGGTGCCCGCCGCGATGACCGCGATGTTTCCCCGCCTCCGTGGACGCCGCCCCTCGTTCAGCTGCACGAGGTCGTCGCTCGGGAGATGCAGCATCCCATAGGCGGTTCCCTCGAGGTCGTTCAGCAGCTTGACCCGCGGGGCGCGGATCGTGCTGGCGAGCGCCCCCTCGTCGAGGCGCCACGGGAGGTTCGTGGTCTCGCACGCGCCGTCGATCACCGGCCCAGCGACGGCGAAGCACGCGCCCCGCAAGGGCGGACGGCCCGCGCTCTCGAGGAACGGCTCCAGGATGTCGTCGAACGCGCCGTGCTCGCGGCTTGAGGCCTGCTCCTCCCGAACGACCTCGACCCCCTGGTCGGTCTCGTCGAACAGGGCGAGGACGGTCTTCGTGCCGCCGATGTCTCCGGCGAGAATCATCCCCGTCGCCTCCGGATCAGAGCGCGCGCCACTTCCGGCCTTCGGCCTCGATCATCCGGTCGCCCTCGACGGGTCCCCAGCTTCCGGCGGCGTACTCCGGCAGCCAGCGCGCTCCCGACGCGTCCCAGCCTTCGAGGATCCCGGTCACCCATTCCCACGATGCCTCGACTGCGTCGCGTCGCATGAAGAGCGACGCGTCGCCGACCACGACGTCGAGCAGGAGCCGCTCGTACGCCTCGGGCGACTGCCCGGCGAAGGCGGTGCCGTAGTTGAAGTCCATGTCGACTGGCGAGATGACCGCCGCCGGGCCGGGCTGCTTCGTCGCGATCTGCAGCGTCAGACCCTCGTCGGGCTGGATCCGCAACGCGAGCACGTTGCCGGCGACGTCCCGGTCCGGATCCGCGTTGAAGAGAACCGGGGGCACGCCCTTGAATTGGATCGCGATCTCGCTCGCCCGTTTCGGCAGGCGCTTGCCCGTGCGGAGGTAGAACGGCACGCCGGCCCAGCGCCAGTTGTCGACGTACGCCTGGATGGCCACGTAGGTCTCCGTCGTCGACTCGGGCCGGACCCGGTCTTCCCGACGGTAGCCGCGAACCTCCTCGTCTCCGGAACGGCCGGGTCCGTACTGCGCGCGCACGACGTGGCGCTCCACCTCGCGCCCGCGCAGGGGACGCAGGCAGTTCAGGACTCCCATCTTGTGATCGCGGACGACCTCGGCATCGAGCGACCAGGGCGGATCCATCGCCGTCAGGCACAGGAGCTGGAGAATGTGGTTTTGAACCATGTCCCGCAGGGCCCCCGCCTCTTCGTAATAGCCGCCGCGCGTTCCCACCCCCTCCTCCTCGGACACCGTGATCTGCACGTGATCGATGTACTTCTGGTTCCACAGCGGCTCGAAGATCGAGTTGGAGAATCTCAGCACCAGGATGCTCTGCACGGTCTCCTTGCCCAGATAGTGGTCGATCCGGAAGACGTCCTCTTCGTCGAACACCGTCGCGACCACGTCGTTGATCTCCTCGGCGCTCTCGAGATCGTGGCCGACGGGCTTCTCCACGATCACGCGGGCGAACGACCCATCCGGTGCGTCGGCCAGGCCCGCCGCGTGTAGCTGCTGCACGCACGTCTCGATCGCGCTCGGCGGGACCGACAGGTAGAAGACGCGATTCCCCGGAATCCCGCGCTCGCTCTCCACCTCCTCCAGTCTTCGCTTCAGCTCGGCGAACGCCGTCGCATCGTCGAACGACCCGCGGGTGTAGAAGAGGTTCTTCTCGAATTCGGGCCACTTCGCCTCGTCGACCGGACGACGCGAATAGCGTGCGACCCCGTCTCGCGCGACGTCGCGAAACCCGGCGTCGTCGAGTTCGCGCCGCGCGAAGCCCATCACGGCGTACGCGTCCGGCAGCAGCCCATCGAGCCCGAGGTTGTAGATGGCGGGCAGCAGCTTGCGGCGCGTCAGGTCACCAGCCGCCCCGAGGATGACGATCGTGGACGGCGCGGGCTCGCGATCTCCTCCCCGATGCATCGCCTTCTAATCTCCCGACGCCCGCTCGACGTGGCCGCCGAACTTCATCCGCATCGCCGAGCATACCTTCTCGGCGAAGGTATGGTCACGTCGAGAGCGGAAGCGCGCGTAGAGTGCCGAAGTCAGCACCTCGCACGGAACCGCCTCCTCGATCGCGGCCTGAATCGTCCAGCGCCCCTCGCCGGAGTCCGCGACCACGCCGGTGTATCCATCGAGGTGCGGATCCTCGGCCAACGCCTGGGCTGCGAGGTCGAGCAGCCACGCGCCGACGACGCTGCCCCGCCGCCACAGCTCGGCCACGTCCGCGACGTCGATGTCGTAGTCGAGGTCGTGGTTCATCTGCGGCGCGGTCTCGGCGTCGACCTTGTGCTCCTTCTTGTGGATGTTCGCGTTCTCGAGGATGTCGAAGCCCTCGGCGAACGCCGCCATGATCCCGTACTCGACGCCGTTGTGGACCATCTTCACGAAGTGGCCCGCTCCCGACGGCCCGCAGTGGAGGTAGCCCTCCTCGGCCGTCGGGTTCCGCTTCTCGCGGTTCGGCGTGGCCTCGATGTCGCCCCGCCCGGGCGCGATCGACTTCCAGATCGGATCGAGGTGTCGCACGGCGTCGGTGTCGCCGCCGATCATCAGGCAGTAGCCGCGGTCGAGTCCCCAGACCCCGCCGCTCGTTCCGCAGTCGAGGTAGTGGATCCCCTTCGGGCGGAGCGCCTCCGAGCGCGCACGATCGTCGCGGAAGTAGGAGTTGCCGCCGTCGATCAGAATGTCGCCCTCCTCGAGGTACTTCGACACCTCGTCCACCACCTTTCCGGTGACGCCCGCCGGCACCATCATCCACGCGGCCCGAGGCTTCTCGAGCTTCGCGACGAAGTCCTCCATCGACGTCGACGCGGTCGCACCCTCGGCGGCGAGCTTCTTCACCGTCTCCGGGTCCGTGTCGTAGACGACGCACGTGTGCCCATCGCGCATCAGGCGCTTCACGATGTTGTACCCCATCCGTCCGAGACCGATCATTCCGAGCTGCACGTGTCCGCCCTCCTCATTCCTGGGGGAAATCGTCGCTAGGTACGCTCCATCGCGCGCACCTGCCGTCCCTCTTGCACCAACACCACGTCCGCCATGCCCACGAAGAGCCCGGTTCCGAGCACCCCGGGGATGGCGAGAATCCTGCGCTCGAAGCCGACCGGATCGTCGATCGTCCCGATACGGCAATCGAGAATGTAATTGTGATTGTCCGTCACGTACGGCGAGCCATCCTGCTGACGCAGAACGGGCTCGCAGCCGAGCCCGCGGAGCTCGCGCTCGCACAGCGCCCGTCCGAACGGCACGACCTCGACGGGAAGCTTGCCGCGTTCCCCGAGGCTCGCGACGATCTTCTCGTCGCCGACGAGGATGACGAGCCGGTCCGACGACGCGGCCACGATCTTCTCGCGCACGAGCGCGCCGCCGTAGCCCTTGATCAGGTCGAGCGCCGGGGAAACCTCGTCCGCGCCGTCGAACGTGACGTCGATCTCCCCCGCCTCCTCGAGCGTCAGGAGCTCGATCCCGAGCTCTCGCGCGAGGGCCGCGGTCGAGTCGGAGGTCGGTACGCCGCGCACCCGGAGGCCGTCCTTCACGCGGGCGCCGAGCTCGCGCACGAACGCCGTCGCCGCCCGTCCCGTGCCGAGCCCGACGACCGTGTCCGGACGCACGTACTCCAGGGCCCGAACCGCGATGCCCCGCAGGGCCTCCGCCTCGCCGCTCATCGGGTCGCCTTGCGCGCGCGCCGGCGGGGCGCGGGCTTCGTCGTCGCCTTCTTCTGCCCGTTCTCGGTCGGCTTGCGGCGCGCGGCCGCCTTTCGTTTCGCGATTCCCCGCGGCGCGCCGCGGCCCGCTCGAACGCGCCGGACCTGCGCTCTGGCCGCCGCGACCACGTGGTCGACCGTGAAGCCGAACTTCTCGACGAGGTCCTTCAACGGCGCCGATGCGCCAAACGTCGTCATCCCGATCCGCGCGCCCTCGCTGCCGACCCACCGCTCCCAGCCGAAGGTCGATGCCTGCTCGACCGAGACGCGCGCCTCGATGCTGGGCGGCAGAACCGCGTCGCGGTAGCGCTTGGACTGCCGCTCGAACAGCTCCCAGGAAGGCATGCTGACGACGCGCGCGACGATTCCGGCGCGGGCGAGCCTTTCGGCGGCCTCGCAGCACAGAGCGACCTCGCTCCCGGTTCCGATCAGCACGACCTCCGGGGTGGGGCCGAAATCCCGCAGGACGTAAGCGCCGCGCGAGACGCCAGACGCGGGCGCGACGGCCGAGCGGTCCAGGGTCGGCACGTTCTGGCGACTCATCACCAGGACGACCGGCGTTCTCTCGAGCGAGAGCGCGACCCGCCACGCCTCGGAGACCTCGTTCGCGTCCGCGGGACGCAGCGTCACCAGTCCGGGAATCGCGCGCAGCGAAGCGAGTTGTTCGATCGGCTGATGGGTGGGGCCGTCCTCTCCGAGCCCGATCGAGTCGTGCGTGAAGACGTAGATGACGGGCAGCTCCATGAGGGCGGCGAGCCGGAGGGCCGGGCGGCCATAGTCGGAGAAGATGAGGAACCCGGAGCCGAAGGGGCGCACCTTCGAGAGGGCCATGCCGTTCATCGCCGCGCCCATCGCGTGCTCACGGATCCCGAAGTGGAGATTGCGGCCCGACCAGGAGCCCGCTTCGAAGTCTCCCGCACGATCGAACTCGAGCCGCGTCTTGGTGGACGGAGCCAGGTCGGCCGCTCCTCCCATGAGCCACGGCAGGTTCTTGGCCACCGCGTTCAGTACCTTGCCCGACGACGCGCGCGTCGCCATGCCGCGGGCGTCCGGTGGGAACTCGGGCAGGTCGCGATCCCAGCCATCGGGCAGCTGCCGGTGCTGCATGCGGTAGAGCTGGTCGGCCAGCTTGGGAAAGCGGGTTCGATACCGCTCGAAGCGAGCCATCCACTCCTTGCGCAACGCCTTGCCGCGCGTGCCGACCCCCGCCGCGAAGGCCTTCTTCACGGCCGCGGGGACGCGGAAGCTCGCGTCGACCGGCCACCCGTAGCGCGCCTTCGCGCCGCGGATCTCCTCCTCGCCCAGCGGCTCCCCGTGTGCGGCCGACGTGTCCTGCTTGCTCGGGGCGCCGTAGCCAATGTGGCTGTCGACGATGACGAGGGTCGGCCGATCGTCCGTCGCCCGGAACGTCTCGAAGGCACGCGTGAGCAGCCCCAGGTCGTTCGCGTCGCCCACCCGGGTGACGTTCCAGCCGAGACCGAGGAAACGCGTCGCGACATCCTCGCTGAACGCGAGCGCCGTGTTCCCTTCGATCGTGATGTGGTTGTTGTCGTAGATCCAGCAGAGGTTCGCGAGCCGCAGGTGCGCGGCGAGCGAGGCGGCCTCGTTCGAGATCCCCTCCATCATGCAGCCGTCGCCGCACACGGAGTAGACGTCGTAGTCGAACATCTCGAAGCCCGGTCGATTGAAGTACGCGCCCATCCAGCGCGAGGCCATCGCCATGCCGACGCTGGTCGCCAGGCCCTGCCCGAGCGGCCCGGTCGTGGTCTCGACGCCCGACGTCCACCGGTACTCGGGATGGCCGGGGCAGCGGCTCCCGAGCTGGCGGAACCGCTTGATGTCGTCGAGGGTGACCGCCGCACGGCCGACCCGCTCGTACTGCGGGTTCACCGCCTTCACCCCCGCCAGGTGGAGGAGGGAGTAGAGGAGCATGGACGCATGCCCGCTCGAGAGCACGAAGCGGTCGCGCGCGGGCCAGATCGGGTCGGCGGGGTCGAAGCGGAGGAAGCGCTGCCAGAGCGTGTACGCGACCGGCGCGAGCGCCATCGGCGTTCCGGGATGGCCGGAATTCGCCGCCTGCACTGCGTCCATCGACAGCGTGCGGATCGTATTGATGCACTCCTCGTCGATGGCGGCTTCCGTGTCGCTCATACCCCCTCCTCTCCCCCAACCCGCGCACCCGGCCCCCCGGCCGAGAAGCCGATCACGCGGCTTTCAGCACGTTGCGCTTCTTCTCGATGGCCTTCAGGAGAGTATCGAAGGCTTGCGAGAACTTCGTTACTCCCTCGTCGAGCAGCTGGTCGGTGCACGCGTCCATCGAGACGCCGAGGTCGGCGAGCTTCGCCATCTTCGCTCTGGCGTCGGCGAGCTTCGCGTCCCACCCGTCCTGGAGGGCCGGCGTCGGCTTCCCGCTCGAGCGGTATTCGTTGAAGGTCTCCTCCGGGATGGTGTTGACCGTGTCCTGGCCGACCAGCTCGTCGACGTACTTCGTCTTCGAGTAGGCGGGGTTCTTGGTGCTGGTGCTCGCCCACAGCACGCGCTGCGTGCGCGCGCCCTTCGCGGCGAGGGCCTTCCAGCGATCGCTCGCGATGAGCTGGTGATAGCGGTCGTAGGCGACCAGGCCGTTGGCGACGGCGATTTGCCCCAGGAGCGAGTCGGCGTCGGCCTTCTTCGAGGGGTCCGCCGCCGCGGCCTCCTCGAGCCTCTGGTCGACCAGGCTGTCGATGCGGCTGATGAAGAAGCTCGCGACGCTCGCGACCTGCCCGGGGTCGTTGCCCTTCCCGGCCCAGGTCTCCAGCCCCTCCATGTAGGCCCGGGCGCACGCCTCGTACGCATCGACCGAGAACAGCAGCGTCACGTTGACGCTGATCCCCTCTCCGATCAGCGTCGCGATCGCGGGCATGCCCTCCGGAGTTCCCGGGACCTTGATCAGGACGTTCTCGCGCCCGAGCCATGCGTGGACGCGGCGGGCGTACTCGACCGTTTTCTCGGTGTCGGCGGCGAGGTACGGCGAGACCTCGAAGCTCACGAAGCCGTCGCGGTGGCCGGTCTTCTCGTAGGCGGGCCTCAGCACGTCGGCCGCGAGCTGGATGTCCTCGATGGCGACGCGCTCGTAGATGTCCATCGCCGAGTCGACGCCCTGCAGGACGTGCGCACGAATCGCCGGGTCGTAGTCGCCACTCTCGGCGATCGCCTTCTCGAAGATCGCGGGGTTCGAGGTGATGCCCAGCAGACCGTCCTGATCGATCATGTGCTGGAGGTCGCCCGAGGTGATCATCCCGCGCCGGATGTTGTCGTACCAGATGCTCTGTCCGTACTTCTGAACCTCGATCAGGGGATTGCTCATCACACCTCCTCCGGCCGCCGTCGCGCGACCCACGCCTCCGGTCGCGCGCCGCCCGTCGACCGCGAGAATCGAGTCCGGTACGGCCGCGCCCTGTAGATTGAGGGGTGCCAGGGATGCCCTGGCATTTCAAGACGAATCGGACGGAACGCTCTCAAGGTGGCGCGTTCGCGGCGAACTTCGCGAGGCGGTCGCGCGCCTTCGAGCCGTCGAGGCCCTCGATCAGGAAGGTCTTGTCCCGACTCGCGCCGCCGGCGAGCAGTCGGACGGCGCCCGTCCCGACCGAGAGCGCTCGCGCGAGAAGCGCCGCGACCGCCGCGTTGGCCTTGCCCTTCTCGGGAGCCGCCTGGACCGCCACCTTGAGTGCGTCTCCATGCACGCCCAGAACGGCCTCTCGCCGCGCGCGAGGCGACACGCGGACGCGGACGCGAACGCCCGCAGCCGTGGGGTCGAGCCGAAGGTCGTCGTACGGAGATGGCACTTGCGCTAGCCCCGGAGTGAAACGATCCGGGCCCGCGCGCGTACGTTTCCCCCGGGGGACCGGATCGCGCGACGAGCCCGCCCTCGCGAGCCGGGTTGCCCGGTACGCAGGGTTGCCCCTAAGATTCGGGGAAGATGTTCGATTCCAGTGCATTTGCCAAGCGCGTGCGCAGCATCGCGGCAGCCGCCGTTTTCGTCGTCATCGTGCCGGGGCTCGCATCGTCGCAGCCGTCGGGACGCCAGACCACGCCCGATGGTCGCCACGTCCTGGTCAACCGCGCCGAGGCCGGGCTGCAATGGGCGATCTCGTACTCGCCGAACGAAGGCACCATCACCGGCAACGTCTTCGACCCGGGCGGCGGCGACCCGAGCTACATCTGGTGCGAA
>JAUIFY010000196.1 GCA_030430245.1 bacterium | reverse complement strand
CCGCGCCGAGCTCCGCACCTATTTCGCCACGCTGATGACGCCCGAGATCCGCGCCAAGACGCGCAACCTCGAAGGCGGCAACGCCTACAAGGAGGTGATCCGTCAGATCGGCAAGGACGGATGGCTCGGTGTCGGCTGGCCGAAGGAGTGGGGAGGCCAGGGCTTCACCGGCATCGAGCAGCTCATCTTCCTCGACGAGGCGCGTCGGGCCGGTGCGCCGCTGCCCTTCGTGACGCTCAATACGGTCGGCCCCGCGATCATGCGCCACGGCACCGACGACATGAAGAAGAGGTTCCTCCCGCTCATCCTGAGTGGCGAGGTCCACTTCGCCATCGGATACTCCGAGCCGGGTGCGGGAACCGACCTCGCCGCGCTCTCCACCGAGGGCAAACGCGAAGGCGACGCGTACGTCGTGAACGGAACCAAGATCTTCACGAGTGGCGCCAACGACGCCGACTATATCTGGCTCGCCGTGCGCACGGATCCCGCCGCGAAGAAGCATGCGGGAATCTCGATCCTGATCTGTCCGACCGACGATCCGGGGTTCTCCGTCGCGCCGATCTTCACGGTCGGTGACGGCCGGACGAACATGACGTACTACGAAGACGTTCGGGTGCCGGTAACGAATCGCGTTGGCGACGAGAACGGCGGCTGGAAGCTCATCACCACCCAGCTCAACTACGAACGCATCGGGCTCGGAGTCTGGGGCTGCATCGCGCAACGTCTGGTGGACGACGTCATCGCGTTCGCACGCCAGACGACCACGGACGACGGGCGTCCGTTGATCGAGCAGGGGTGGGTGCAGACCGCGCTCGCGGAGGCCTACGCCCGCACCGAGGCGTCCAAAGTGATGAACTGGCGCATGGCGTGGGAGCTCGAGGCAGGGAAGCTCGACCCGGCCCGCGCCTCTTCGGTCAAGGTATTCGGAACCGAGGAGCTGATCGAGATCTATCGGCTCTTGCTCGACGTGCTGGGTGCGCCGGGGCTTCTGAAGGCGAGATCGCCCGGAGCCGTGTTGTGCGGCGAGATCGAGATGCAATACCGCGCGTGCCAGATCAACACGTTCGGCGGCGGAGTGAACGAGATTCAGCGACAGATCGTGGCGATGATGGGCCTCGGTCTGCCCCGTGGATGACCGAGGGAGCACCAGTCGTGTCCGAAAGCAAAGAACGGTTCTACGAGCGCCTCCAGGCATTCGGGGGGCAGAGGGTTGGTGATCCATTCGTCGCGCGCGACCCGGTCAACACCCCGATGGCTCGTCATTGGTGTGACGCGATGGGCGACGACAATCCCGTCTACACGGATCCCGAAGCTGCGGAGGCTTCGGTCTTCGGTGAGCTCGTCGTGCCTCCGTCGATGCTCCAGGCCTGGACGATGCGAGGCCTGAAGCCGCCGCCCCAATCCGGCACCAGCGCGCAGAACGAGCTCTTCGACCTCTTCGACGAAGCCGGATTCACGTCCGTCGTCGCCGTCAACTGCAACCAGGAGTACGTGCGCTACCTGAAGCCCGGAGACCACCTCACGCACGAGGTCGTGATCGAGAGCATCTCTCCGGAGAAGGAGACCGGTCTCGGGACCGGGCACTTCATCAATCAGCGGTACACGTTTCGTGATCAGGGCGGTGAGGTCGTCGGTACGATGCTCTTTCGACTTCTGAAGTTCCGGCCGCGCCAGAGGAAGGACTGAGCGATGGATTTCGCCCTCACCGACGACCAGAGAGCGATTCAGGACCTCGCGAGGCAGATCGTCTCGGACCGCGCCACCGACGATCGCGTGAAGCAGCTCGCCGACGATCCGCGGTGGTACGACGACGAGCTGTGGCGGGAGCTCGCGGCCGCGAGTCTGTTGGGCGTCGCGCTCCGCGAGGAGTTCGGCGGAGGGGGCTTCGGGATGCTCGAGCTCGCCGGGCTCTGTGAGGAGGTCGGGCGCTGCATCGCGCCGCTGCCGCTGTTACCGACGCTCGTCTTGGGCGCTCTCCCGATTCAGGAGTTCGGGTCCGCCGAGCAGCGCAAGATCCTTCCCGAAGTGGCGGCCGCGAGAAGTTACTTGACGGGGGCGCTCTCCGAGTTGGGGCAGGTCGATCCCGCGCGGCCGCGAACGACGGCGCGAGCGGACGGGGGCGGCTTCGTTCTGAACGGGACGAAGGTCTGCGTTTCGGACGCGGACCGCGCCGCGGTGATCCTCGTGCCGGCTGCGACGGAGAGGGGGGTGGGCGTCTTCCTCGTTCGTCCCGATCAGCGCGGTCTCTCGCTCCAGCGCGAGGCCACCACGAACGGAGAGCCTCAGTTCACGCTCGGCCTGAGCGGAGCGCGGGCCGAGGCCCTCGGAGACGTCGGCCGCGGTGCGGAGATCGTCCGTTGGATCGAACGGCGGGCGACGATCGCCCTCTCGGCTCTGCAGCTGGGAATCTCGGACAGCGCGCTTCAGCGGACCGCGAGATACGCGATCGAGCGCAAGCAGTTCGGCAAGCCGATCGGCAGCTTCCAGGCCTACGCGATGCGCGCGGCCGATGCGTTCATCGACATCGAGGCGATCCGCTCGACGCTCTACCAGGCCATCTGGGCCGTCGACGCGGATCGCGGTGCGGATCGCGCCGTCGAGGTCGCGAAGTGGTGGGCCTGCCGCGCTGGCCATCGGGTCGCGCACGCGGTGCAGCACCTGCACGGCGGAATCGGTGCCGACGTCGAGTATCCCGTTCACCGGTTCTTTCTCTGGACCAAGCAGACGGAGTACACGCTCGGCGGCGCCTCGATCCATCTGGCGCGGCTGGGCGAGATGCTCGCGGGAGGAGCGCACGCATGACCACCCTGGCCCCGACGAAGAGACTCGGAGAGGTTCGAGAGGGCGAGGAGTTGCCGGAGAAGTCGATCGACCTGACTCCGACGCTCATCATCTCGTCGGCGATCGCCTCCCGCGACTACCAGGACGTGCACCACGACGTCGACCTGGCCAAGAAGCGCGGGACGAAGAACATCTTCATGAACATCTTGTCGACCAACGGGATCGTGCAGGCCTACGTGAACGAGTGGACGGGTCCCGAAGCGTTCATGAAGGGGATCGAGATCAAGCTCGGTGCTCCGAACTATGCGGGCGATACGATGACGCTCTCCGGTAGGGTCGTCGCGCGATCCGAGGGCGACGGCGATCGTGGTGAGGTCGAGATCGAGGTCGTCGGGAAGAACTCGATCGGTAACCACGTGACCGCGAAGGTCCGCGTCGCGCTGCCGCGCGATTGAGCCCGGCCCTCGCCCCGGCGCAGAATCGGTTCCGTCGATCGGCCTCGGGTGTGGCGGCGTGCCCGGCGATTGCTACGGGAACTCCGAGGAAGGCGACCGATGTCGTCTCCCACGACGAATCCGGCTATCGTTGCGGAGCGGACGAACCACCGAGGAGACCCGAGATGAAGAAGATCGAAGCCATCATCAAGCCATTCAAGCTCGACGAGGTGAAGGCGGCCCTGGCCGAAATCGGCATTCAGGGGATGACCCTCACCGAGGTCAAGGGGTTCGGTCGTCAGAAGGGGCACACCGAGCTCTATCGCGGGGCGGAGTACGTCGTGGACTTCCTGCCGAAGTCGAAGCTCGAGATCGTCGTCGGTGACGACCGCGCGGCCGACGTGGTGAGCGCGATCACCAAGTCGGCCGGGACGGGCAAGATCGGCGACGGCAAGATCTTCGTATCCACGATCGACGAGGTCGTTCGCATTCGTACGGGCGAGCAGGGAGAGGAAGCGCTCTAGCCAGGGTCGGGATCGGGCGTCTGGCGCCGATGGGCGTCGGCCGTTAGAGGCGTGTTCCGATGCGCGAGTTTCGTGAACGCTTCTACCGCAGTGGCCCCTTGCGGATTCACTTCCGCGATTGGGGCGACGAGAAGAACCCGCCTCTGGTGCTCGTCCACGGACTGCGGGATCACAGCCACTCGTTCGACGACCTCGCCCGAGGGCTCGCTCGCGACTACCGGGTGTACGCCGTCGACCTGCGCGGACATGGCGACAGTGAGACCACGCCCTACTACGCGTTCGGCCATTTCGTCGGCGATCTCCGAAACCTCGTGCGCGCCCTGCGCCTCGAGCGCCCGATCGTGGTGGGGCATTCCTTCGGCGGGGAGGTGGTCGGGCAATGGGCCGGCGCGTTCCCGGACATCCCCCGCGCCGTGGTCATTCTCGAAGGGCTCGGGCCGCCACCGCACCCCATGTCGTGGCGGGTGGAGCGGCACCGGATGGCTTGGAAGGCGGTCGACCGCGCGCAGGCGGGAGTGAAGGGCCTGCCCGACCTCGATGCGGCGTACGAACGCCTGCGCGAGAAGAATCCTCGCCTCGCCGAGCAGAAGGCGTGGGAGCTCACCGAGCTCGGGACGCGTGCGCGCGAAGACGGCACGCTCGAGTGGAAGTTCGACCCGATGCTCGCGACGTTGAGTGTGACCGGAGCGTTCTCGGTCGAGTACATGAGCGCCTTCTGGGCGGAGATCGACGCGCCGACTCTGTTGATCAACGGGAGCGAATCCGGCGAGTTCTGGTTCGACAAGCCCGGCGCCATCTATCTCGAGCCCGACGAGCTCGCCCGTCGCGTCGGCGCCTTCCGGAACGCCAAGCTCGTCGAGATCGAGGGCGCCGGACACATGGTGCATTTCGATCGCCCGGCCGAGCTTCTGGCCGAGGTGCGGAGCTTCCTCGACGCCGTGCCGGTGTGAGGCGGAGTGGTCTGCCTCGCGTTGGCAGGAGCGGAACGCACTGCGGCATGACGGATGTGGCGTCGGGGTGGTAGACAGGGCGCATGGCACTCCCCACGCTGACGCTCGGCATCCCCAGCTATGGTCCCTTCTTCGGGGCTCGTCTGCACGAGGTGGTCGACCTGGCGCGCCAGGCGGAGGAGGCCGGCGTCGACAGCGTCCTCATCCCCGACCACGTGGTCATGAGCGACCAGACCGATCGCTACGAGTGGGGCGAGTTCCCCCTGCCGATCGAGACCCCGTGGCTGGAGCCGATGACGGTGCTCGCGGCGATTGCCGGCGCAACGAAGCGGATCCGGCTGGCGACGGGCATCCTGATCGCACCGCTTCGTCCCGCGGCCCTGCTCGCGAAGACCGCGGCGACGCTCGACGTTCTCTCGCAAGGTCGGCTCGACCTGGGCGTCGGTACGGGCTGGCAGAAGGAGGAGTTCGACGCCTCCGGGTACGACTACGAGAAGCGGGGGCGGCTTCTCACCGACTCGGTCGCCGCGTGCCGGGCGCTCTGGGGGCCGAGTCCGACCGATTTCGAATCCGCCACCGTCCGCTTCGAGAACATCTGGTGTGAGCCGAAGCCGGTGCAGAAGGACGGTGTGCCCGTCTTCTTCTCGGGGACGTTGACCAAGCGCAACATGTACCGTCTGACGCATCTCGGCGACGGCTGGATCCCGATCATGACCGAGACGATCGACGGCATGACCGAGGGCGTCGCGCGGATCAAGCAAGCCTGGGCCGAAGCGGGGAGGAACCCGGACAAGCTTCGCGTGCGTGGGACGCTCGATCTGATGAAGGGCGCAGGCGGCAAGCCGGATCTGAAGCGCACCCTGCAAGGAGCCCACGACCAGGGGGTGCGTGGCGCGACCGAGGTCACGATCCAGACTCTCGCATTCGTCCGGACGCCCGCAGGGTTGTCCGACTTCTTCGCGGAGCTCCGAGACGCGTGGGCCGCCGTCAAGGCGGCTGGGTGAGCGGAGTCGCCGGCGAGCAGCGTTCGGATCCCCGCGCCGTCCTCGTCGTCCTCGGAGGCCTCGTCTGCCAGATGGGGCTCGGCTACAACTACGTCTTCGGCGCACTCGCGCCCGACGTGATCGCCGACTTCGGTTGGACCAAGGCCGAGTTCGCAGGGGCGCGGGCCCCCCAGCTCTGGGTGATGGCGCTCTCGAGCCCGCTCGTCGGATACCTCGTCGTGAAGGTCGGCGCGCGGGGGGTGCTCGTCGCTTCGGCGGTGTTGCTCGGCGTCACGTTCCTGATGCTGCGCGGCATGAGCGCGCTGTGGCAGCTCTACGCGGTGCTGGGTCTGCAGGCCCTGTCGGTGACCGGACTCGGCGACATCACCGTGGGGCAGGTGGTGTCGGGATGGTTCGGTCGCCACCGCGGACTCGCGCTCGGTGTCGTCTACACGGGGTCGAACCTGGGCGGTGCGCTGCTCATCCGGTCCATCGGCTTGCTCGGCGAGCCCGATGCGTGGCGCGACATCTTCCGCACGATGGGGGGCGCGGCCCTCTTCGTCATGCTGCCGCTCGCGTTCTTCGCGGTTCGCGAGCCGGGTGGGGCCGAGAGCGCGGTCGCGGATCCGGCCGCGGAGGATACCGGCCGCCGCGACCTCGATCTGTCCCGGGCCGTGCGAACGCGAAGCTTCTGGATCCTCGCGTTCGCGCTCGGCTCCTTCTTTTTCTACTTCGTCGCCATCCTCGACCACCTCGTGCTCTACTTGACGGAGCAGGGCTACGGACGGACGGACGCCCAGGGCCATCTGTCGAACGCGATCCTCCTCGGCATGGCGAGCAAGGTCGGGTTCGGGTGGGTTGCCGACCGGATGGCTCCTCGAACGGCAGCATGGGTCGATTTCGGCCTGCTCGCGCTGAGCTCGTTGGTTCTGCTGGTTTCCTCGTCGCCGGGCGTCGTGTTCGTTTTCGTCCTGCTGTTCGGCTTCTCCGTTGCGGCACGCGACGTCGTCTACCCGCTCGTTCTCGTCCACTGCTTCGGAGTTCGCGAGATGGCCCGGATCTACGGCGCTCTGATGCTCGCGCTTCCGGCCGGCGCGGCGGGGACCTGGTGCGCCGCGTCGATCTCGGACGCGCTCGGAGGCTACGATGCCGCGTTCCTCGTCTTCGCCGTTCTGAACGTCGCCGCCTTCGTGGCGCTCCTCTTCGTGCGCGACGAGCGGAGTGCCTACTCGAGGTAGCCGAGGGCCCGGAGCTTCTCGGTGGTTCGAGCGTCGAGCTCACGCTTCGTTGCGGACCCCGAGAGCAAGGATCCGTACGCTTCCAGGTGGCCCCGACCTTCGGCTCGAAGGCCCTCGTCTTCCACGCTCTGCGTCTCGCCGGGATCGCTTCGCAGGTCGAAGATCCGAATCGGCACGGGTGAGTCGTCGCGTGCGATCCATTTGTGGGACGCCGTGCGAGCGGCGATCAGGCGATGCCCCGGGCGGCCGGTGTCCGGTCCTTCGGCGAATCGTGGGCCGTCGTCGAGGACCGTGTCTCCCTCGAGTCCGTCGCGAAGACTCGTTCCCTGGAGCGCCGAAGGCGGCTCGATCTCGAGAAGGTCGAGGATCGTCGGGGCCACATCGACGAGGGATACGAGCTCGTCGATGCGGCGACCGGGTGGAATCAACCCCGGGGCCCACATCAGGAGGGGGACTCGAAGAACCTCGTCGTACACGCTCTTGGAGTGCCCCATCCGATCGTGTTCGGCGAACTCCTCGCCGTGGTCCGACGTGAGAACGACGATGGAGTCGGCGAGGAGGCCGGCCTGACTCAGAAATCGGAGGAAGCGCGCGAGGGCCCGGTCCGCGTAGCGCACCTCTCCGGCGTACAGGTGGCGGAGCTTCGTCACCCATGGCGCCGCGGACGAGCGGAGTTCCTCTTCCGTGGGCCCGTACACGTCCTCCGTGCGCGGTTCGTACGGCGTGTGGATCTGGTACGTATGCAGGAAGAGGAAGAACCGCTGGTCTCGATGTGCGTCGAGCCACGCGCGTCCCCGCTCGAGGGTCGAGTCGATCTGTCCCTCGGTGCTCCAGAGTCCCAGACCCTTGTTCTCGAAGTAGGAGTCGAACCCGAACGCGAACCCGCTGTCGGCGAGGAGCATCGCGTTCTCGGTCACGGCACCGGTCTGATAGCCGTGCGCGGCAAGGATCTCCGCGAGCGTCGGGATCGTGTCCCCGAGGACGTCGTTGGCGAAGCGCACCTGATGGGTGATGGGGTAGAGGCCGGTGAGAAGGCTCATGTGCGATGCCGACGTGGACGGGTACGTGGAGATGGCCTGACGGAAGACCGCACCGCTCTTGGCGAGGTTCGCGAGCTCGGGGGTGACGGGGCCGCCCGATACGTCGGTGTCGAAATGGTCGTGCCGCCACGTGTCGAGCGAGATCACGATGACGTTCCGGAGCGCGCCGCGGTTCGTTCGGCGCAGGATCTCCGGCGAGCCCCAGAGAGGAAAGCCGGTCGCGTCGGCGCCGTCGGGAGACGTCGCCGTCGTGCGAAACCGGAGTCGCCCACGGTGCCCGGCGAGAGTCGCCAGCTCCACGCGGCGGTCGAGCCACGCGCCGGTCCACGCTGCCGGATCCAGGGTCTCGCGGAAGAGCGGGAGCTCCTCGCCGTCCCGTAGCGCCGAGATCTCGAAGGTGACCGGGCCCGTCGCGAAGGGGAGGCCGATGGGCTCGAGCCCGAGCGCAAACGTCAGGACGTCGTTCTCGCCGAAATCGATCGCGGTGCTCTCGAAATCGCGGACGGGTGGTGGCACGACGTAGGCGCGGAGCTGAAGCTCGATGTCGCCCTGGCCCTCCAGGGCGGGAAGCTCGGTCTCGAAGCTGAAGCCGAGAAAGCTGCTGTCGACGACCCTCGGGGAGGCACGCTTGAAGCCCGCGACCGCCTTGCCACGGACGCGGGGCTCGATGAGCATGGGCCGGCCCCAGAAGCGCCGGGGCACGGAGCCCGCGACGTCCATCCGCCCGGTCGGGGGGCGCGGTGCCCGGGCATCCGGCCCGAGGGGGAGCGACTCGAGACAGCCGAGGGCCGGACGGAAGTCGTCGGCGACGGCGCATTCCTCCGGCTCGCCCGGGGCGAGTGGAGGATCGAGCTCTCGCACGATTCGGTGTGCTGTCGCCCAGACCGGCCTCGTGGCGGCACCCGTGGCGCGCCCGACGGTGGCGGGGGTGACGGTGCGGCGCCGACGAGCGACGTCCTCGTACCGCTCGGCCGCGTCGCAGCCCCAGGTCGCGGCTAGGGCGATGGTGAGGCCGAGTGCGGCGCGGCGGCGACCCAGCACGCGTATCGTCAGCCGCCGAACGTCGCCGCGATCCGATCCGCGTGCTCGTCGACCGTTCCGAAGGTGGTCTCGAGGACCCAGGTGCGCTTCAGGAAGTAGTGCACGGGCACTTCCCACGTGTAGCCCATGCCGCCGTGCACCTGCACCGAGGTGCGGCAGCATCTCATCGCGCTCTCCCCGGCCACGAGTTTGGCTTCCGCGACGGCGGTGGCCGCGTCGCCGACTTCGGGGTGATCGAGAGTCCCGGCCGCCGAATACACCGCCGCGCGAGCGAGCTCTTGCCGAACGAAGGTGTCGGCGAGCATGTGCTTGATCGCCTGGAAGCTTCCGATGGGGCGGTCGAACTGCACACGCTCCTTCGCGTAGGCGATCGCCATCTCGCTCGCCGCCTGCGCGATGCCGAGGAGCATGGCGGACGACAGCAGCGAGCCCAGGAGGCTCAGCGAAGACGCCGTCTGCGCGTCGCCGATCTTCTCGCCGGTGGGGAGGGTGGCCGCGTGGTGCACCGGCGTGAGCGGGTCGAGAGGAATCTCGACCGGCATCGCTTCGATCGAGCCGGGATCGAGTCGGAAGACTCCATCGTCCTTCAGCAGGAGGACGGCGCGCGCGGCGTCGAGGTTCTCCAGCACATAGGGCGTATGCAGGTTCGTCGTGAGATCCAGCCCGGTCACGACGGTCTCGCCGGTGGCGGCGCCGTCGATGAGCCCCGTGGCGAGGTGTGTCCAGACGGTCGGGCCCGGCACGAGCGCACGGCCGAGCTCCTCGAAGACCAGCGCGGCGTCGACGTAGGACAGCCCGAGGCCTCCGGCCGACTCGGGGAGGCGCAGGCTGAACACGCCCATCTGCGCGACTTCGCCCCAGAGTGCGTGGTCCGGCTTCCCGTCGGCGATCTCCGCGGCCCTCTCGAGGGGAAAGCGTCCCGCCACGAAATCGCGGAACCCGCGCTGCAGCTCCTGCTGCTCTTCGCTCAGCTTGAAGGCCATCTCTACTTGTCCTTCGGGAGGCCGAGGATGCGCTCGCCGATGATCTTGCGTTGGATCTGAGAAGAGCCGGCCGCGATCGTCATCGAGAGCGACTGGAGCGCTTCGTACGAAAAGTACTGGACCGGCATGCCGGCCATGTCGGAGCGCCCCAGCACGGCGCGACCGAGCACCCGCATCGCGACGTCGCCGATGCGCTGCTTCAGCTCGGTGAAGAAGAGCTTGACGGCCGAGGCGCCGACGCCCGGGACGCCGGACTCGTCCGCCTGGCCGATGGAGAGCTTCAGTAGGTTCCAGAGGGCGTCGATGTCGGCCTGCAGATGCCCGATCTCGCGCCGAAGGCCCGCGTCGTCCCACGCGCGCGCACCGTAGCTCGTGACCTTCTGCGCCTCGGCGGCGATCTCGGAGAGCCAGCGTTTGAGGTCGTACATCTCCCCGGCGAACGCCGTGCCGCGCTCGAAGCGCAGCGTGACGTTGGTCACGCGCCAGCCGTCGTTCTCGGCGCCCACGAGGTTCTCGACCGGGATGCGTACGTTGTCGAGGAAGACCTCGCTGAACTCGCCCTCGCCGTGAAGCGTGGGAAGCGGGCGGACGTCGATGCCGGGGAGGTCCATCGGCATGATCAGCCAGCTGATTCCGCGGTGCTTCGGTGCATCCGGATCGGTGCGAACGAGGAGCTCGCAGTAGTCGGCGACCTGCGCGAAGCTCGTCCAGATCTTCTGCCCGTTCACCACGTAGTGGTCGCCGTCGCGCTCGGCGCGCGTGCGAAGGCTCGCGAGATCGGAGCCCGCACTCGGCTCGGAGAACCCCTGACACCAGACCTGATCACCCCGTAGAATGTGGGGGATGTGCTTTTCTTTCTGAGCGTCGGTGCCCTCGACGATCAGAGTGGGCCCGCCGTGGAGAAGTCCCACGAAGTTCACGCCCACGTATGGTGCCTTCGCGCGTGCGTACTCCTCGTAGTAGATGAGCTGTTCGACGAGGCTCGCCTCCCGGCCGCCGAACGCCTTCGGCCAACTGATGCCGGCCCAGCCGGCGTCGTACATCTTCCGTTGCCAACGAGTGTCCCATTCGCGACGAGCGGGCCAGTCGTGTCGCGGGGGTGGCGCGCCGTGGGCGGGAACGGCCTCGCTCAGCCAGGAACGCAGCTCGCTTCGGAACTTCTCTTCAGCTTCGGTCGGTCGCAGGTCCAATTGGGTTCCCTCGAATCGTCTGGCTACTGTTTGTTCTGAGGGATCTCAACGGACTCGTTCGCGTCGCGGATTGCGCCCCTTCCGGGGTGGCGCTACCAGATCCGAGATGGAAATCCGCAAGGTCGTTCTCGTCGATGGAGCCCGCTCCGCGTTCGCGCGCGGAGCGCGGGGGAAGCTCGTTGCCACGCGTCTCGACGACGCCGGAGCGACCGTTCTGCGCACGCTGCTGGACCGCAATCCCAAGGTTCCGGACACGATGATCGAGGACCTCGGCCTCGGCAACGTGCAAGGGCGCGGCACCGAGTTCAGCTACATCGGCAACGTGCAACGGCTCGCCGGGCTTCCGCTCGAGGCGTGTTCGTTCCACTCCAATCGGCAGTGCGGTTCGAGCATGGAGACACTCCACCGCGTCGCCACCGCGATCATGGTGGGTCAGATCGATTGTGGCGTGGCGATGGGAATCGAGCGCATGGGACGAACGCTCGGAGGGGGAGGCAAGCCGACACGGGTGACGAAGACGAATCCACGCATCGCCGAGCTGAACGACGTGCAGCGTGCGCCGGCACCCGACCACGCGAAGTACTTTTCGGTCGAGTTCCCCGAATACATCCTCCGTTCACCGTGGTTGCAGGACATGACGCAGACGGCGCAGAACGTCGCCGAGGTGTACGGCCTGACGCGGGTGGAGCTCGACGAGTTCGCCGCGGAGTCGCATCGCAAGACGGACGAGGCCTACGCGAAGGGCGTGTATGCGGACGAGATCGTTCCGCTCGAAGTGGAGCAGCCCGTCTTCGACGACGAGGGGAACTGGCTCGAAGAGGAGACGGGCGCGACGATCGCGTTCGACCGCGACGAGTGCGTGCGCCCGGGCACGACCGCCGAGAAGCTCGGCGGGTTGAAGGTGATTCGCGGCGTGAAGAGCTTCGCCGACAAGGAGATCGTCATCTCGGCGGGGAACTCGTGCCCCACGAACGATGGAATCTCCGCCGCCCTCCTGATGAGCGAGGAGCAGGCGACTCGCCTCGGCCTCGAGCCGCTCGCGCGCATCGTCGGCATCGCGGTCGGCGGTGTGAAGCCCCAGCTCATGGGCCTCGGCCCGGTCGTGTCGTCGAAGAAGGCGTTCGCGCAGGCGGGCATCGAGGGCGGCGACATCGACCGGTGCGAGTTCAACGAGGCGTTCTCCGCTCAGGTCCTCCCGTCGATCCGGGAGCTCGGGATCTCGGCGGATCGTGTGAACGTGAACGGCGGGAGTCTGGCCATCGGCCATCCTCTCGGCGCCACGGGTGCCCGTCTGGTCACGACGGTGGCCAAGGAGCTCCGCCGTTCCGGGGGCCGCTACGGCCTCGCCACCCAGTGCATCGGCGCCGGGATGGGCATCAGCACCGTCCTCGAACGCCTCGACTGAGGACGGGAGGGCGCTCCGGCAGGCCGCGTCGTCCGCGGCCGATCGAAGGAGCCGGTCGGGGAGGGGGGAGACATCCCCCCTCGCGTTCAGTTCTGACCCAGGCGGCGCCGGGTCATGATCAGCCCGTGCGTGAGGTCGTAGGGCGACAGCCCGACGGTGACCGGGTCGCCCGGGATCACCTTGATGTGGAACTTACGCAGCCGCCCCGAGAGGCGGGCGGTGATCTGATGTCCATTGGAGAGGTCGATCGAATAGTTGCCGCCGCCCAGGACCGCGGTCACGACTCCGTCGACTCGTGCGAGATCGTCACGCCCCATACCGAGAATTACCCCTTGCCGTC
>JAUIFY010000195.1 GCA_030430245.1 bacterium | reverse complement strand
ACGGACCTCTCTTCGAGGTGGGCCCCGAGGAGGGGGAGGCGGTGGCCCTGGTCTGGGACGCCCTCGAAGACCCGGTGTTCTGCGACGCCCTGCTGGACACGATCGGCAAGAAGCGCCGGTTGCGGGGAGCCAAGGGGGAGCTGGTCGCCACGCGCGCGCGTCGCTTCAACGAGCTCCGGGGCGGGGCGGAGGCGGAGCTCTCGAGCAGCGTGATGCGCCGCGAGCAGAGCAATAGCAGCGTGCGGTACGGAGACCGCTTGATCTTGAAGGTCTTCCGCCGTGTCGGGCTCCGGGACGGCGCGAATCCCGAACTCGAGATCGGGCGGTTCCTGACGGAGAAGGCGCGCTTCTCGCACGTGCCCCATCTGGCGGGCGCTCTCGAGTACCGGGGGGACCGGCGAAGCGCCGCGACCGTGGCGGTCCTGCACGAGCACGTCGAGAACGAAGGGGACGCCTGGGCCTACACCCTGGACCAGATCGATCGCTCGTTCGATCACATCCTCGCCCACCGCAACGATTCCGCGGAGGCGAGGGCCTTCGGCACGGGGGATCTTCTCGCGGCGGCCGACGCCGACCTGCCCGACTTCGCGGGAGAGCTCGTGGGGGGCTACGCCGAGTCGGCGCGCCTGCTCGGCCAGCGAACCGCCGAGCTTCACCTGGCGCTCGCCTCGGATGCGGACGAGCCGGAGTTCGCTCCGGAGCCTCTCACCTCGCTCTACCAGAGGTCGTACTATCAATCGCTCCGGACGAGCGGCCTTCGGACGTTGGAGCTCTTGCGTGAACGTGTGACGTCCTTTCCCGACGCCGCTCGGGACGAGATCGAGGCGGTGCTCTCTCTCGAGGGGCGTCTCCTCGAAGCGTTCCAGGAGCTGATCGGTCCGCCCCTGGGCGGGATGCGGCTGCGGTGCCACGGAGACTTCCACCTCGGGCAGGTCCTCCATACCGGCAACGACTTCATGATCATCGACTTCGAGGGAGAGCCCGCGCGGCCCGTCTCGGAGCGCCGGCTGAAGCGCTCTTGCCTGACCGACGTCGCCGGCCTCCTGCGTTCCTTCGACTACGCGATGAACACGGTGCTTCTCGGCCTGGGCGAGGGCGGTGCCGTCCGGCCCGAGGACGTTCCCACCCTCGAGCCATGGGGGACGGCGTGGTGCCATCTCGCCGGATCGATCTTCCTCCACGCGTACCTCGAGCCCGTACGGAGCGAGGGGCTCGTTCCTCGGGGAGAGCGCGAGCTTCGAATCCTCTTGCGGGCTCACCTCCTCGAGAAGGCACTCTACGAACTGCGGTACGAGTTGGACAATCGGCCCGGATGGCTGCGCATTCCCGCCCGCGGCCTCCGTCGGCTCTTGGAGGACGGATGACCCAACGCAGCGATCCCTCGCGTCTCGGCGACCAAGACCTCCATCTCTTCAACGAGGGCGCCCACGTGCGTCTCTACGAGAAGTTGGGGGCGCACCCCGCGACCGTCGGCTCGGAGACGGGAACCCGATTCGCCGTGTGGGCGCCCAATGCGGCCGCCGTCCCGGTCGTGGGCGACTTCAATGGCTGGGCGGCCGGGGCCGCCCCCCTGGAGCCGTGTGGCTCCTCGGGGCTCTGGGAGGGCTTCGTCCCGGGCGTGGAGCCCGGTGCCCTCTACAAGTTTCACGTCGCCTCCCGCGTGGCCGGCTACCGCGTCGCCAAGTCCGATCCGTTCGCGTTCGAGGCGGAGACGCCTCCGCGGACGGCCTCGCGAGTGGCCCGACTCGACTACGCCTGGGGCGACGACGAGTGGATGCGCACGCGCGGCGGCCGAGTCGCACGGGAGGCACCGATCTCGATCTACGAGATCCACCTCGGCTCGTGGCGCCGTGAACGAGACGGCGACATGCCGAGCTACCGGGAGCTCGCTCCGCAGCTCGTCGACTACGTGTCCCACATGGGATTCACGCACGTCGAGTTTCTGCCGTGCATGGAGCATCCCTTCTACGGGTCGTGGGGCTACCAGACCACCGGCTACTTCGCGCCGACGAGCCGGTACGGGACGCCCCGGGACTTCATGGGCCTGATCGACACGCTTCACCAGAACGGCATCGGCGTGATCCTCGATTGGGTGCCCTCGCATTTCCCGACGGACGAGCATGGGCTCGGGTTCTTCGACGGAACGCACCTCTACGAGCACGGGGATCCGCGCCAGGGCTTTCATCCGGACTGGTCGAGCTTCGTGTTCAACTACGGGCGACACGAAGTGCGCAGCTTCCTGATGAGCAGCGCCTTGTTCTGGCTCGACCGGTACCACGTGGACGGAATTCGCGTGGACGCGGTCGCGTCGATGCTCTACCTCGACTACTCCCGCAAGGAGGGCGAGTGGATCCCCAACGAGCACGGAGGGCGCGAGAACCTCGAGGCGATCGATTTCCTGAGGCGGCTGAACACGGAGATCTACCAGAGCTACCCGGACGTGCAGACCTTCGCCGAGGAGTCCACGGCGTGGCCGATGGTGTCCCGCCCGAGCTACCTCGGCGGCCTCGGTTTCGGATACAAGTGGGACATGGGCTGGATGCACGACACGCTCGATTACATGGCGCGCGACCCGGTGCACCGGCGGCACCATCACAACCGGGTCACGTTCCGACCCATGTACGCGTTCTCCGAGAACTTCCTCCTGCCGCTCTCGCACGACGAGGTGGTTCACGGGAAGGGAAGCCTGCTCGGGAAGATGCCCGGCGACGAGTGGCGTCGTTTCGCGAACCTGCGCCTCCTGCTCGGCAATCTCTACACTCAGCCCGGCAAGAAGCTGCTCTTCATGGGCGGCGAGTTCGGGCAGGTGCGTGAATGGAACCACGACCGTGCCCTCGACTGGCACCTGCTCGATCAGGCCAGCCACCAGGGGCTGCAGCGCTGGGTTCGGGACCTGAACACGTTCTATCGAGCCGAGCCCGCGCTCCACGAGCTCGATTGCGAGGGTGAGGGCTTTCAATGGGTCGACTGCAACGACGCGGTTCAGAGCACGTTGGTGTTCGAGCGGCGCGGGTTCTCGTCGCCCGACGTACTGCTCGTCGCGTTCAACTTCACGCCCGTGCCCCGTGAGAATCATCGCATCGGCGTTCCGCATCCCGGCGTGTGGACGGAGGTCCTGAACAGCGATGCGCCGATCTACGGAGGGAGCGGTCAGGGGAACCTGGGCGCGGTCGAGTCTCGTCCCGTCGCCGCCGACGGCCGTCCCCAGTCGCTCGTCGTCACCCTGCCTCCGCTCGCGGTGGTCGTCTTCAAGGGCGCTCCGGGCGACGCGGGCGGGCGCTCGCCGGTCGCGTAGGTGACGGACGTGCGGGTCTGGCCGGGGGAGCCCACGCCGCGTGGCGCGACCTGGGATGGGCGTGGCGTGAGCTTCGCCGTGTTCTCCGCGAACGCGGATCGGGTGGAGCTTTGCCTCTTCGACAAGAAGGGGAAGCGTGAGCTCCACCGCATCACGCTGCCCGAGTACACCGACGGCGTCTGGCACGGGTACCTTCCCGACGCCCGCCCCGGACAGCTCTACGGCTATCGGGTGCACGGCCCCTACGACCCGGGCCGGGGGCACCGGTTCAACCCACACAAGCTGCTCATCGATCCCTACGCGAAGGCGCTGTCGGGCCCGCTCCTCTGGAGCGACGCGCATTTCGGGTACCGCGTCGGACACCGCAACGGTGATCTGTCGTACGACCGCCGGAACAACGCCCGTGGCGTGCCGAAGTGCGTCGTGGTCGACACGGCCCACACCTGGGCGGAAGAACGCCCCCTGCGAACGCGCTGGCACGAGAGCGTGATCTACGAGCTCCACGTGCGGGGGTTCACGATGCGCCACCCCGAGGTGCCCGACGCGCTTCGCGGGACGTTCGCCGGGCTGGCCGCTCCTGCCGCGATCGGACACCTGAAGGCGCTCGGCATCTCGGCGGTGGAGCTGCTTCCGATCCACGCGTTCCTCGACGACCGACACCTCCTCGAACGCGGCCTCACGAACTATTGGGGATACAACACGTTGGGCTTCTTCGCTCCCGATCCGCGGTATCTCGCGAGCGACTCCCTCGGTGAGTTCAAGACGTTGGTGCAGAATCTGCACGACGCCGGGATCGAGGTGATCCTCGACGTCGTCTACAATCATACGGCCGAGGGGAACCACATGGGGCCGACCCTCTCGTTCCGTGGCATCGACAATGCCTCCTACTACCGTCTCGTTCCCGGAGACGAGCGCTACTACATGGACTTCACCGGATGTGGGAACGCGCTCAACCTGCACCACCCGCGCGTGCTCCAGCTCGTGATGGATTCGCTGCGCTACTGGGTCGAGGAGATGCACGTCGACGGGTTCCGCTTCGACCTGGCGACGACTCTCGCGCGCGACCCCGCCTCCTTCGATCCGAGCTCCAGCTTTCTGGACGCGGTCGGGCAGGACCCCGTGCTCTCTCGCGTGAAGCTGATCGCGGAGCCGTGGGACGTGGGCGAGGGAGGGTACCGCCTGGGCCAGTTCCCGGCGGGATGGACGGAGTGGAACGACCGGTATCGTGACGTCGTACGTCGCTTCTGGAAGGGCGACTCGGGGCAGATCGGCGAGCTGGCGTCCCGGATCAGCGGCTCGAGCGACATCTTCGACTTCGGTGGACGGCGCGCGTGGGCCAGCGTCAACTTCGTCACCGCGCACGACGGGTTCACGCTCCGCGATCTCGTGAGCTACGACCACAAGCACAACGACGCGAACGGCGAAGAGAGTCGGGACGGCACGGATGCCAACCACTCGTGGAACTGCGGCGTCGAGGGGCCGAGCGACGATCCCGAGATCCGCGAGCTTCGTGCGCGCCAGAGCCGCAACCTTCTGGCGACGGTGCTTCTGTCCCAGGGCATTCCCATGCTGCTCGCGGGCGATGAGATGGGTCGGTCGCAGGCGGGGAACAACAACGCCTACTGTCAGGACAATCCCTCGACGTGGCAGGACTGGGATCTCTCGGAGGAGCACCGCGACCTCCTCGGATTCGTCCAGCGCCTGGTGCGCTTTCGCCGCGACCACGTGGCCTTCCACCGGCATCGCTTCTTTCGTGGGCGACAGACGCCCGAAGGGATCAAGGACATCACGTGGCTCACGCGCGAGGGCGCGGAGCGCGGCGGCGACGACTGGAACGATCCGGACGATCGGACGCTGGGCTTCGTCCTGAGTGGTGAGGCGCACGGATACCACCTCGCCGCCGGCGGTACGCCCGAACTCGACGAGACCTTTCTGGCCATCCTGAACGCGGACCCCGCCGCGGTGGAATTTCGCCTGCCGGACGCGTCCTTCGGTGGCGCCTGGCGGCGCATCCTCTCGACGAGCACGGACCGTCCGGACGGGGCCGTCTACGAGGCGGGGGGAAGCCTCTCCGTCGGGGGACGATCGCTCGAGCTCTTCGTTCTCGAAGGCTCGGACCGGTGAGGCGAGCCCATGAGATGCCCTTCGGAGCGACGGTCGACCCGAGCGGCGGTCGATTCTCGCTCTGGGCGCCGGCGGCCCGCGGCGTCGACGTCGTCTTCGAGACGCCGGGGGGTGCGCGCCGCGTGGCGATGGAGCGAGACGCGTGCGGCTGGTTCCGAAGCCACGTCTCCGACGTGGTCGCCGGCGAGCGCTATCGCTATCTCGTCGACGGCGATCACCTCGTGCCCGATCCCGCGTCTCGATTCCAGCCCGACGGGGTCTTCGGTCCCAGTGAGGTCGTCGACCCGATGGGCTTCGAGTGGTCGGACGACGACTGGCGCGGTCGACCGTTCGAGGAAGCCGTGTTCTACGAAGTGCACGTGGGAGCGTTCACCGCGCGGGGCGACTACCGCGGCGTCGTCGAACGGTTGGACCACCTGGCCGGCCTCGGCGTCACCGCGCTCGAGCTCATGCCTCTCTCCGAATGCCCGGGCGCGCGGAACTGGGGCTACGACGGCGTCCTCCCGTACTCCCCCGCGTCTCGGTACGGTCGGCCCGAGGACTTGAAGCGATTGGTCGTGGAGTGCCATGCCCGCGGGCTCATGGTGTTTCTCGACGTGGTCTACAACCACTTCGGTCCGGAGGGGAACTTCCTTCCGACGTACGCGCCGGAGTTCTTCACCCCACGCCACGCGACGCCGTGGGGGGACGCGATCGACTACGAGTCGCCCATGAACGGACCGGTGCGTGACTATGCGATCCACAACGCTCTCTGCTGGCTCGAGGAGTATCACCTCGATGGCCTGCGCCTGGATGCGGTTCACGAGATCCACGACGACTCGGTTCCCGACGTGCTCGACGAGCTGGCGCAGTGCGTTCGGCGCGAGGTAGGCGCAGACCGCCACGTCCATCTCGTCCTCGAGAACGACCGCAACGCCGCGAGTCGACTCGCTCGCGACGATACGGGACGACCGCGGCACTACACGGCGCAGTGGAACGACGACCAGCACCACGCCGTGCACGTGCTCCTGACCGGCGAGCGCGAGGGCTACTATGGCGACTACGCGGACGAGCCGCGGAGGCATCTCGGGCGCTGTCTCGCGTCGGGGTTCGCCTATCAGGGCGAGCCGTCGAGGCATCGCGGCGGGCGCGTGCGCGGCGAGGACTCGTCCGCTCTCCCTCCGACCGCGTTCGTGCCCTTCGTGCAGAACCACGACCAGGTCGGCAACCGCGCCTTCGGCGAGCGCATCGTGCGGCTGGCCGAGCCCGCGGCCGTCGCGGCCGCGACGGATCTCCTGCTGCTCGCGCCGTCGACTCCGCTCCTCTTCATGGGCGAGGAATGGGGGACCCACCGACCCTTTCCGTTCTTCTGCGACTTCACGGGCGATCTCGCTCGCGCGGTGCGCGAGGGGCGGCGGCGCGAGTTCGCGCCCTTCCCGGCGTTTCGCGACCCGGCCCGGCGTGAGGAGATCCCCGACCCGTGCGACCCGCCGACGTTCGAGCAGGCGGTGCTGGACTGGAGCGAGCTCGATCGCGAGCCGCACGCGACGATCCTCGCGCGGTATCGCAGAGCGCTCGAGGTGCGCCGTCGCGAGATCGTACCGCGTCTGGCGGGGGCCGACGGTGGAGCGAACGAGTTCTCTCTCGTGGGAGCCTCGGGGCTGCGCGTCTGCTGGACGCTCGCGGACGGCGCGCAGCTCGAGACCTGGGTGAACCTCGCGGGGACGCCAACGGAGTGTGACGCCCGCGTCCCCTCTGGTCGGTCGCTCTCTGCGAGGCCCGACGACCTCGAGTCGTGGATCGCGGAAGGCCGCATGCCTCCCTGGTCCGTCGGGTTCTGGCTTCGGACATGAGGGGTCCCGTGGGTTCGGCCGGAGACCCGGTCCCGGTGCGGGCGACGTACCGGCTGCAGCTTCGGCGCGGCGTGGGGTTCGCGGAGGCGGAGGCCATCGTCCCGTATCTGGCGGAGCTGGGGGTGAGCCACGTCTACTGCTCACCGTACGTCGAGGCGCGTGCGGGAAGCGAGCATGGCTACGACGTGGTCGACCCGCGTCGTCTGGACCCGAGTCTCGGGGACGAGAGCGACTTCGAGAGCTTCGTGTCCACCCTGCGCGCGCACGGCATGGGACAGATCCTCGACTGGGTTCCGAACCACGTCGGGATCGCCCTCGGGGAGAACGCGTGGTGGCAGGACGTCCTCGCCTTCGGTCGGGCGTCCTCGTTCGCCGAGTTCTTCGACATCGATTGGACGCCGAATCGTCGCGAGCTGCGTGGCAAGGTCCTCCTGCCCGTGCTCGGTGGGCCGTACGGCGAGGTTCTCGAGCGCGGCGAGATCGTTCCGGTTCTCCAACCCGATGGCGGACTCGTGATCTCCTACTTCGATCATCGCTTCCCGGTCTCGCCGGCGTCATGGGGGCGATTGCTCCGAAGCCGTCTCGACGCTGGAGAGATCGGGCCGCCCTCCGAGGAGCTGGCGCAGGTCCTCGCGGATCTGGTGGGCCGCGGGCGCTCTCGCCGCGACCGGGTGCCCCGGGCCCGTGAGGCGCAGCGGCGACTCGGTCGAGCGCTCGACGGCAGCGCGCCCCTCCGGAGCGGCGTCGAACGCATGGTGGGAGAGCTCGCGGGGGAGCCTGGACGGCCCGCGAGCTTCGGCTCGCTGCACCGCTTGCTCGAAGCGCAGCACTATCGGCTCGCATACTGGAGGGTCGCGGCAGAGGAGATCAACTACCGGCGCTTCTTCGACATCAACGAGCTCGCGGCGGTGCGCATGGATCGCGCGGAGGTGTTCGATCACACCCACGCGAGCGTCTTCTCGTGGATCGAAGCAGGAAAGATCGACGGGCTGCGAATCGACCACGTCGACGGGCTCGCCGACCCCGAGGAGTACTGCGCGCGGATCCGGGCTCGCTTTCCCGAGGAGCGGCTCTACCTCGTCGTCGAGAAGATCCTCGGCGTGGACGAGGCGTTGCTCGACTCGTGGCCGGTGGACGGGACGACCGGGTACGAGTTCGGCTGCCTCGTGAACGGGCTCTTCGTCGATGCGGTCGGCCGCAAGCCGCTGGAGCGCTTCTACCGGGCGTTCACGGGAGAGACGGCCGACTTCGACGTGGTGCTGGCCGCGAGCAAGAAGCGGGTCCTGCGGGCGTTGCTCGCGAGCGAGCTCGACGGCCTCGCGACCGCCCTCGATCGTCTCGCACAGGGGGATCGGCGGACGCGGGACTTCACGCTGCGGGCGTTGCGCGACGCTCTGGCCGAGATCGTGGGAGCGTTCCCGGTCTACCGCTCCTACGTCGGCGCGCGGGGAGCGACCGAAGCCGACGAACTGAGGATCGCCCACGCGGTGGAACGAGCGCGACGCCGCAGCGAGGATCCGGAGTCCGGGCTCTCCGAGTGGATCCTGCGCGTGTTGAACGGCTCTCTGGCTCGAGAGAGCCGGGGAGCGAGACGCCACGAAGTTCTTCACTTCATTCGGCGTTTCCAACAGTACACCGCCCCGGTGATGGCGAAGGGATTCGAGGATACCGGGCTCTATCGGCACGCGGTGCTGCTGTCGCTGAACGAGGTCGGTGGAGATCCGAGACGCTTCGCGGTGGACCCGAGCTCGTTTCACGACGAGAACCGACGGCGCGCCGCGGAGCATCCGCGGGCCATGCTCGCGACGTCGACGCACGACACCAAGCGCGGGGAGGACGTCCGGGTTCGCATCGACGTCTTGTCCGAGCTCGCCACGGCCTGGGGGAGGAAGGTGCGCGAGTGGTCCCGTCTGAATCGACGGCACCGGCGCCTCGTCGATGCGCAGCCCGCGCCCGTCGCCAAGGACGAGTACTTTCTCTACCAGACCCTGGTGGGGAGCTTCCCGACCGAGCCGATGGGGCCGGCCGAGCTCGGCAGCTACCGCGACCGCGTTCAGGCCTACATGATCAAGGCTCTTCGCGAGGCCAAGGAGCGGTCGAGCTGGAGGTATCCGCGGCACGCGTACGAAGAGGCCGTGACGGACTTCGTCGGAGCGCTGCTCGCGCCGGACGCGAGCTTCCTGACGGAGTTCCTTCCCTTCCACGACGAGGTGGCGGTACGCGGTGCGCAAAACGGTCTCTCCCAGCTCGCGCTCAAGCTCGCCGCGCCCGGCGTGCCCGACGTCTACCAGGGCTGCGAGGGGTGGGACCTGTCGCTCGCCGACCCGGACAACCGTCGGCCGATCGACTTCTCGAGGAGCCGGACCGATCTCGAGAGCTTGCGAAGCCTATCCACGTCCGGCGGCGCGATCCAACCCTCGGCGATCGCCGACTTGTGTCGCCACTGGCGGGATGGGCGGATCAAGCGTTGGCTGACCTGGCGTCTTCTCGACTGCCGGCGAAGACGGCCGGATCTCTTCGTGGGCGCCGCCTACGAGCCGCTCTCCTTCTCCGGCGAGCACGCCGATCGTCTCGTCGGGTTCGCGCGGACGCACGGGGCCGACGCGCTGCTCGTCGTGGTGCCCCGGCTCTGCGCGAGCCTGCCGCGGAGCGAGTCGGGGTTCCCGTTGGGGGTCGACGCGTGGGGCGGCACGGTCCTGCACGTTCCCGAGAGCCCGGGCGCGATGATCTGGCGCGACGAGCTCACCGGTGGCCGCCTCGACCGGCCGGCGGGAGCCCCGTCCGAGATCGACGTGGCGCTCCTCCTTCGCGCGTTTCCGGTCGCGGTCCTGTCCTCGACGGGGACGAGCGATCGAGGGAGCTGACGTGCGTCCTCCGATCGAAGTGGGAGCGGGCTCGCGGTCGGCGGTGCCCGAGGCGATGCAGCGCCTCGGCGTTCGTCGCCTCGCACTCGCGATCCACGACGCGAGTCTTCCGGGCGATCCCGAGGACGATCTCGGAAGGGGAACCCCGTGGTCGAGGGCCACCTTGCGTCTCCTGGCGTTCGCGCGGGAGCTGGGCTTCGACTCGATCCAGCTCGGCCCCCAGGGGCTCACGGACGAGGACGACGCGTCGCCCTACATGGGCACTGCGTTCTCGCGCAATCCGCTCTCGATCGCGCTCGGTCCGTTGGCCGACCCGCACGGTCGCTGGGGTGATCTGCTGCCGGCCGCGCGGCTCGCCGGCTTGGTCGCTCGTCGGCCCGCGGGTGCCGAGCGCCGCGTCCCCTACGATCGGGTCTTCCGGGCGCAGCGAGAGGCTCTGGGCGCTGTCTTCGAGAGCTTCGAGCGCCGGCGTGCTGCGGGCGACCCGGCCGCGGCGGCTCTCCATGGGGACCTCGAGCGCTTCGAGAGGAAGGCCGGAGACTGGCTCGACTCCGACGCGCTCTACGACGTCCTACGCGCGGAGTATCGGGGCCGAGATTGGTACCACTGGGAAGGGTCGCATGCCGACCGCGATCGCGCCCTCGGAACGAGGTGGCGCGACGATCCGCCGCTGGCCGAGCGACGCGCCGAGCTCACACGACGCTACGGACCGGCGCTTCGGTTCTATCGATTCGTCCAGCTCCTGGCTCACGGGCAGCACCGGGCCTTCCGGCAGGACGTGCGCAGCCTCGGCCTGCGGATCTTCGGCGATCTCCAGGTCGGGCTGTCTCCCCGCGACACCTGGCGGCGGACGGACATGCTTCTGCGCGGCTATCGAATGGGCGCGCCACCGAGCCGCACGAACCCGGACGGGCAACCCTGGGACTACCCCGTGATCGACCCGGACGCATGTCGGCCCGGCGGTGCGAGCGGGCACGACGGGCCGGGGCTCGGGTTCGTGACCGAGCGCGTGACGAAGCTGTTCGACGAGTTCGATGCCGTGCGCATCGACCATCCGCAGGGGCTCGTTTGTCCGTGGGTCTATCGTGCCGACGAGCCGGATCCGCTCCGGGCGGTGCAGGAGGGCGCTCGGCTCTTCTCCTCGCCCGATCTCGAGGACCATCGCGAGCTCGCCCGCTACGCCATCGTCGCGCCGGAGCAGCTCGGACGAGGATCGGCGCGCCGGCGTTGGGACGACCGGTGGGTGGAACGGCTCACGCCGGATCAGGTCGATCGGTACGCCGTCGTCTTCGATTCCGTGGTCGAGGTGGCGCGGGCGCGTGGCGAGGTCGCGCGCTCTCTCATCTGCGAGGTCTTGAGCACGCTTCCCGTTCCGTTGGAGCGCGTGCTCGCCCGTCACGGGCTGGGTCGCTTCCGGGTGACCCAGAAGGCCGACATCTCCGACCCGTCCGACGTGTACGCGCCGGAGAACGCGTCGCCGAACGACTGGATCATGTTCGGGAACCACGACACACCGTCGCTCTGGAGCCTGATCGACCACTGGAAGGCGAGCGGCCAGCAGGCCGAGCGCGCCGCTCACGCGGCGGCCCGCCTCGCTCCGAGCGACCGCGAACGTTCTTCGCTGGCGAATCGTTTCGCCGCGGAACCGGGGCTCCTCGCGCACGCGGAGATGGCGATGGTGCTGGCGAGTCCCGCCGAGAACGTCTCGATCTTCTTCGCCGACGTGTTCGGCCTGACCGAGCTCTACAACCGACCGGGCACGGTCGGTCCCGAGAACTGGTCGCTGCGGCTCGCTCCCGAGTGGCGGAGCTCGTACGACCGGCGCTTGCGGGAGGATCGCGCCTTGAACCTGCCGCTCGCACTCCTGCTCGGTCTGCGCGCGCGTTCGCGGGAGGTGCCGGAGGATCTCCTGCGCGCGCTTCGGGATGAAGCGGAACGTCCCCGCGGCGGTGCTCCGCTCGGCTGACGCCGGAGCCGTCGATCGCCCGCTCAGGTGGGCCCGTCCGCACCGCGGTGCGCGAGCTCCTCGATGCAACGCACGATGAGGGCCGTCCACCCGGTCTGGTGGCTCGCGCCGAGACCGCGACCGTCTTCTCCATGAAAGTACTCGTGGAAGAGCGCGAGGTCCCGCCAGTGGGGGTCCTCGGCGTAGCGGGCGTCCCCCCCGTGGCACGGACGATGCCCGTCGTCGTTTCGCAGGACGAGGCCCGCGACGCGGTTCGCGAGCTCCCTCGCGACCTCCCGTAGGTTCCGCATCCGTCCGGAGCCGGTCGGGCACTCCACCCGGAGATCGTCTCCGTAAAAGTGGTGGTAGCGTTCGAGCGCCTCGATCAGGAGATAGTTCAGCGGCAGCCAGATCGGCCCTCGCCAGTTCGAGTTGCCGCCGAACATGCCGGTGTCCGACTCGCCCGGGACGTACCCGATCCGGTACGCGGCGCCGCCCGCTTGCAGCTCGAACGGGTGTTCGAGGTGGTAGCGAGAGAGCGAGCGGATGCCGTAGGGCGAAAGGAACTCGTTCTCGTCGAGCATGTACCGGAGCACGCGTTCGAGACGGGAGCGCGAGGGGATGGCCAAGAGCCGGTGCGGAGCCGCGTCGGCGCCGTCGCTCTCCATGTAGGAGATGTGGCGGGCGAGATCGGGGCGGTTCGCGAGCAGCCAGTGGAAGCGCTTCGCGAAACCGGGAAGCCTCTCGACCAGATCGGCGTCCAGAACCTCGACGGCGAGGAGCGGGATCAGGCCCACCAGGGAGCGGACCCGCAGGGGAAGGGTCCTTCCGTCGACGTGGATCTGGTCGT
>JAUIFY010000194.1 GCA_030430245.1 bacterium | reverse complement strand
CATGTTCTGGATGATGCGGCCCGGAAGGGATCCGACGTACGTCCGCCGATGGCCGCGGATCTCGGCCTCGTCGCGCACGCCACCCAGCGAGAGGCGGGAGAACTTGCGGCCCATCGCGCGGGCGATCGAACGGCCGAGTGAGGTCTTGCCAACGCCGGGCGGGCCCGCGAAGCAGAGGATCGGGCTCTTCGGATCGCTCCGAAGCTTTCGCACCGCCAGGTACTCGAGGATGCGCTCCTTGATCTTGTCGAGACCGAAGTGGTCCTCGTCGAGGATCGCGCGGGCGTGGGGTAGGTCGAGGTTGTCTTCGGTCGACTCGTCCCAGGGCAGGTTCGCGAGCCACTCCAGGTAGGTCCGCACCACGGAGTGCTCGGCCGACTCCGGTGGGATCATCTTCAACCGTTCGAGCTCGTTGTCGGCTGCCTTTCGGGCGTCGTCCGGCAGGTTCGCCGAGTCGAGCTTCTCGCGCAGGTCGTCGATGTCGGCGCCCCGGCCATCCCCCTCGCCGAGCTCCTTCTGGATCGCCCGCAGCTGTTGGCGGAGGTAGAATTCCTTCTGGTTCTTCGAGAGCTCGGTCTGAACCTGGCTCTGGATCTTCGATCCGAGCTCGAGCAGCTCGATCTCGCGGTTGAGGATCACGGAGAGGCGCTCGAGCCGTCGCTGGACGTCGAGGGTGTTCAGCAGATCCTGCTTCTCGTCGAGCGTGATGTTCAGGTTCGACGCGATGAGATCCGTGACCTTGCCCGGATCCTTGATGTTCATCACCACGAGCTGCAGCTCGTCCGGGAGGTAGGGGATCATCGAGACGAACTTGGCGAACTGATTCACCAGGTGGCGCTGCATCGCCTCGAGGTCCTTCGAGGACTCGTATTCGTCCTGCAGTGTCCGGACGCGGCCCCGATAGAACGGCTCGGTCTGCAGGTACTCGTCGACTTCGATCCGCCGGAGTCCCTGCACGAGGATGCGCACGCTCTGGTCGGGATACTTCAGCATCTTGAGCAGCCGGCCGGCGGTGCCCCGTGTATAGAGGGAGTCGGGATCGGGCCGCTCCTCCTCGGCCGTCTTCTGGGACACGAGGCCGAGGAGGCGATCACCGGCGAGGCAATGCTCGACCAGCTCGAGGGACGGCTTTCGCGAAATCGGGAGGGGAACGATCGCCGAGGGGAAGATCACGACGCCCCGGAGCGGCAGGATCGGGAGCTCGTCGGGGATCTCGACGTTGCTCGTGTCTTCGTCGAAGCCGGCGAAGCGCCCGGTCGCGTCCTCGAGGTCGTCGTCGTTCTCGGTCAGTTCGGAGTCGTGCTCTTCCTGGTCGCTCATTTCACCGTCCCATCGGGTTGCAGGGAACGGTCAGTATTAAGGACGTTCCGGGCAAATGCGAGCCGCGGCCGCGTCGAGACGGGTCAGGCGGCGGGATCGGCCAGGCGCCAGGCGGTCGTGAAGAACCCCGTGTGCGCGACCATCCGGTGATCGGGCCGCACCGAGCGCTCGGCGACGTGCCAGTGCCGCTGAAGCAACTCGAAGGTCTGCGCGGCGGCGAACCGGGGCTCGGCCCGAAGACCGGCGCCGAGCTCGGCGAGCTGGATGGTCGTCGGGACCCAGCAGCACAGGACGCCGCCCGGGCGCAAAGCGTCGGCCGCGGCCGACAGAGCGGGCACGGGCTCTGGCAGGTCGAGGATCACACGATCCGCCCGCTCTTCGCGCAGGCCGGCGGCGGCGTCGGCGAGCACGGTCCTCCAGTTGGGTGCGTCGCCGTGAAAGCGCGCGACCGTCTCCTGCGCCATCGCGACGTGGTCCTCGCGTCGCTCGATCGAGACGAGGCTGCCTTCGGGGCCGATCGCTCGGAGGAGGGCGAGCGTGAGGGCGCCGGGGCCGACGCCGGTCTCGACCACTCGAGCGCCCGGGTAGATGTCGCCGTAGACAAGGAACGCGCCCGTGTCCTTCGGGTAGATCACCTGCGCTTGTCGCGGCAGGTTCGGGATCAGTCGAGAGTAGATCGGTCGGAACACGAGGACCCGGTGCCCGGACGACGTGCGCGCCTCCGTCCCGTCGGGGCGCCCGATCAGGTCGTCCGCATCGAGATAGCCGCCCGAGAAGTCGAAGCGGCGTCCGGGCCGGAGTGCGCGGAGGTACTCGCGCCCCTTCTCGTCGATCAACAGGACGGTTTCGCGTGCCTCCAGGGGCGTCTCGGCGCGAGCGTATCTCGGCGTATCGGTGGCGGCGGAATCACTCATGACCGAGACGCCGGCGCCGAAGCGCTCGCTTGCTTGCGTTGGATCTCGGCGCGAAGCGAGCAGAACGAGCAGAGCTCGCCGAACGAAGGCATGCCGCACCCCCCGCACGTGCTCGGCGCCGCTCCTCTCTCCTTGGCGAGGAATCCCGCGGAGCCCCGCGTGACGAACTCGTTCACGAAGCTGAGCTTCGAGCCCGGCGAGGTGCTCTCGAGCTGGTCGAGGAGCGCCTTGTACGTCAGCTGTGTCGCGCCGGCCGCGTTCGGGCACTCCTCTACGACGTATTCGATGCCGCTGAGGAACGCGAAGGACGCGGTCTCGAGCTCGCTCGTCAGGTAGAGCGGCTTCACCTTTCGCACGAACTTCTCGTGGGTCGGCTGCATGACCGGGCGTTGGCGGGCGAGATGGTCGGTCTGCCAGCGCAGCACGTTTCCGAGCAGGCGCGCCGCCTCGTCGTCGAGATTGTGTCCGGTCGCGATCACGTTGCAGTCGTACTCGAGGGCCGCGGAGTCGAAGTAGTGGCGCTTCGCCGTCCCGCAAGCGGCGCAGGCGGGGCGGTTGGTCGCGACCATCATGTCGGGGACCGCGAGCCCCTCGTCGGCGAGGGTGTGGGTCCGGAGCTCGAGGCCCCGCGCCCGCGCGAACTCCTCGGTCTTCTCGAGGGAGCGGCCGGAATAGGCCCCGATCCCGAGCGCCAGATGGAAGCCGACGGTCTGGTATCCCTCCTCGGCGAGGACGTCCCACAGGGCGAGGCTGTCCTTGCCGCCCGACACCGCGACGAGCACGCGGGCGTCTCCGTCGAACATCTTCTGCTTCTCGATGGTCCGAACGACTCTGCGACGGAAGAAGACGACGTAGCAGGCGCGGCAAAACGCCGAGTTGTGCGCGCGAAGCTTCACCTCCGCGGGCTTGCGGCAACGCGTGCACTTCATGCTAGCCCCCGCTGACCACCGATCGTAGCTCGATTTCGTCGGACGTGGAGAGCCGCGCATCTTCGGTCAGAAGCTGGTCGCCACGGATGACGAGAACCGTCCCGGGTGTGATGTCGAGCTGCTGGAGCAGATCCGCGACCCGCTTGGCGCGCTCGACTTCGAACTCCCGGCCCTGCGGCGTGAGTACGACCTTCACGACTCCCGGCGGTAGCAAAGGGCCCGTCGGGCCTCCAGCGAATCGGCGCGCCTTGATTTCAACGCGGCCAATCACGAAACTCGCATCCGTCGCGGACGAAGCGCGGCCGCGCAGCATTCGCTTGGACTCGCTGGGAAGGGACGCGCCATGCCTCGTACGACGAAGAAGAAGGCCGCGAAGAAGGGCAAGAAGGGCTTCAGCATCCTCGGCGATGGTAAATCCTCGCGTGGCGACGACGAGGAGAGCCTGCCGAAGGACGAAGCCGGCCGGCTCAAGATCAAACGCCAGTACCAGGAGCTGCTCGGCATCCGCATGGCCAAGCTCGCCGGCCGGATCCTGAACCGGGAGCGGATCGACAAGACCGTCGAAGGGATCTACTTCATCTGCGTCTCGTGCCAGAAGGTCTGCCACAATCTCGACGAAGGTTTGGTCGAGGATCCGGACAACGCGCGGAACATCTGCGTGCCGTGCTCGACGGGAGCGGGCGGCAAGGACGCGAACCGCTCCTGATCGACGGGCCAGCGCTCGGAGCTTCAGCTCATCAGGTCGTCGAGCCGCCCGACGACGGCACGCCACCCGTCGGGGGGGTGCAGCTCGAACGACCGAGCGGGCCCGCCTTCCGGCTGCCACGCGACGGCCGCGGCATGGAGAAGGTACGAGGGGTGGTCCGCGGCGGTGGTCCCGCCGTAGCGCCGGTCCCCGGCCAGGGGATGCCCCACGTGCGCCAGGTGGACGCGGATCTGGTGCCGGGCGCCCGTCCTCGTCCGGGCGCGGACCACCGTGGCGCCGGGCAGCGCGTGGAGGGGCGTCACCGTCGTTTCGGCGGGCGTGACGTCGTACCGCGGGTGGTCGCCGGGCGCGAGAGCCCGCACTCGTGTGCGGCTCTTCCGATGCTGGCCGATCGGGGCGTCGATCCGAATCGGCTCGGCGAGGCGGCCTTCGACGACCGCCAGGTACGTCTTCTCGATGAGGTGGCGGCGGAACCCTTCGCGGAGCTCGGCATGGGCGCGTGCGGAACGTCCCACGAGCAACAGGCCCGACGTGTCGTTGTCGAGGCGGTGCGCGATGCCCGATTCGCCCTCGCGGCCCACGCGCGCGAGCTCGGGGTGGCTCCGGGCGAGCCACGAGGCGAGCGATGGCTGCGCCGAGCCCCCGACGGCGACCGTGGGCAGGCCGGAGGGCTTGGCGACCACCAGGAGGTCGGCATCCTCGCAGACCACGTGGGGCTCGGCCACGCCGGCGGGCGCTCGAGCGACGGCCGGCGCGGGCAGCTCGACGACGTCGCCGGCCTCGAGGACGCGGCTCTTCGCCGCGCGGCGGCCGTTCACGCGGGCGCGCTCGGCCCAGCGGGCCGCCGCCCGGCGGCCGACGCCGAGCCGCTTCGCGAGGAAGGCGTCGAGGCGCATCGCGCGGTCGGCGTCATCGACCACGATGCGGCGCGGCTCGGACTCGGAGGTGGGCACGTGGGAAGAATACGGGGCCGACACCGGCGGGTCGACTGCGGGTCGGAGGCGACATGACGATCGGCGAGTCCCCGTTCCGGCAGCTCTTTCCCGACTCGGAACGCTCCCTCCATCTGGACCACGCCGGGGTCTCGCCGATCTCGACCCGGGTCGCCGACGCGCTGCGGACGTTCGTGAGCGAGGCCGTCGACGCCACCGCGCGGCGCTATCCCTATTGGGAGCTCCGCGCAGAGCAGGTGCGCGAGGCCTGTGCGCGCCTGGCGGGCGCGCAGGCGCGCCAGGTCGCCTTCGTCAAGAACACGTCGGAAGCCTTGTCGTTCGTGGCGGGCGGGCTCGACTGGCGGTCCGGCGACGTGGTGGTGACGGTGGACGAGGAGTTTCCATCGAACGTCTACCCGTGGTGGGATCTGGAGCGCCTGGGTGTCGAGACGCGGATGGTGTCGCCTCGGGCGGTCGTCGCGGAGCTGGGCGCGCTCGAGGAGGCTCTCGCGGGCCCGGTGCGGCTGCTGGCCGTTTCCGCGGTCGCCTACGGAACCGGCGACGTTCGCCCGCTCTCCGAGCTGGCCGATCTCTGCCGACGGCACGGCGTGCTCCTGGTCGTGGATGCCATCCAGGCCCTCGGGGCACTTCGCGTCGACCTCGGGGCCGAGGGGCTGGACTGCGTGGCGGCGGACGGGCACAAATGGATGTGCGCTCCCGAAGGAGCGGGATTCATGGCCGTCTCGGATCAGCTGCTCGACCAGCTCCGCCCGACGGAGCTCGGATGGAAGAGCGTGGTCGAGGCGAGCCGTCACTATCCCTACCATTTCAACGTGCGAAGCGACGCGGCGAAGCTCGAGGCGGGCAGCCTCAACCTGATGGCGATCCACGGTCTGGGTGCGGCCGTCGACCTCCTGCTCGAGGCCGGCGCCGAGGCGATCGAGTCGCGCCTCGGTGCGCTCACGGATGCTCTCGCCGAGGGGGTGCGACGGCGCGGCGGTCGGCTGCTGGGCCGGAGGGAGGACGATGCCGGCGGCGCGCGCCGCTCGGGGATTCTCACCTTCGAGCCAGGCGTCGCGGCGGAGCGTCTTCGCCAGGAGCTCTGGGCGCGCGACGTGGTCTGCAAGGTTCGGTTGGGAGGTTTGCGTCTCGCGCCGCACCACTACCACGACGAGCGCGACGTGACTGCCTTCTTCGATCGTCTGGACGACGCGATGGGGGCGCTCACATGAGTCTCCATCCATCCGCGATGGTCGAGCGCCTCGGGTGGCTCACCGGGCGGTTGTGCCGGTGGCTCACGGCCCACGTGCACCTCGATCGGAGGGAGGTCGAGCAGGTTCGCGAGCTCGCGGAGACGGGGACCGTCGTCTACGTGCTGCGCCAGCGCTCGCTGCTCGACTACCTGTTGATCAACTGGCTGATGCTCCGCGAGGGGCTGCCGCTCGCGCGGTTCGCGAACGGGGTGAGTTCCGGGTGGTTCGCGCCCCTGCGCGAAGCGGTGACGCGCGGGTTGGGGCGGCTGCGTCCGTCGAAGCGCGTCCGGGCGAGCGACCGTGACACGGCGGGAGCCCTGGTGGAGGAGGGGGAACCGATCCTGATCTTCCTCCGCGCGCGGGGACGGCGTCCCTTCGGGGACGCGCGGGCTCGCCTCGCGGCGGCGCGGCCGGGGGCGGACCTCCTGAGCGAGATCGTGGGGCGCGCGCGTCGGCTCGATCGTCGCGTCCACCTGGTGCCGATCTCTCTGTTCCGGGGGCGCGTCATACGTCGGCAGGCGAGCCGGATCTCGGCGCTGGCGTACAGCGTTCACGACGCGCCGAACGACCTGAAGAAGTTCGTCACCTACGCGTTCAATCGGGCGGACCTCCTCCTGACGGTGGGCCACGTCGTCGACCTCGAGGAATTCATGTCCGCGAACCGCCCCGCAGGGCAGGCGCGCCTCGCCCGTCGGCTGACGCATCGGCTGCAGCGGGAGCTCGCGCAGGAGGAGCGCGCGGTGTGGGGGCCGCTCATCCTGCCGCGCGAATCGGTCGCCGAGCGGGTCTTCGAGGGCCCGGACGTGAGCGCCGCGATCACCCGAATCGCCGAGGAGCGCGGGATCTCCGAACGGAAGGCCTGGCGCGAGGCCCGTGGCTACTTCTGGGAGATGGCCGCGAACTTCAACGGGCTCGCCTTCGGCATCTCCGAGGGGGTGTTCCACCAGATCTGGAAGCGCGCATTCAGTGGCGTCGAGATTCGCGGGATCGACCGCGTCGCCGAATGCGTGAAGAAGCATCCGGTCGTCCTGGTGCCGTGTCACCGGAGCCACTTCGACTACATGGTCTTGTCGTACATCTTCCGGCAGAACTTCCTGTCCCCGCCGCACATCGCGGCGGGGATCAACCTGAAGTTCTGGCCGATGGGTCCCATCCTGCGGGGCTCCGGGGCGTTCTTCATCAAGCGCAAGTTCGAGGACAACGCCCTCTACAAGCTCGTGTTCCACCGATACTTCTCGACCATGATCCGCCTCGGGTACACACTCGAGTTCTTCATCGAGGGCGGGCGTAGTCGCACGGGGAAGATCCTCACGCCGAAGCTCGGGATGCTCTCCGGGCTGGTCCGTGCGTTCCTTCAGGGGGCGCGCCGGGATCTCTATCTGGTTCCGATTTCGATCCACTATGGCCGGATCGCGGAGGAGAACGCCTACGACGCCGAGCTGTCGGGCGGAGCGAAGCAGAAGGAATCGTTCGGAGCGCTGCTCCAGGCGCGGAGTGTGTTGAGTCAGCGCCACGGCACGGTCTACGTCACGTTCGCGGAGCCCCGCTCGCTGCGCGAGCTCCTGGGCGACCGGATGCAGCGCTTCGCGGAACACGAGGGCGACCCGGAAGTCGACGAGGAGCAACGCCGCTTCGTCCAGAAGCTGGGCTTCCAGATCCTGCGCGACGTGAACGAGGTGGCGGTCGTCGGCGCCACGTCCCTGAGCGCCACCGTTTTGCTGTCGTCGCCGCGCGGGGCGCGAGGCTACGACGAGTTCACCCGCTTCTCGCACATGTTGGCGGAGCTTCTGCGCTGGAAGGGCGCGACGTTCACGACCTCCCTCGAGCGAAACCTGGCGTCCGGGCACTTCGCCGAGATCACGAACTTCCTCACCTCGGCGAAGTTGCTGGAGGAGGTCGAGCAGGACGGCGTCCACGAGCTGCGGGTTCCGCCGGACAAGCGCAAAGTTCTGGACTTCTACAAGAACAACAGCATTCACTTCTTCCTTCTCCCGTCGCTCGTCGCGCACGCGATGCTCCGCGGGGTGCCGCGGGGCGAGCTCTCGGAGGAGGTCTGGTGGTGGCTCGATCTGTTCCGGTGGGAGTTCCCGCTGCCCGAGCGAGAGGAGGTCGCGGCCGAGGCGGATCGGCTCGTCGAGTACCTGCGGGCGCACGGCGCGGGCCTGAACGGAGCGGGGGCGCACGTTCCCCTGATCCACGCGCTCGTGGGGATCCTGGAGAATTTCCGGGAAGGCTACTGGATCGCCGCGCGGACGGCCGCCCAGCTCGGAGAAGAACCCGTTTCGCGCGCGAAGTTCCTCCAGCGGCTGCGCCGGTACTTCGACGCCGCGATGCTGCTGGGCGAGGTCGTGAAGCCCGAGGCGGCGTCCGACGTGACGTTCGGGAATGCGATCTCCCGTCTCGTCGAGATCGGGTGTCTCGAGAAGGAGACGCGCCGGGGCGACAAGGACGTTTGGCTCCGACGGGGGCCCGCCTTCGAGGATCTCCCCGACATCGCCCGCCGCATCGGGGCGGCGCTGGTCGTGGCGCGGGAGACGACCCTGCAGGGCGAGCAGGAGGCGGCACGCCTCGCGGGCGAGCCGCGGCGCCTCTCCGCCTGATGCGCCGTCCGCGACGCCTTCGCTGGACGTGTCCTCCGCGGCGCATTCGCGGCGACGTTGACATCGGCCGGCCCTTGGAATAGCCGCGAGCGATCGGCAACGAAGAGCAGAGGGAGTCCGAGCAGAGGATCGCCGAGCTGGCCAGGGAGCTGGCCGAGGCGATCAACGACAGCAAGGCGGCCGGTCGGACCGAGGCCCGGGATTTCGCGATCGACGTCCTGAAGGAGGAGGTCGACACCGAGGTCATCGCCAGCGCCGAGCCGCGCCCGGACGGCGCCGGGCCGGGCACCCTCAACCCGTTCGGGCTCGGGATTCCGTTCCTTCTCCTCGGGGTGCTCCTGCTGCCCCTCTTCGGCCTGGTCGGCCTCGCGATCTCGGCCGTCGGGGCCTTCATGTGCGTCGTGGGCGTGGGCATGGCCATCACGCGGAGCCGGAAAAAGCCTCCGCCCGCCGAGGGCTGACCGGTGGTCTCCCGGGTCGGACTGGCGATCCGGGCGCGGAAAGATTAAGCAAATCAGGATCAATTAGCCGAAGGTGCGTTCGTCGGCCTCGCTTGCAGCAGGGCTCCTAATGGCCCGAATCGAGGCGTTTTCATTATGGCCCGACGGGGCCGCGAATTACCCTCCGGAAATGAAGAGAGGACAGGCGGGCCCGCGGCCGGTCGGACCGAGTCGCCGGGGGCATCGACGAATGGATGATCAATGGCAGAAGCAGTAGCCGATCAGGCACAGATCGAGCAGCGACGTCGCGAAGAGCAGCGGCTTGAACGCGCCAAGCGCCAGCGGGAGAAGGCGGCGCTCGGAGGGTTGTGGTCGCGACGCGACGTGCTCGGGCGCGTGGGCTGGATGCTCTTCGGAGTCTTTTCGGTGACCACGCTGTTGGCGGCGGTTCGTTCCGCGTTTCCGCGGATCCTCTTCCTCCCGCCCAGCAGCTTCAAGGCCGGAAAGCCCAGCGACTACGCGGTCGGTGAGGTGAGTGAGAAGTGGAAGAAGGACTACCGCGTGTGGATCGTCCGCGAGCCGGACGGCTTCTACGCCTTGTGGGCCAAGTGCACCCACCTCGGCTGCACGCCGCGGTGGCTCTCCGCCGAGTCCAAGTTCAAGTGCCCGTGCCACGGCAGCGGGTTCTATCGCAGCGGCATCAACTTCGAGGGGCCCGCGCCGCGCCCGCTCGAGCGCGTGAAGATCTCGCTTGCCGACGACGGCCAGATCGTCATCGACAAGGCGACGAAGTACCTGTTCGAGAAGGGCCAGTGGGGCAAGCCCGGCTCGTTCTTGAAGGCCTGAGCGCCGCCGCATCGGATCCGAAAAGGGCCAGGGTAGGGGGACACGACCCGTGAATTGGTGGGAAGACCTGAAGCAGCAAATTACGGAATCGCCGGTCTGGAAGTCGATCTTCCGGCACGGCTATGACGACACGCCGCGCAACCGCGTTCTGATGGTTTCCGGCAACGTGTGGCTCCATCTTCATCCGTCGAAGGTGCGACGCCACGCGACGCGCATGCGCTTCACGTGGTGCATGGGCGGCATCACGTTCCTCATGTTCCTGATCACCGTCGTGACCGGCATCTACCTGATGTTCTATTACCGCCCGGTCACGCAGTACGCGTATGCGGACATGAAGTACCTCGAGTTCGACATGCCGTTCGGCGTCGTGATGCGGAACATGCATCGCTGGGCCGCCCACGGCATGGTCATCGCCGTCTGGCTACACATGTTCCGTGTGTTCCTGACGGGCTCGTACAAGCCACCCCGGGAGTTCAACTGGGTCGTCGGCGTCATCTTGCTCGTCTTGACACTGCTCCTCAGCTTCACCGGCTATCTGCTTCCGTGGGATCAGCTGGCCATCTGGGCCGTGACCGTGGGATCGAACATGGGTCGTGCGACACCGGTGCTCGGCCACGACGGGCCGTTCAAAGAGCTGCTCGGAGTGAACCCGATCTACGACGCGCGAGCCTTCCTGTTCGGCGGCGGTGAGGTCGGGCCGGCGACGCTCATGCGCTTCTACATTCTGCACTGCATCTTCATCCCTTTGGTGACCAGTCTGTTCCTGGCGGTGCACTTCTGGAGGATCCGTCGAGACGGGTTCTCGGGCCCGGCGCTCTAGGAGGGAGAGGGAGTGCGCGTACTCGTTCTGCCGGTTCTCTTCGTCGTGATCCTCTGGGGGCTCTACGCCATGGCGCGTCCCCCGAAGGATCTTTGATCCTGGCTACGTGAGGAGGACGTAATGGCCACCACCACGAAGCCGGCCGAGGCCGAAGGCAAGCGCGTCGAGGTCTCGATCAAGAAGGCCCTGGGTCCGGGGGACGACAAGGTCCACACCTGGCCCCATCTCGTTCGCGCCGAGTTCCTGTGCACGGTCATCGTGCTGCTGGGGATGATCCTCTGGTCGCTGGCGGTCGATGCGCCCCTCGAGGAGCCGGCCAACCCGTCGCGGACGCCCAACCCCTCGAAGGCCCCCTGGTACTTCCTGGGCCTCCAGGAGATCCTGGTCTTCTTCGATCCGTGGCACGCGGGCGTCACTCTGCCGAGCCTGATCATCGTCGGGCTCATGGTGATCCCGTACATCGACATCAACCCGAAAGGGAACGGCTACTACTGCTTCGAAGATCGGAAGTGGGAGCTGCTCACGTTCTTCTTCGGATTCCACATCCTGTGGATCTCGCTGATCGTGATCGGCACGCTCCTGCGCGGTCCCGGCTGGAACTGGTTCTGGCCCTGGGAGAAGTGGGATCCGCATCGGGTCGAGGCTCTCACGAACATCGACCTGCCGTATCTGCTCGGCTTCCGCGACTACTTCTGGTCCGCGGTCTTCGGCGGAGCGCTTGTGGTCGGATTCTTCGTGGTCGGGACCATCGCGATGTACGCGTGGGTCATCTGGCTCAAGGGGCAGGAGTTCATGGAGCGGTGGGGAATGACGCGATTCATCCTCACGTCATTCCTGTTCCTGAACATGCTGGCGGTGTTGATCAAGATGCTCCTCCGCCATCTGTGGTCGATCATGTACGTAATGAGGACACCTTGGATCAACATCTGACCGGGGTGTCGTGAAGTTCTATCTCGCAAAGTTGCTGCAGCTCATCGGCATCACGACGGTGGGCTTCGGCTTGATGTATGGCTTGACGAATGCGGAGGGGCTGCGCTTCGAGCTCCGGATGCTGATGGTCGGATCTGGAGCGTTCCTCGTGGGGCGCTTGATCGAAGGCCGCGGGGCGGCTTGACCGCCCGCGGGGGATTTCATGGCGAGACGCGATCTCAATCTCGACGACGAAAAGCGTAGCTACGCAGGCCTGTGGCTGCTGTGTGCCGCACTGCTGGTTCTGGGCGCCATTTGGGCGATTCTCGACGACGCATTCCTGCGGCGGCCTTGGAAATCGTACCAACACGGCTACTACGACCTGGCGGAACAGAAGGAGCGCGACGCGCTCGAGGCCGAGAAAGCCAAGCTCGAGGAGAAGGAGGACTACAAAGCCCTCCGCGAGAAGCTGGCGGAAGCGCGCGCCGCGCTCGAGACGGGCGAGACGAAGGCGAAGCTCGCGGATGCCGAGCGCCGCCTCGCGGCGGCCCAGATTGTCGAGTCGGACGCCGACCTGCAGGTTCGCTTCATCAAGAGCGAGCTCGAGGCAGCGAAGTACGAGTACGACCATGCCCTCGAGCACGGAGGCAACGTCGGCGAGGCGGAGAAGCATCGCGACGAGCTGATCGAGCAGAAGGATCGGGACATCGCCGCGTGGGATGCCGCGAAGGCCGCCACGTCGAAGATCCAGGCCGAAATCGACGAGATCAACGCCCCGGTGCTGACGCTCGAGAAGCAGCTGGCCGAGCAAGAGACGGACATGGCTCTCGTGCAGACCCGGCTCGACAACCTGAAGTCGGTGGTCGCCAACATCGAGCTCAAGCCCATCGCGACGATTCAGCAGATCGTCATGCCGGACTTCGACGTGAACAACTTCGAGCAGCCGGTCGATCGCGTCGATCGGTGCACGTCGTGCCACATGGGCATCAACAAGCGGGGCTTCGAAGACGCCGCGCAGCCGTGGACCACACACCCCGACCGCGAGATGTTCCTGGGGAAGCATCCGCCCGAGAAGTTCGGCTGCACGCCGTGCCACGACGGGCAGGGGGTCGCGCTCAACTCGATTCATCAGGCGCACGGCGAGGTTCGCTTCTGGCTCCAGCCGCTCCTCCGCGGGGAGCAGATGCAGTCTCGCTGCTTGAACTGCCATCGCGACGTCGAGCGGCTCGCGGGCGCCGGGAACATCGCC
>JAUIFY010000193.1 GCA_030430245.1 bacterium | reverse complement strand
GCGCGAGGCGATGATCGAGGGCGTCATCAAGAAGGTCGTCCCGGCGGAGTTCCTGAGCGACGACACCGAGTACCACATCAACCCGACGGGGCGGTTCGTCGTCGGTGGTCCGATGGGCGACTGTGGTCTCACCGGCCGGAAGATCATCGTCGACACGTACGGAGGCTACGGTCGCCACGGGGGCGGCGCCTTCTCTGGCAAGGATCCGTCGAAGGTCGACCGGAGCGCGGCCTACATGGGCCGTCACATGGCCAAGACGGTCGTGGCGGCGGGGCTCGCTTCGAAGTGCGAGGTCCAGATCGCCTACGCGATCGGCGTCGCGAAGCCCATGTCCGTCCTCGTCGACACGTTCGGCACCGGCACGGTCTCGGACGAGAAGATCTCGGACGCCCTTCTGGAGATCTTCGATCTTCGTCCGTACGGCATCATCAAGACGCTCGACCTTCTGCGACCCATCTACAAGAAGACCGCCGCGTACGGTCACTTCGGCCAGGCGCCGGAGGGTGGATTCTTCACCTGGGAGAAGACCGACCAGGCGGGCGCGCTCGCGGAGCGCTGCGGGAAGTAGAGCGGATCGCGCTCGCCGCGCGTTCCCGGCCGCGACGGGGCGGGTGGGACACGCACGGATGGTCGCGCAACGAGAAGCGCCAGGGCTTGGAGGCCCACTCTCCGGCGTAATCGATACCGATCCGCGGGGACCGTACGACGTCGCGTGGTCGGATGGCAGGGAAGCGCGCGGCGGTGGGGATCGTGAGGCGTAGCACGCCGCGACGGAGGTCGGCGCCGTCGAGGGATCGGTCGATTCCGAGGGCGCGCGTCAAGTTCCCGGGCCCCCGGGCGAGCGCGGCGTCGGGCACGCCCGCGCCGCGACGTGCTCGCATGGCCTCGAGGCCGACGACGGGCTCGAGCGCTCGGAGGAGCACCGCCTCCGGGACGTCGATCTCGCCGACCACGACGTTCACGCAGTGGTGAAGGCCGTAGATCTGGTAGACGTACGCGTGCCCGCCGCGGGCGTACATGATCTCGTTGCGCGGCGTGCGGCGCCCGCCCGCGGAGTGTGCAGCGAGATCGATCGGGCCGCGGTAGGCTTCCACCTCGACGATCCGACCCGCGGTCGTTTGGCCGTCGACCTCGGAATGGAGCACCAGTCCAAGCAGGTCGCGTGCGACGTGGAGGACCGGCCGGCGGAAGAACGCGAGAGGGGCGGGGCGCCCGAGACCGCGGAGGTTCAGCTCGAGACGACCATCGCGACCTGAATCAGGAACGCCATGACTCCCTCTGCACGCATCTTGTCCGTGGCGTGACGGCCCTGCGCGGGCTCGTGACGCTCAGGGGGCGTACGGTACCCGTCCGTCGATCCCGACCTCGGTCTGCGACACCGTGGTGCCCGAGCCGAGTGGAAAGCCGTAGTTCGTGAAGAAGAGGCTCCGCACGTCGCGGTTCTCACCGAAGCCGAACGCGAGGCTCGCCGGATAGTCCAGGTCCCCCGAGACTACGTACGGCTCGAGCACGTCGCCGTTCCGGACGGTCCAGATGCGATTCCCGCCGGTCACGAACATGTCGCCCCGCGTGTCGAACGCGACACCGGTCGGGAGCTCGATGCCGCTCGCCGCGACTCCGACGGGGCCCGCCTCGCCGAAGCGGTCGAGCGGGAAGCTCACGACCCGGTTGCGTTCGGTGTCGGCCACGTAGAGTCGTCCGTTCGGCGCGAACGCCATGCCCGTCGGGGACCGGATCTCCGTCGTCAGGGTGTGGTAGGTGGTGTCGAATTCGATGACCGCGATCTGCGGCGCGCCGCGCAGGCCCCGGGCCGAAACGATCGCGCGTTGGGCGGAGTCGAAGACGATCGCGGTCGGCGTGTCGAGACCGCTCGTCGCGACGCGGATCGCCCGGCCCTGCGAGATCGCGAGGACCTGTCCCGCGTTCGGGGCTGCCGCGAAGATCTCGTCCTGGGGACCCGCGGTGAGTCCGGCGAGCTCGTGGCCGGTCTCCACCCACACCTCGGACTGTCCGCTCGGTGTGACGCGGACGATCTGTCCGTTGACGTTGCCGATGTACAGGTTGCCCGCGCGGTCGAACGTCAGGCCGAAGGGCCCGTCGAGGTTCCGCACGATCGCCCGCGCCGGCGGGGCCGGGACGTCGAGTCCGTCGGAACCGCCGTCCCCGTCTCCCCCGCCCCCGCAGGCCACGAGAGCGCACGCGACCAACGAAAAGGCGGGCACTTGCCCGAGCTTGCTCCACCGCACCATCGCACCTCCTCCGCACCGACGTCCGTCGCCGACGGTCGCCGCGAGCTCCACGGCAGAGGATAGCCCGATTTCCGGAGCTGTCGGAAGAGGGGCGGCGGGATTCGTCGCGGGACCGGCCGGTGGCCCGTGGCCGGAATTGCAGCCGTTTTCCGGGGCTCGTCCCGGGTGATCTCAGTGGTGCAGGGCCTTGTACGGGGCCGGCTGGAGGCCGCCCACCGCCTCGGCGAAGTGCCCGAACTCCTCGTCGCTCAGGTAGATGTCGAGGCCGTGGTCGAAGAAGGAGATGCTCACGTTCGCCGAGCCTTCGTCGTCGACGAACCGGACGATGCGGAAGCAGTCGCACTCGTACAAGATGTCGTCGTCTTCTCGCTGCGTCATCGCGTTTCTCCCCCGACGGGCGTGGGCCGCCCCCCCTTTCCCTTCCTAGCGGGCGCCGGGCGCCAAAGCCACACGAGGCGGGTGAACCTTCAGCTGCGTCGGAATCGATCCATCGATCGACGATCGCGTTTGCTGGGACGGCCGCTGCCACGCTCCCGGTGCTCGACGGGCGGGGCGGACCGTGGCTCGGGGGGAGGGCTCCGGTCTTCGTAGAGGAGCTGAGCCTCCGGGGCGGGCAGTCGGCGCTCGGCGAGTCCGTGGACGACGAGGTCGCGAAGACCGCGAGACCCCTGGATGCGGACGCGATCACCGACCCGCACCGCCCGGTGGGCGCTGGCGCGAACCTCGTTCACCGTGACCTTTCCCCCCGCGCACGCCTGCTGGGAGAGGGACCGCGTCTTGAAGACGCGAGCGGCGAGCAGCCACTTGTCGATCCGTACCCCGGCTCCGTGGTCCGACACGATCTTTCCCGTACCTCGCGAGGCCCTCGACCGGCAACGTCGCGGCCGCTAACCACTCCACCCATGGTGGCTCCGGTGCCCGCACCCCGGCCGGTCTGTCGCACCGGGGGGGACGACGACCACGAGTACATGGTCGGGCTCGCGGAGAGGACGTTCGTCGACTTCGGCGACTACCGAATGATCATCGAGGAGTGGCTCTCGGCCCCGCGGGTCCAGAGCGTGGTGCTGGAGGACCGCGGCCGGAGGCTGGGATTCGCGCTCGTGGCGCAACACCGGGCGCTGGGCTTCTGGAGATCGACTTCGGCCGAGCTGGTCGCGATCGCACTCGAGCCGAGAGCGCGGGGGCGAGGTCTCGGCTCGCTCCTCCTGCGGGCGGCCGAGGACGAGGCCCGGAGCTGGTCGGCGTACGAGATGAAGCTTCACACGGCGATCCAGAACCGGGTGGCGCGGTCCTTCTTTCACGCGGCGGGCTACCGCGTTCGCGAGGGCCGCGCGACCTTCTACCCGAACGGCCAACCGGCGCTGGAGCTTCGCCGACGGCTCTCCTGAGCTCTCCCCGAGACGCCCGGCGAACCGACGACACACCCCTCGACGAGCCGATCAGGGCGAGGAATGGGGGGCGCCGCGCCCGAGGAGCAGCTCGAGGTAGCTGGCGGCGATCGGAGGATGGTCGGCGACTCCGAGGCGCTCGGCCAGCGTCCCGAGGGCGTTTCTTCCGTCGGACACCGTCTGCGCTTCGACCTCGATCTCGCAGAACGTCCCGAGGCCCGCGATCTCGTCGAGGCTCACGATCGCCGCTGGCGGGCCTCGAAGGACCAGCTCGGTCCGGGACTTCGCCACGGTCGCGACCGGGGTGAATCCGAGCCGCTCCAGCAGCGCGCGCCCCGTCGCCACGTCGGTCTCGAGCGGGAACTCGATCTCCTCGCGGGTCTTCCGCGGCGGATCGAGCTTCGGCCCCTTGTACGTGATCCGAAGCCTTCCGTCATCCTGCCGGAGGCGCAGCGCTTCGTCGGTCGACGCGAAGTCGCGACTCGGGTGTGCGAAGTAGACGTCCTCCTGGCGTCGGGCGGGCCTCGCGGTGGCGCCGAGGTCGAGGAGCGCGGTGTGGAGTCGGTCCGCGGTCGCCCGATCGATCTCGATCTTGATCTCGGCTTCGAGCATCAGTTCGCGTCGGCGTCGTCCTCGACCGACCGCCGGTAGGTCTCGAGCATCGCTTCGTCGAGGTTCCGAATGGGGTATCGGTCGCCGGAGCTCATGTTGACCACGCGCGCGCCCTCGAGATCGACCCGGAGAATCTCACCCGTGTGGATTCCGAGCGCCTCGTGGACTTCGACGACCGGCAGACCCGCGCGGACGGCGCGCTGGGCGAAGCCCCGATCGAGCGTGGACGCGACGACCGCGGCGATTCCCGCGTCGCGGATCGCGTCGATGGGTCCGTCGTCCGTCGTGCCGGCGCCGAAGCTCCCCCCGACCAGGAGATCTCCGGGCTCGATGCGGTCCGGGAAGTCGGGATCGACCGGCGTCATCAAGAGCGCGCCGGGTCGATCGGCGCCCCTCGCACCCGGCGGCACGATGCAGTCGGCCGGGACCTCGAGACCGAAGCCCCAGACCCGTCCGGTGAGGATCGGGTACCGTTCGATCCAACGGTCGTCGCTCATGGAATGTCCTTATCGCAACCCACGAGCGCGCAGGCCAGGGCTGCTCCGTCGGCGCGCTCTCGGAGGCCCGCGCGACCGAAGGGTGCGCTTTTCGACCGGACGTCTAGACTTTCGGGATGCACATCCTGGTGACGAACGACGATGGCATCCTCGCGCCCGGCATCGCGGCCCTCGCGGCCGCGCTTCGGCCGCTCGGCGACGTCGACGTCGTCGCGCCCGAGTCGGTTCAGAGCGGCGCGGCCCACGCGGTCACCTTCAACGCGCCGCTCATGTGCGAGCGGGTCTCGGTCGACGGCGAGTTCTTCGGCTGGAGCGTCGACGGCAGCCCGGCGGACTGCGTCAAGCTGGCCGTGCACGAGCTCTGCGAAACGAAGCCCGAGCTCGTCGTGTCCGGGATCAACGCGGGAGCCAACCGGGGTGTGGACGTGATCTACTCCGGCACGGTCGCGGGCGCGGTGGAGGCGGCCTTCCTCGGGATCCCTTCGCTGGCGGTGTCGCTCGAGGCGTCGGGTGGGTTCGACTTCGAGCGGGCCGGCGGCATCGCGCGAGACGTCGTCGCGCGGGCGCTCGAGATCGGGATCGATCCCGGGACGGTTCTGAACGTGAACATTCCGCGGCTCGACCGGGACGATCCACGCGGCGTGAAGGTGGTCCGTCAAAGCACCGCGCCGTGGACCGACGCCTACGACCGTCGTTCGGATCCCCGGGGCCGGCCATACTTCTGGCTGACCGACGGCGGCGAGCGGGGCCCGTCGGATCCTCCCGAGACCGATCTGGCGGCATTGCGCGCCGGCTACGTCACGATCACGCCGCTCCAGCACGACCTGACCGAATACCAGCAGCTCGACCGTCTCTCCCGGGCCTGGCGGCGGGACTGAGCCACGTTCGTCGACGCGGCGCGGTTGTGGTTCGCCGGTCGCATGGTATCTCCGCGAAATCATGTCGATCTCGGCGGTGAAGGGGTTCCGGGACGGTCTCGGGCCGGCCGCGTGCGTGAGCCGCCAGATCGAGGATGCCGCCGCCGGCGTGCTCCGGGGCTACGGCTTCGATGAGATCCGCCTGCCGATCCTCGAGCGGACCGAGCTGTTCGCGCGAGCGATCGGGGAGACGACCGACATCGTCGAGAAGGAGATGTACACCTTCGAGGACCGCGACGGGACGCTGATCACGCTCCGCCCGGAAGGGACCGCGTCGGTCGTTCGCGCCCTCGTCGAGCATCACCTCGACCAGAAGGACCCGATCACCCGCCTGTACTACACCGGGCCGATGTTTCGGCACGAGCGTCCGCAGAAGGGGCGTCATCGGCAATTCTATCAGGTCGGAGCCGAGCTGTTCGGGCGGGAGGATCCGCTCGCCGACGCCGAGGTGCTCGCCTGCGCGCGCGACGTCCTGGACGCGGTCGGCGTCCGCGGTGCGCGGATGCTGATCAACAGCCTGGGCGACGGAGCGTGTCGGCCCGCGTACCGGGACGCGCTGCAGGCGTGGGGCATCGCGCGACGCGACCGGCTGTGCAAGAACTGCGCGCGGCGGGTGGACAAGAATCCACTGCGCCTTCTCGACTGCAAGGATCCCAAGTGTCGCGAGGCGACGGCCGACGCGCCGCTGTTGAAGGACCATCTTTGTGGGGAGTGCGATGATCACTTCGCCCGCGTGCGCTCGCTGCTCGATGCCCTCGGTGTCGCCTACGAGGTCGACCCACGACTCGTGCGCGGGCTCGACTACTACGTGCGAACGACGTTCGAGATCACGGCCGACGGCCTGGGCGCGGTGGCCGCGGTCGGTGCCGGCGGCCGGTATGACGGGCTCGTCGCGCAGCTCGGGGGCCCCAAGATCTCGGGCATCGGCTTCGCCTTCGGCGTCGATCGGCTGGCGCTCGCGCTCGAGGCCGCTCAGCCCGGAGCGGAGGACCGCGCGGCCGAGTCGCTCGCTCCGGCCGTCTTTATCGCGGTGCTCGGCGCGGACGCCGAGGCCGAGGCGCTGGCCCTCGCACGGAAGCTGCGCCGTCTCGGCACGCGCGTCGAGCTCGACGGGGGGCGGAGCCTGAAGAGTCTGATGCGTCGCGCGGACCGACTCGGGGCCGGGCGCGTTCTGATCGTCGGCGAAGAGGAGGTCGCGGCACGGAGGGGAACGCTCCGCGACATGATCGAGAAACGAGACGACAAGCTGGCCGTGGACTTCGACCTCGACGGAGAGGCGTTGCTCCTCGCAGTGGGAGTAGAGCCATGAGTACCTCCGATCATCCCGACATCACCCTGGACTCTCTCGGGGATTGGCGGGCCGACCGCGGCTGCGGCACGCTTCGCAGCGAGGACATCGGCCGCGAGTTGACCGTGATCGGGTGGGTGGACACCCGCCGGGACCACGGGGGCATCGTCTTCATCGACGTGCGCGACCGCACGGGAATCCTCCAGGTGGTGTTCGATCCGGACGACGACGCGGAGTCGCATCGCCGGGCGCACGGGCTGCGCAGCGAGTACGTGATCGCGGTGCGTGGAAAGCTCGCGAAGCGGCCGCCCGAGACTCTCAACACGGAGCTGCCGACGGGCGAGGTGGAGGTCCGGGTGGCCGAGATGAAAGTGCTCTCGACCGCGCGCGTGCTGCCGTTTCCGCTCGACGACGAGGGGGATGCCGGCGAGGCCGTGCGGCTGAAGCATCGCTATCTCGATCTGCGCCGGGCCCGGTTGCAGCGCAACCTCGTCGCCCGGCATCGCGCGACCAAGGCGGTGCGCGACTACCTCGACGACCAGGGCTTCGTGGACATCGAGACGCCGATCCTGACGCGCTCGACACCGGAGGGCGCGCGCGACTATCTCGTCCCGAGTCGCGTGAATCCCGGCAGCGTGTATGCGCTGCCGCAGTCCCCCCAGATCTTCAAGCAGATCCTGATGGTTTCGGGGTACGAGCGCTACTATCAGATCGTGCGCTGCTTCCGGGACGAGGACCTGCGCGCCGATCGCCAGCCCGAGTTCACCCAGATCGACATCGAGATGTCGTTCGTCGGGACCGAGGAGATCCTGGGCTTGACCGAGGGGCTGCTGCGCGCCGGCGCGGCCGCCATCGGCGCTCCGGTTCCCGAGGTGCCGTTTCCGCGGATGACCTACGAGGAGGCCACGCGACGGTTCGGAACCGACCGGCCGGACACGCGCTTCGGTCTCGAGCTCGTCGAGCTGTCGGACCTCATGGAGAACGCACAGGCGCGGGTTCTGGCGCAGGCGGTCCAGGAGGGCGGCATCGTGGGCGGTGTCGTGGCGGAGGACGGCCACAAGTTCAGCCGGCGCGAGCTCGACGAGACGGTGGCCTGGGCGCAGTCGATCGGGGCGAAGGGCCTCGCGTGGATCCGCTCGACCGACGATGGCTGGCAGTCTCCGCTCGCGAAGTTCTTCGACGAGGGAGAGCGAGAGAAGATCGAAGCGCGCACCGGCCTGCGCAAGGGCGGGGTCCTCTTCCTGGTCGCCGGGCCGCGAAAGTACGCGCAGGGCATCCTGGGCCAGCTCCGGCTGCGGCTCGCCGAGATGCTCGATCTGATCCCCGAGAATCAGTGGAACTATCTCTGGGTGACCGATTTCCCGCTGCTCGAGTACAGCCAGGAGGCGAAGCGGCTGGTGAGCGTGCACCATCCGTTCACCGCGCCGCGCGAGCAGGATCTCGAGCGGCTCGAGTCGGAGCCGGAGACCGTGCTCGCGGATGCGTACGACGTCGTGCTGAACGGCACGGAGCTGGGCGGAGGCTCGATCCGAATCCATCGCCCCGACGTGCAGTCCCGCGTGTTCGCCGCCCTGGGCATCGAGGAAGGCGAGATGCGCGAGCAGTTCGGCTTCCTGCTCGACGCCCTCTCGTTTGGCGCCCCGCCGCACGGCGGCATCGCACTGGGCCTGGACCGCCTCTGTATGCTCTGGCTCGGCGAGAGCTCGATCCGCGACGTGATCGCCTTCCCCAAGACCCAGAAGGCCCACGACCCCATGAGCGACGCCCCATCCCCGCCGGCCCCGAAGCAACTCCGCGACCTCGGCCTCAAGTTCACGCAGTAGCCCGGGGGGACGTTCGTTACCTTTTCGGCATTCGTTACCTTGTCGAGGCCGCCCCGGCCGCGGCGACGCAAGGAGGAGCGGATTCGGAAGAGGGGGAGCGACCTTCCCTAGAAGGCGGCGGCGACGGCGGGATGGACGATGGTGCCGCCGCCGACGTTGAGGGCGGTGCGGAGGAGGCGGCTCTCGGCGAGGGCGCCTTCGATGCCGAGGTCGGCGAGGAGTTGGGCGTAGGAGAGGGTGGCGTTCGTCAGGGCGTACGTCGAGGTGTGGGGGACGATCGCGGGCATGTTCGTCACCCCGTAGTGGACGACGTCGCACTCCCGGTAGATGGGGTCGCCGTGGGTGGTCGGACGGGAGGTCTCCGCCGTTCCCCCTTGATCGATCGCGACGTCGACGATCGCAGCACCCGAGCGCATCGATGCGACGAGGTCGCGCGTCAGCAGCTTCGGTGCGCGCGCCCCCGGAATGAGCACCGTCGAGATCACGAGGTCCGCCGCGGGCACCTCCTCTTCGAGGTTCGCGCGGTTGGACATCACGGTCGTGACGTGGCCCCCGAGGATGTCGTGCACGTACCGGAGGCGGTCGGGGGCGATGTCCAGGATGCTGACGTCCGCGCCCATGCCGACGGCGACTTGGCAGGCGGCCGTCCCCGCGATCCCGGCCCCGAGGATCACGACCTTGCCCGGGCGCACGCCGGCCGCGCCGGACAGCAGGATCCCGCGGCCCCCGTTCTGGCGTTCGAGGCACCATGCGCCGACCTGTACGGCGAGACGGCCCGCGACCTCGCTCATCGGAGCCAGGAGCGGGAGCGTGCCGTCGTCCTCCTGCAGGGTCTCGTACGCGAGCGCCGTCGTGCCGGCGTCGACCAGCGCGCGCGTCAGCGGCTCGTTCGCGGCGAGATGAAGATACGTGAACAGGGCGAGATCGCCGCGCAGGAAGTGGAATTCGACGTCGATGGGTTCCTTCACCTTGAGGACGAGCTCACTCCGCGCCCACACGTGGCGCGCTTCGTCGACGAGCTCGGCGCCCGCGCGCGCGTAGAGCTCGTCCGGAAGCGACGAGCCGGTCCCAGCGCCGCGCTCGACGCGGACGTGGTGGCCGTGTGCGACGAGGGCTGCGACGCCGCCCGGAGTGAGCGCGACGCGGTTCTCCTCGGGCTTGATCTCGCGTGGAACTCCGATCTCCATCTTCCGAGTGTACCAGGGTGGGGAGCCTCGCGGAGCCGCCTTTACACCCCGCCGGGGGGGCCTTATAGACGCGTGCCATGGCAGAGACCGAGGGGGGTGGGGCCCGGATCGACGGCACGGAGGTCGCGAAACGGGTGCGAGGCGAGGTGCGGAGGCGCGTCGCGGGGGTCGCCGACCGCGTGCGTCCCGGTCTGGCGACGGTCCTCGTCGGGGACGACGCCGCGTCGGCCGTGTACGTGCGCAACAAGCGCAAGGCGTGCGCCGAGGTGGGGATCGAATCGATCCACACCGAGCTGCCGGCGACGACGGCGCAGGCGACTCTGCTCGCCAAGGTCGACGAGCTCAACGCGCGCGACGACGTGCACGGCATCCTCGTCCAGCTGCCACTTCCGGAGGGTCTCGACGAGAAGGAGGTCATCGATCGGCTCTCGCCGGAAAAGGACGTCGATGGCCTGACGCCCGTCAGTCAGGGCCGGCTCCTGGCGGGAACCGCGGGGCTCCGGCCGTGCACGCCGCTGGGGGTGATGCGGCTCATCGACGAGACGGGCGTCGACCCCACGGGCAAGCGAGCGGTGGTCGTCGGGCGTAGTCTGCTCGTCGGAAAGCCGGTGGGCCTGCTCCTGCTCGAGCGCCACGCGACGGTGACGTACTGCCACTCCCGCACCGCCGATCTGGAAGCCGAGGTCGCCTCCGCGGACATCCTCGTCGCGGCCATCGGCCGGCCCAAGGCGATCCCGGGCTCGTGGATCAAACCGGGCGCCGTCGTCATCGACGTCGGCATCAACCGCACCGACGACGGGCTCGTCGGTGACGTCGACTACGAGTCGGCGCGTCTTCGCGCCGCGCACATCACGCCGGTGCCGGGCGGGGTCGGCCCCATGACGATCGCGATGTTGTTGTCCAACACGGTCGAGGCCGCGCTCGCGAGCGTGCGCGGATGACGGAGCTTCGTCGCACGCCGCTCTTCGAGAGACATCGTGCGGCTGGGGCGCGGTTCGTGGACTTCGGGGGCTGGGAAATGCCCGTGCAGTATCGCGGACTGCTGCAGGAGCACGAGGTCGTCCGTACCTCCGCCGGGTTGTTCGACGTCTCCCACATGGGCGAGATCGAGGTGGAAGGCCCGCGCGCGCTCGAGCTGTGCCAGAGCATCACGACGAACGACGCGTCTCGCCTCGAGGTCGGTCGCGCACAGTACACGATCTGGTGCGCCGAGGACGGAGGGACGATCGACGACACCATCCTCTACCGCCGTGACGATTCGCGGTTCTTGTTCTGTGTGAATGCGTCGAACGCGGAAGCATGTCGGTCGTGGATCGAGAGTCGCGCCCAGGGCGACGCGTCGGTCCGCGTGGTGGACCGGAGTGGCCGGACGGCGCTTCTCGCCCTCCAGGGGCCGACCGCCGCGGACCGCGTCGCCGCCTGCGGTGGCGCCTGGATCGCCGGGCTGCCCCGCTTCGGCTGTGCGGATGGAGAGCTGGCGGGCAAGGCGGTCTTCGCCGCGCGTACGGGCTACACCGGCGAGGACGGCTTCGAGCTGTTCTGCTCGACGGAGGACGTCGGTGATCTGTGGGACGCGCTCGTCGAGGGCCAGGGCGTCGAACCGATCGGGCTCGGCGCCCGCGACACGCTTCGCCTCGAGGCCGGGCTCGCGCTCTACGGTCACGAGCTCGGCCGGGACATCTCGCCGCTCGAGGCCGGGCTGGGCTGGGCGGTCAAGCTCGACAAGGGAGACTTCGTGGGGCGGGAGGCGCTCGCCCGCCAGCTGGCGGAGGGACCGCCCCGCCGCCTGATCGGCCTCGCGCTCGTCGACAAGGGCATCGCCCGAGCCGAGTATCCCGTCCTCGCGGACGGATCGAAGGTGGGCGTCGTCACCAGTGGAACGCGCTCGCCGACGCTGCGTCGGGCGGTCGCCCTTGCCTTGGTCGATGGGGAATGGGTAGACGCAGACCTGTCGATCGAAATTCGCGGGCGCGCGGCAGCGGCCGAACGGGTGGACCTCCCGTTCTACCGACGCCCGACGCCGGGGAGGAACGGGAAGTAGAGATGGAACTGCCGGAGGACTTGAAATACACCCGTGAGCACGAGTGGCTCGCCATCGAGGACAAGGTGGTGACGGTCGGGATCACGGACCACGCGCAAGAGCAGCTGGGCGAAGTCGTCTTCGTCGAGCTGCCCGCGGCAGGAGACAAGGTCGAGAAGTCCGAGCCGTTCGGAGTCGTCGAGTCGACGAAGGCGGTGTCGGATATCTACGCTCCCGTGTCGGGCGACGTGGCGGAGGTCAACGACGACCTCCCGGACAGTCCCGAGCTCGTGAACGAGGATCCCTACGGTGACGGTTGGATGGTCAAGATCACCATCGGCGACGAGAGCGACCTCGAAGACCTGATGACCGCGGACGAGTACCGCGAGTACATCGAGGAGTCCGAGGAGGAGTGAGCAGTAGGGACGGGCGGGCGGCGCGGAGCCGTCGGCTCACATGAGGCCGATGCGGAGTCGACTCTCCACCGCGCGGATGCGTTGCTCCAGCCCCGGTTGGACGTTCGCCAGGATCTGCGCCTGGAAGATGAACTCGAAGTTCCCGTCCACGTTGGCCGCGCCCGACGGCGGGTTCGGATCGAACGCGGCCTGACGCAGGGCTTCGACGAGGGTGCGGTCCATCGCCGGGCTCCCCGACCGATCGACGACCTCGAGGCTGTCCAGCCGTCCCGTCGGGTCGAGGATCGCCCGCACGGTCACGATCTGGCTCGCCGCCAGGATGTCCGGCGCGTCGAGGTCGCGTCGCTGGTAGATCAGCAGGTTCTGGAACACTCGCGTTCCGACCCGTCGGACGAACGGCGCGAAACGGTCGGCCTTCGTGTTCAGCATCGTGAGCTGCCCGGGAGCGACGTCGGGGAGGTGGTCGAAGCTGCCGCGCAGGCCGCTCAGCACCCCAGGCACGGGGGGAGGAGCCGCCATCAG
>JAUIFY010000192.1 GCA_030430245.1 bacterium | reverse complement strand
CATCCAGGTCGGCCTGGGGGTAAAGCCGGCGGCGGTGCAACGCGTGCATCTTCAGGGCGACTTCACGCAGACGGCCAGCCCGCTCGACGTCGCCATCCGCGGGCAGGGCTTCTTCCAGATCACGCGTCCCGACGGAAGCCTCGCGTACACGCGCTCGGGTGCGTTCAAGCTCGACAGCACCGGGGCCCTGGTGACCTCCGACGGCGACGCGTTGACACCGGCGATCACGATTCCGCCGAACGCGGAGAACGTGACGATCGGTACCGACGGCACCGTGACCGTCAAGCTGCCCGGACAGACCACGCCGAGCAACGTGGGACAGCTCCAGACGGTGCGCTTCGCGAATCCCGCGGGTCTGCGCGCCGAGGGCCGCAATCTCTTCACCGAGACCGAGACCGGGGGTGCGCCGCAGACCGGTACGCCCGGCCAGGACGGCTTCGGCGAGCTGACCCAGGGCTTTCTCGAGAGCTCGAACGTCAGCGTGGTCGAAGAGCTCGTGTCCATGATCACCGCGCAACGCGCCTACGAGATCAACTCGCGCGCGGTCTCGGCCGCGGACGAGATGCTCCGGGCGGCGGCCGCGATCGTCAGGTAGCCGCGATGGTGAAGCCGACTCTCTGCCTGATCCTCGGCGTGCTCCTGTGCACGGCGGGGGAGGCTCGTGCCGCTCGCGATGCCGGCTCGATCCGACTGCGCGCACGAGCGCAAGTCGCTGGCGAGCGCATCACGCTCGGCGATCTGGGACGGCTCGAAGGAGAGGCGGTCGAGTTCGATGGGATCGATCTGGGCATGGCACCAGAGGCCGGGTCGACGCGTCGCATCTCGGGCGCATCGATCCTGGCGCGGCTGCAAGACGCGGGGCTGGACGAGGAGCGCATCGGCTACTCGATCCCGTCTTCGGTGCGCGTGCGTCGAGCTCATCAGGAGATCCATCCGGAGGAGATCCGTTTCCACATCGAGAAGAGCGCCCTCGACTGGCTCGAGGCGGGCGATGCCATCGAGTCGATCGAGAGCCCCGTGCGGTTGCGCGTACCGCTGGGCGACTACGCGATCCGCGTCCGGACGCCGAGGGCGGTGGGCCGCCATGCCCACGAGGCGGACATCGAGATCGAGCAGGAGGGGCAGGTGGTCGCCCGGGGCGAAGCGCGGTTGCGGATCTCCTCCCGGCGCCCGGTCGTGGTGGCTCGTCGCGCGGTGGCGCGCGGCGTGATGCTCACGGAGGAGGACATCCTGGTCGAGAAGCGCGAGGTCCGCGGCCTTCCGTCCTCGGTGCTCCACCATCCCGACGAGGTCCTCGGACGTCTCGCGAGCGTCTCGCTGTCGCCCGGCGCCGTCCTGACGGCGCGCAAGATCGAGGTGCCGCTGCTCGTCGAGCGCGGCGATCTCGTGCGCGTCGCGATCGAGAACGGGGGAATGCGCCTCACGGTTCCGGCCGAGGCGCTCGACTCTGCGGGGCTCGGGGAGCGCGTACGTCTCATCAACCCCACCTCGGGCCGGGAGTTCTCGGCCGAGGTCATCGCTCACGGGAAGGCTCGTGTTCACTACTGATCGAGTTCGGATGGTATGGCTGGTTCTGTCGGGCGTCTTGCTGCTGTCGTCGGGCTGCGCCGGAATGTTCGCGCAGCCGGAGACGCCGCCGCTGGGCGGGGAGCCGCTCATTCTGCCGCCGACTCCGGTCGAGCGGCGCGCGGGATCGCTGTGGCGTGATCAGGCCAGCGGCAACCGCCCCTTCGCCGATCTCACGGCGCGGTATCCGGGCGACCTTCTCACGATCCTGGTGACGGAGGACGACTCGGGCTCGAAGACGGCCGAGACGTCCACCGAACGCGAGTCGACCGTGTTCGCCGCGATCTCGCAGTTCTTCGGGCTTCCGCAGCAGCTCGCGGAGAAGAACCCGGACATCGATCCGACGCAGCTCGTGAAGGCGGACTCGAGCTGGGACTACGACGGCGGCGGCTCGACGTCGCGCGAAGGAACCTTGACGGCGCGCATCACGGTCGAGGTGAAGGCCGTTTCGCCGAGCGGAAACCTCTGGGTCCAGGGCGACAAGATCGTCGCGGTCAACAACGAAGACCAGCACGTCGTGCTGTCGGGCTGGGTGCGGCCGGCGGACATCACGGCGCGAAACGAGGTCGAGTCGACGCGACTCGCCAACGCGCGCATCGACTACTACGGCAAGGGGCCGGTCGGACGGCTTCAGCACACCGGTTGGGGGCTCGCGGTTCTGGATTGGGTATGGCCGTTCTGAAGCCAGCGCGCATCGTGGGCCTCGCGGCGTTCGTGGGCCTCCTTCTGCTCGGTGTCGGTCGGACGGAGGCCGCGCGGATCAAGGACATCTCCAACGTCGAGGGGATCCGCTCGAACCAGCTCTACGGCTACGGGCTCGTGGTGGGCCTGCAGGGCACCGGAGACGGGCAGCAGGCGCTGTTCACCATCCAGAGCATCCTGAGCATGTTGCGCCGCCGTGGAATCGTCATCAGCGTCGACCCGCGGCAGATCCGCGTGAAGAACGCGGCAGCCGTGCTCGTCACCGCGCAGCTTCCCCCGTTCGCTCGCTCCGGCAATCGCATCGACGTTCAGGTCTCTTCGATCGGGGACGCCAAGTCCCTGCGCGGCGGGACCCTGATCTCGACGCCCCTCATCGGCGGCGACCAGCAGGTCTACGCGGTCGCGCAGGGAGCGGTCTCCCTCGGAGGTGGCTTCGCCGTCGCGGCGGCCGGAGCGTCCGAGACGATCGGGCACCCCACGGCCGGTACGATTCCGGACGGCGGCCTGGTCGAGCGTGAGGTGCCGGTGGAGCTCGCTCCCGACGGAATCCTGCGGTTGAGCCTGCATGAGCCGGACATCACGACGGCGAACCGCGTCGCGGCGGCGATCAACCAGCACGTCACACCTTCCGCTCTGGCGAGCGCGATCGATCCGAAGACCGTCGAGCTCTTCCTGCAGGGGCAGGGCTCCCAGGATGCGATGGCGCTTCTGGACCGCATCGAGGGCCTGCAGGTGGCCGTCGATCGAGCGGCACGCATCGTGGTCAACGAGCGGACGGGGACGATCATCATGGGAAGCAACGTCCGCATCGCGCCCGTCGCGATCGCGCACGGCACGCTCCAGATCGAGGTCAAGACGCAGTTCGGAGTCTCTCAGCCCAACCAGTTCGCCGGCGGCGAGACGGTCGTCGTTCCCGACACCAACATCGTGGCCTCCGAAGGTCGCACGGACTCGCTCGCCGTGCTCGAGCCGGGAGTCACTCTGGGGCAGCTGGTCGGAGCGCTCAACACGCTCGGCGTCACACCGCAGGACTTGATCGCGGTGCTCGAGGCCATTCAGGCGGCCGGCGCTCTCGAGGCCGAGCTGGAGTTGATGTGATGATGATGACTTCGGCCGGCATCGATGCCTCGACACTGCTCGCGGCGACGCCGCACGGCACGGCGTCCGATCTGAAGGGACGGACCCCGATCGAAGTGGCCCGCGAGTTCGAGTCGATGCTGGTGACGCAGATGATCAGCGCGATGCGGAAGACCGTGGGGGAGAGCGGTCTCCTTCCGGAATCGCCGCAGCGCAAGGTTCTGGACGGCGTGTTCGACAACGAGATGGCGAGCAGCCTCGTCGCGGCCGGGGGGCTCGGACTCGCGGAGACTCTCGCGGCGCAGATCCAGGGCCAGGCGGCACGGAGTGCGGCGGCGGAGGGGCGTCCGGCCCTGCCCGTTGCCGGGGGGACGGTATCGTCGGGGTACGGGATGCGCGTCGACCCCATCTCCGGCCAGTCGCAGCTTCATGCGGGCATCGACGTGGCCGCCCCGACGGGGAGCGAAATCCGTTCGGTCCGAGACGGCGTCGTGGTGTTCAGCGGCGAGCGCGGGGCGGCTGGTCAGGTGGTGGAAGTTCGAAACCGCGATGGCTCGGTTGCGACGTACGCACACGTCGAGACGCGGTTGGCCGAAGAGGGGCAGCCGGTCGCGGCAGGGGAGGTGGTCGCGACCGTCGGCTCGACGGGGCGCAGCACCGGGCCCCATCTGCATTTCGCGGTGCGGCGCGATGGACGGACCGTGGATCCGACCCCGTGGCTGACGCCGACGGCTTCCGCGGAGCGGAGTGAAGGACTCGAGGAAGGATGACCATGAAGATCGATGCAGGAAGCGGAAACGTAGATCCGGGTTTGCGGGACGTCGCCGGGAAGGCGCGGGCCGAACGGAGCGAACGGGACGCGGCGCGCGCGGCGGATCGGACGGGGCAGGGCGATGCCCGGCCCGACGTGGCGCTTTCGGCGCGCCTCCGGCAGATCCGTCAGCTGGCGGGCGAGATTCGCGACGTCGCGTCGGTCGACCGCGAACGGGTGGCCGACCTTCGCGCGAAGATCGAGGCGGGTGCGTTCACGCCGTCCCCCGAGGCGATCGCCGAGGCGATGTTCGGCGAGCTCGTCGCCGAAGACGTCTGAGGGAGATCGGGAGAGCCTCGCCATGAACTCGTCGGAGCGACCTTCGACTCTGCGTGAGATCCTGGACGCGGAGCGCGAGTGCTGCCGGGCACTCGCCGAAGTCGTCGAGCGTGAGCGCGTGGCGGCGTCCACGCACGACCTCGCGTCTCTTCTGGCGAGCAACAAGGCGCGGGAGGCGACGCAGGCGCAGTGGCGAAGGATCGCCGACCTGCGTCGGTCGTCGCTTCGGACGGCCGGGCGAACGCTGGAGGAGCTCGCCGGAGAGGACGGTCGCCTGGCCGAGGCGCGAGACGACCTCGTGCGGATGTCGACCCAGCTCCAGCGAGACCAGCGTGTGAACGCGGGCCTGGTCCGGGCCGTCCTCCAGAGCGTCACCGGACTGATCGACAGCTGTGAGCGAGAGCTGCCGACGAGTCGATACGGACAGGACGCGACGCTCTCGTCGGGCGTGCGGCCCAGCGGCGGGCTCGCCTTCTCGGCCTAGGAGACGCACGTGGCGATCTTCACCCCACTCTCGATCGGTCGCTCGGCGCTCCTCGCACACGAGCGCGCGATCACGACCACTGGTCAGAACATCGCGAACGCGGAGACGCCCGGGTATCGGCGCCAGACGACCGAGTTCGCCTCGCAGGACCAGGCCCAGGGGTTCGGTGTCCGCGTGGTGGCCGTGGAGCAGGCGATCGATCGATTCGTCGAAGCGCAGCTTCTGAGGCAGGAGTCGCGCGCCGCCGGCGCGGAAGTGCGCCGCGACGTGCTGGACCGCGTTCAGCAGCTCTTTCCGGTCGAAGGGCCTTCGGTCGGCGGTGCCCTCGATGCGTTCTTCGCGGCCGCCCAGCGGGTCGCGGACCGCCCGGAGGACCTGGCCGTCCGCGGAGAGTTCCTGGCGCGAGCCGAGGAGCTCGCGGCGCGAGTGCGGGCCCTCTCCGACGGCCTCGCGCGTGAACAGCGGGTGGTCGACGACCGCCTGCGCGGCGACGTCGACGACGCGAACGTGGTGGTGCAGCGAATCGCTTCGCTCAACGTGAGCATCGTGTCGGCGGAGTCCTCGGGACAACGCGCGAACGAGCTTCGCGATCAGAGGGATGCCGCTTTGCTCGAGCTCTCCGAGTTCGTCGAGGTGCGCGCGACGGAGCGCGAAAACGGCTCGGTCGACGTGGAGCTCGAGTCGTCGGGCATGGCGCTCGTGATCGGGGCGGACGTCCAGGAGCTCGCGGTCGAGGTCGGAGGCGGCGGCCTGGACGGCTCTCCCGTCGCCGACGTCGGCGTGAAGCTCGCGTCTGGGCCGGTCGTGACGCTTCCCGGAAATCCCGGGGGACGCATCGGCGCCCTTCTCACGCTTCGCGATACCGACGTGGCGGATCGCTCGGCCGAGCTCGACACGTTCGCGTTGGCACTGCGCGACGGGGTGAACGCGGTGCAGACGGACCCGGCGGCTCGCGATCTGACCGGCGCGGTCGGACTCGACCTGTTCTCGGCTTCGGGAGCCGCGGACCTGTCGGTCGAGCTCACGGATCCCCGCAGTGTCGCGGCGGCGATCGGGACGAATCCGGCCGACAACGGCAACGCCCTCGCGCTCCTCGACGTCGCGGAGGCCCCGCAGGCGGGTCTGTCCGGTGCCACGCTGGGCGACTACTTCGCCGGGCTTCAGGCAGCCGCGGGGAACGCGGCCCGCAGCGCCGAAGACGAAGCCGCCGTCGAGTCCGCGGTGAAGAGCTCTCTGGAAGGCCGCCGCGATGCCGTGTCGGGGGTGAGCCTCGAGGAGGAGTTCACGGATCTGATTCGCTTCCAACGCGGCTTCCAGGCGGCGGCGCAGCTGATCAACGTGAGCGACCGGATGTTGGACGAGCTGATCGGGTTGGTGCGCTGATGGTGGGCCGCGTGACGCAGACGACGCTCGTGCGCGACTTCCTGAGCCACGTCCAATCCCTACAGAGTCGCACCGCGGAGGCTCAGGAGCACGTCCAGACGCAGAAGCGGATCAACCAGCCGAGCGACGACCCGGGCGGGACCGCGCGGGTGGCGCGGCTGCGCAGCGAAGACGCGGATCTGCGCGCCCTGCAGGAGACGGTGGGCTTCGGGCTCTCGGTGCTGGGTGCGCAGGATGCGGTGCTCGGAGAGGCGGACGCGCTTCTGACGCGGGCGCGGGAGATCGCGGCGCAGCACGCGAACGGACTGAACACGCCGGGCGAGCGGCAGGCCGCCGCGGCGGAGATCACGGAGATCGAACGCGCGCTCATCACCCTGGCGGACACGACGGTCGCGGGGAGACACGTCTTCGGAGGGCTCGCGACGGGCAGCTCGCCGTTCGTCCAGTTCGACGATCCGGGGTTCGACCCGAACGCCGCCTACACCGGGACGAGCGAGGCGTTCCACGTGCGGACCGGGCGAGATGGAGTGACCACGCGCCTGACGACGTCGGGCGATCAGGTGTTCGGGGACGCGATTCTCGCGCTCGACGTGCTGCGGAGCAACCTCGAGGCCGGGACCGTCCCGACGACCGAGATCGACGAGATCGCGTCGGCGGCCGAAGGCCTCCGGCTCGAGCGTGCGAGTGTCGGTGCGCGGAGCCGGACGCTCACGGAGCGCGGTCAAGAGATCCTGAGGGGGATCCACACGGCGCGGGAGGAGATCGGGGAGATCGAGGACATCGATCTCGTCGAGGCCATCGTCGATTTGCAGCGCTTGCAGAGCGCGCTCGAGGCCACCTTGGTCTCCGGGCAGACGCTTCAGCAGAGCATCGTGGACTATGTGCGGTTGTGATGGAGGGGCGCCGCGGTTGCCAAGGAGGGCTTCATGCTGGTTCTCACGAGGAAGCTCGGAGAGAGCATCGTGATCGGAGAGGACATCCAGGTGCGCGTGTTGGGAATCCGCGGCGGGCAGGTCAGCCTGGGATTCACGGCGCCGGAGAGCGTACGGATCTTTCGCGAGGAAGTGGTCAGAACGATCGAGGCGCAGAATCAGGGCGCGGCGCTGCCCGCGTCGGACGCTCTTTCGGGCGCGGACGAAATCTGGAAGGAGTACGGAAATGGCAAGTCCCGCTGAGACGTCCGAGCAGACGAGCCTCGAGGTCGTATCGAAGAGGTTCGGAACTCTCGCGGTCCCCGCGGATCGCGTGTTTCGGTTCGCGAGCGGGCTGATCGGGTTCCCGTCCGCCAAGCGGTTCGTGCTTCTCGACCATCGGCCCGGATCTCCCTTCAAATGGATGCTCTCGTTGGACGATCCGGAGCTCGCGTTCGCGGTCGCGAACCCGGGTGACCTCGTCGCGAGCTACGACCCACCGCTGAAGCGTGCGGCGAAGCAGCTGTCGGCGAAGCCCGAAGACATCGCGTTGTTCGCGATGGTCACCATCCCCTCGGATCCCACGGAGATGACGATGAACCTGATGGCCCCCATCGCCGTCGACCTGAAGAGCATGACCGCCGAGCAACTCATCCTCGACCGTCCCGACCTTTCGCCGGCCCACCGCATCGTGCCGGCCGCGAAGAGCGAGGGCGGCGAGGCGGGAGCGCCGGCGGAGACGGTCTGAGGTGCGCCGACCGCTCGTCTGAGGGGCGCGGCCAGCCGGGGTGCGCTCAGCGCGCCGCGGCGTCGGCGAGGACCTCTTCGACGAGCTCGAGCTCGCGCCCGACGCGCCCGAGAAGCTCGCCGGCGTCGCCGCCGCGGCGTCCACCGGCCACCGCCTCGAGGAGCTCCGACATGGCCGACAGTCGCGTCGCGCCGATGCTTCCGCTCGACCCTTTCAGCGAGTGGGCCGCAAGCCCGAGGGCCTCCATGTCGGTTCGTTCGAGGGCTTCACTGGCCGCCGCGAGATTGCGCCGCGCGTTGCGCACGTAGAGCTGGATGATGGCCTCGAACTCGTCGAGGTCGTCGCCTTCCTCGAACTCGGCCCGCAGGTCCGCGAGCACGTCCATGCGGATCGGACCGTCCGTGGATTGCGTCTGCTCTCGTGCGTCTTCGAGCGTGCGCGTCGGCGTCGGCGCAGGAGCCTCGCTCTCCGGTGATAGGCGGCGGGTGAGCGCCTTCACCAGGTCGGAGAGCTGCAGGGGCTTCGCGACGTAGTCGTCCATGCCGGCGGCGAGGCACCGGTCGCGATCGCCTTCGAGGGCGTTCGCGGTCATCGCGATGATCCAGGTCCGGCGCTCCGCCGGTTCGGCCGAGCGGATGTTCTCGGTCGCGGCGAACCCGTCCATGATCGGCATCTTGCAGTCCATCAGGACGACGTCGTACTCGGTCTCGAGCGCGAGGCGCGCGGCTTCCTCTCCGTTCGAGACGATGTCCGCGGTACAGGAGAGCCGCTCGAGTTGCGCCCGAATGAGGCGCTGGTTCACCGGGTTGTCCTCGGCGACGAGGATCCGCGGTGGATTCGACTCGAGCATCTGCTTGAACGGCGCCGCCCACTCTTCGGAGTCGGTGAGCGAGCCGCGGTTGGCTCGTTTCATGACCGCACGCACCGTCTCGAGGAGCTGGGATTGACGAAGCGGCTTCGAGAGTCGGCGGGCGATGCCCGCCGCACGGATCCGTTCGTTCTGTCCGCGCTCGGTGTAGGACGTCGCCATGATGAGGGGAAGGTGCTTGAACTCGTCGTGGGAACGCAGAACGCGCGCGAACTCGAGTCCGTCCATGCCGGGCATCAGCATGTCGAAGATGACGAGATCGTAGGGCCGGGCGGACATTTCGGGCGAACGAAGGAGGTCCAATGCCGCCGGAGCGTCCTCGGCCGTGTCGACGTCGACCCCGTACATGCCCAGATACGCCCGAAGGATCATGCGGTTCGTGGCGTTGTCGTCCACGCCGAGGACGCGAAGCCCGGTGAGGGCGGAGAAGTTCCCGGGGCGACCCACCGTCGCGTCGTCGGCTTTCTCGAGCGGAACCGCGAACCAGAAGGTGGAGCCCTTCGACGGGAGGCTTTCCACGCCGATCTCTCCGCCCATCAGCTCCACCAGCCGGCGGCAGATGGCGAGGCCGAGACCCGTGCCCTCGTAGCGACGCTTCGTCGAGCCGTCGACTTGCGTGAACTCCTCGAAGAGGCGGGGAACGGCCTCGGGGGCGATCCCGATGCCCGTGTCGCAGACCTGGAAGCGTGCGATCTGTCGCTCGCCGTCGTCCCCCTCGATCCCGAGGTGTACCGAGACCTCTCCGCGAGAGGTGAACTTGACCGCGTTGCCGATCAGATTGACGAGCACCTGGCGAATCCGCGCGGCATCGCCGATCGCCACGGCCGGAACCTCGGGCTCCACACAGCAGTTGAGCTCCAGGCCCTTCTCGTGGGCTCGTGCGGCGAGAAGCTCGCCCGCCTCTTCGACGGTGCGCCCCGGGTCGAACGGGGAGTGGTCGAGGTCCATCTTCCCCGCTTCGATCTTCGAGAAGTCGAGGATGTCGTTGATCACGCTGAGGAGCGCTTCTCCCGACAGGCGCAGGGTCTCGGTCCATCCTCTCTGGTCGTCGTCCAGGTCCGTGCGGAGGAGCAGATCGGTCATGCCGATCACGCCGTTCAGAGGGGTGCGGATCTCGTGGCTCATCGTGGCGAGGAACTCGGACTTGAGGCGCGCGGCGGCCAGTGCCTGCTCGCGCGCCGTCTCGAGCTCGCGGGAGAGCTTCTCCTGCTCGACGAGGCGCTTCTCGGCGCGCGCCAACGCGGCGAGAGTCGATGCGTTCTCCGAGTCGGTTCCGGCGATCGAGCGGTGATCCTGCGGCGATCGGAGGTCGCTCAACGTCCCGCGGAACGTCGGTTCGACGGCCTCGGTGTCGCGGGCTCCGCAGACGTGGAACCAGCGGTACTCGCCTTCGGGTGGGCGGAGCCGGACCACGATGTCGCAGGGCTGGTCCGTTCGGAGCTGCTCGATGGCCGTCCGCCGCGCCACGTCGAGGTCGCCGGGGTGGACCTCGAGGCGGATCGGCGCGAACAAGCCGCTGGCGTCCTGTGCGGTGGGGCCGGCCTCGACCGCTGGTGCCCACTCGAAGCGGGGGTCTCGCAGGGAGACGCATTCCCCGCCCGTGCCCGGGTCCGGAGTGCCGGTCCAGCGCGGGTCCGGCTCCGGTGTGTGCTCTTCGCGCACCGTCAACGCGGACGCCTACTGGCTGGCGGCAGGGTGTGCCGAGATGGAACAGTTCGACGGGACGTGCGAAAGCGGCTGCGGACGCTGTGGATGACCCCTCACAGTGGGGGAATCGGTGGACGCTGGTCGCAGCTTTAGCCCGGAGACGGCGGCGGAAAGAATGTCCGGGGGGCGGTCGGGAATGCCGGCCCCGGAGCGCCGCGCACCGGCAGAAGGCCGGCGGGGGCGGGGTGGGTATGGCATCGAAGATGCTCCTGGATCCGGGCATGAATCCACTTTTCGGTTGGCTTTCTCGACACGGGGGGCGCCCCGCCTGGTTGGCGCTGTCGGCGACGACGGCCGTGGCGATTCTGGCCGCGTCTTCCGGGCTCCTGGATCCGCTGGCGTTCCTGATCACCGTGGGAGGAGCTCTGGGGGTCACCCGGGTGACGTTCTCCGGCGACGTGATCCGGGCCGCGTGGGAGCGTCTCGACGCGGCGCTGGGCCGAAGGGACGACGGAGAGGAGGCCCTCGAGCGCCTGATCTCGTCGTTCAAGCGCCTGGCGCGGATTCACCGAGTGGAAGGCGCTCGCGCTCTCGACCGTGCGTCTCGCGGCGAGCCGGACGAGTTCCTGCGCTGCGCCGTCCAGCGTGCCCTGGAGTGCTCGGAGGCGCACGAGGTTCGAGAGAGCCTCTACGGAGAGGCCAGGGTGCGGGCCTCCGAAGGCGAGCGCGCGAGAAGCGTGCTCCTGACGCTCGGGCGACTCTTCCCCGCCTTCGGGCTGATCGGAACGCTGATCGGCCTCGTGATGGTGCTTCGGGGGCTGGGCGGCGAGCAGGCGTTGGAGAACGTGGCTCCCGCGCTCGGCGTCACGGTCCTCACGACGCTCTACGGTGCGATCCTCGCGAACGTCGTCGTCCTCCCGCTCGCCACGAAGCTGCAGGACGATCTCGCACGCGAAGCTCTCTCGATGCAGGTCGTCATCCACGGGGCGGAGATGCTCTTCGATCGCGAGTACCCGACGCGCATCGAGCGCGCCTTGCGGACGCACGCGGGTCTCCCGGCGGTCGAGGAGTCCCTCGGCGTGACGGTGCTTCATGAGCAAGCTGCCTGACGTCTCGCCGATCGAGGAGCAGGACGGCGACCGTACGAGCTGGCTGGTCACGTTCAGTGATCTCGTCCTTCAGCTCTTCGCCTTCGTCATCGTCGCGGTCGTGCTCGAGGCGGGCCGCGGGCCCGTGACGCCGAGCCCGGCCGTGGCGGCCCGGCCTCCCGAGCCGGTGGCGGCGACCGAGGCGTCCGTCCCCCGCCCCCTGGAGATCGGCTGGCCGATCGAGCGAGCGGTCGCGCCGCCCGACGGACCGCCCGAGTCGGTGGTCGCGTCGGTGGAACTGAGCCCCGGGGAGGAGCCGACGGAGACGCCGTGCGCGGGTCCGTCGGTCGAGCCGCCCGCGGTCGAGGTCGAGGTCGAGGTGGTGGCACCCGCCGCGCCCGACGCGCGTCTCGTCTCGTTGGGCCGCTACTTCGAGCAGCTCCTCGAGGCCGGAGGCATCGACGACGCCGCGCGGGTTCGCGTCGACGACGGCGCCGTGGTCGTTTCTCTGGGAGAGGCGGTCGGGTTCGCCCCGGGGAGCGATCGGGTTCCGGACGCGGGGCTCGCCGTCCTGGCCGGCGTCGCGACGCTCGCCCGCTCGATGCCCGAGCTGGGCGTCGCGGTCTCGGGCCATACCGACGACCGCCCCATTCGGACGGTTCGGTTTCCGTCGAACCTCCACCTGTCGCTCGCACGCGCCGCGCGCGTGGCCGAGGCCCTCACCGACGAAGATCCCGCGCTTCGGGGACGCGTGTACGCGAGCGGATACGGCGCCGACCGGCCGGTGGCCCCGAACGACACGCCCGACGGGCGCGAGCGAAATCGGCGCGTCGAGATCCGGTTGGTCCCGAACGGCTGAGCGCCGTCGGCGGCTCCCGCGCGTCAGCCGACGCTGGCGCGGGGGAGCGGGCGGCGGCGCTCTTCGCGTTGCTCCACCACGTCGAGGGCCGCGACCCGGTACGCCTCGGCCAGCGTCGGGAAGTTGAAGATGTTGTCGACGAACTGGTCGATCTCCCAGCTCGACAGGAGCGCCATCTGGCCGAGGTGGATGATCTCGGTCGCTCCTTCTCCGAGAACGTGGAAGCCCAACGGACGGACACCGTCGGGATCGGCGACGATCTTGAGGAGGCCGTGCGAGATGCCCGCGATGAGCCCGCGAGCGATCTCGTCGTACCGCGCGCGGCCCACGATCACGTCACCGTGGCGACGGCGCGCCTCGTCCTCGCTTCTTGGAACGTACCGCTCGTCGTCGCCGAGCGGCGCGGCGTCGCGTGCTCCCTGAGGAGACGCGTCTCCGCGCGGTGACGCCCGATCTGCCTGAACAACCATCCTTCTTCGTCGCTCCCGCGCGTGCACGATCGTGCACAC